>JAFZMV010000166.1 GCA_017553205.1 Selenomonadaceae bacterium | reverse complement strand
GTCAGGACTTGCGGCGAACCATTGCCCACTGTGGTAACCAATCCGCGAATAACAGAGTGGCAAAGCCGAGAGCTGTTTTTTCTAAAGTTCTTTTCCCATGTCCTCAGACAAACTTGACAAGTCTTTACATAACGGAGGTGTCATTATGAAAAAATTTTTCTTTATGATTTTTTTCGCAATATTTTTTCTTTCGTCAAATGCTCACGCTGAAATTAAAAATTATGTTGGCGAAGGTTTTTTTGCTGTTGTCGATGAAACTTTGGACGTTGCAAAAGAAAAAGCTAAACTCGACGGCGAAAGAAATATTTCCGAGCAAATTGCAGTTTATATTGAAAGTTTTTCTGAAGTTAAAAATTCTCAGCTTACGCACGATGAAATTATTACGATTACAGAAAGTTTGATGAAAATTTTGGAGGTGAAATATAAAATCGAACCTGCTGAAGATGATAATTTTATAATTCGTGCGATTGTAACTGCTGAGATTGATACCGATGAACTCGAAAAAATTTTAAATAATCGAGAGGAGAAAAATCATGAATAAAAAAATTTTGCGAAATTTAATTGTAAGTTCGCTGGCAGTCGGAGTAATAAATTTTTCGCCGATAATTTTGCACGAAAATAATTTGCAAATTGTTTCAGTGGCTTATGCTGCGGTTGAAAATGTTACGGCGAGTGATTCTGCGATTTTAGATTTTGGCGAAGAAAATCCGCAATTTATCGAAACTGTAAAAAATATTGCGAAAATGCGAGCGGTTCAGGCGGCGAAGGAAAAAGCCGGAGTTTATGTAAAAAGTTTTTCAAAAACTGTCGGTGGAATGATTACTGATGATGATATTTCCGCGTATACGAGCAATAATATAAAAATTTTGGACGTGCAGTATAAAAAAATTCCTGTGCAAGCTCACGACGTGCGCGGAAATGATACAGGAAAAATTGCTTATATGTATGAGGCGACTGTAACTGCAAAAGTTAATACAAGCGATTTGCAAAATTATATTCGCCGCGATGAAAAAGAAAAAATTACGATTGTTCAGCAAAATAATGATTCCAAGAAAAATGTTGAAAAAATTTCTAATGATTTTGAGAATTTGAGAAAAACTGCTGAAAATAAAAATTCAGAGCAAATTAAATCTGAAGTAAATAAAATTGACAACGAAGTTTTAGCTCAACAAAAAAATGATGAAGGGGTAGAATTTGCGTATAAAAAAGATTATCAAGAAGCAATTTCAAAATTTAATGATGCAATAAAATTAAATCCAAATTTTGCAATGGCATATTACAATCGCGGAATTGCTTATGACGAATTAAAAAATTATTCGCAAGCAATTTCTGACTACAATCAAGCGATAAAATTAAATCCGAATGATGCAGAGGCATATAACAATCGCGGAGTTGCTTATAAAAATTTAAAAAATTATTCACAAGCAATTTCTGACTACAATCAAGCGATAAAATTAAATCCGAATAATGACTATGCATATAACAATCGCGGAAATGCTTATTATGATTTAAAAAATTATTCACAAGCAATTTCTGACTACAATCAAGCGATAAAATTAAATCCGAATTATTTTGAAGCATATAACAATCGCGGAAATGCTTATTTAGATTTAAAAAATTATTCGCAAGCAATTTCGGATTTCAATCAAGCTATTAAATTAAATCCGAATTATGCAAAGGCATATAACAATCGCGGAGTTGCTTATAAAAATTTAAAAAATTATTCACAAGCAATTTCTGACTACAATCAAGCGATAAAATTAAATCCGAATAATG
>JAFZMV010000019.1 GCA_017553205.1 Selenomonadaceae bacterium | reverse complement strand
TTGTGGAACGTACTTTTGCGTGGTTGGAAAAGAATCGCCGTTTGTGGAAAAATTGTGAACGTAAACTTCACACTTCAATGCAGATGACTGTTCTGGCTTTACTTACTCTTATTCTCAAAAGATTTTAGACAGGTTCTCACAATTTTTACAAATTATAATTTTGTGAAAACTCATCAAACTTTCGATAAATTTACTGCAATTTGTGTCGAACTTGAAACTGAATTTGGAAATTTGATTGTTTACGGAACGATAATCGGAATTTACGGCAACAGAAATAAAAATTTTCCAACTGATTTGATGAAACAGATCGAGGATTTTAAAATTTTGTCGGAGAAAAATATTTTAATTGTAGGAGATTTTAACTGCAGTTTTGCCGACAATTATTATTTTACAAATTTTGGCAGAAATAATTTATTGCAAACTTTTTCTGATTTGAACATTGAATTATTAACCAAAAATTGTTCCGAATGTATCGACCACATTGCAATTTCAAAAAATTTTCTGCCGAATAAAAAATTTAATTTTGATGAATGGAATTTTGATAAAAAGTTGTCCGACCACAAAGGCATTTTTGTTGATATTTAAAACGAAAAATTTTTTAACATTCGGGCTATTTTTTTGCTATAATTTTAAAAATTTTTGGAGGAAAAACTTGTGCTTAACTTTCAAGATTCTGGCTTTGAAGATAATGAAAAATATTTGCGAACAAGTAAAAAAAATTTTGGAAATGACAGTATTTTCACAAATTTTTGAAATTGAATAAAAAAATTTGCAAATAAAAATTTTTCAGTTACAGAAATATTTTATAATCGGTTTCTTTCTAAATTTTTTTGCAATTAACAGCGGAATCGTCACGCCCAAAATTAACGCAATTATCGCAACAATCCAACTCGAATGTAAAAGTTTGTCATTTTCAAAAAATTTCATTCCCATAATTAAATCGTACAAAATTATAATTAGCGGAATGTGAATCGCGACGACCAAAACGCTCTGCAAGCCGCAATATGAAATAAAATCCGAAATTTTTCCACCAATTTTTGTAAAAATCACAGAAATTTTTATACAAATTATCGTTCCGCAAATGGCCCCGAGATAAAATAAAATCGGATTGCCGTACATTCTGAAACTTGTGTCAATAAAATCGTTAAAATTATACGAAATTACAACAAAAATCATCGACGCGATTATAATCGGCAAATTTATTTTTTCGACAAATTTAAATTTTTTCATCAAAACGCCGACTGCAACAAAAATTTGCATTACAAGTGCAATGTCAATGGCTTGTGGCAACGGCTGAATTTTTCCGAAGAAAAATCCTAAACCTGCCGCAACTGTTAGCGACGCAAAAAATTTTTTAAAATCTTTGCCGAAAATTTTGTGAAGTCCGAGATAAATTATTTCTGCCAAAAAAAGGCACGGAAAAAACCACATCGGACCCAAAAGCAACGGTGCATCGACTGCCGCATCATAATCATTATTTATTGCTCCCCAAAAAATTGTAAAAAATCCGTTGACTGGGTCTGCTTCGGAAAGTCGCCAAAGATGAGTAAAAAATCCCATTTCGTGCGAAAAAATAAACCAAATCGGATACCAAATTATTTCCGCAACGATGTACGGCAAGAGTAATCTTTTCGCAATTTTTTTTGCAAACTCTTCAAAATTCGGCGACCACTTTTCGACGTTCAAAACATATCCTGCCATTATGAAAAAAAACGGCAAATGAAATATAAAAATTAGTTTTAATGCGTCGCACTTTGGCATAACGTGACCGAGTACAATTAAAATCACGACTAAACCTCTGACAAAATCTATCCATTGGATTCTGCTTTTCGCCAAAAAAAACACCTCCAAAAATTTTTTCGATTATATCATAAAAATTTTGCATAAAGAAAAATTTTCTATTGAATTGCAAAAAATGCCTGACCGATACAAATTCCGCCGTCATTCGCAGGTATCATTTTATTCAGCAGAATTTTAAAATTTTTCCGCTCCAATTTTTTTATGACAGAATCCAACAAAAAAATATTTTGAAAAACTCCGCCGCTTAACGCAACTGTAAAAATTTTTTCACGCTCAGAAATTTTTAAAACTTTTTCAAAAATTATTTCCGCCAATCCCTCATGAAAATATTTAGCCAAAAATTCTTTCTCCGCTCCGTCCAATCTCATTGACAAAATTTTTTCAAAAAGTTCCTGCGTTGAAAAAATATTTTTAACTTCAACTTTTTCAGAAAAATTTTCCGCACAACTTTGCAATTTCATAGCCGCTTCGCCTTCGTAAGAATTTTTTTTGCAAATTCCCAAAACCGCCGCAACTGCGTCAAATAATCTTCCGCAACTCGTTGACTCAATGCAATTTAAATTTTTTTCCAGCAAAAATTTTTGTGCCGAAATTTCTTTTTCGTCAGCAAAATTTAATTTTTTTGCAATCTCCGTGTCAAAATTTTTTATCATCGCTAAAGAATTTCGCCAACATTCCACAGAACTTTTATCGCCGCCGGCTTGAATAAATTTTGAAATCGAATCAACACGACGATAATTTTTTGCGTCACAAATAAAAAATTCTCCGCCCCAAATTTTTCCGTCGTCGCCGTATCCAGTGCCGTCAAAACTCACTCCGATAACTTCTCCAAAAAAATTATTTTCCGCCAAATTGCTCAAAATATGTGCGTAATGATGTTGAATTTTTTCTAGCGGAATATTTTTTTCGACAGAAATTTTTTCTGCAAGTCTTGAAGTTTGATAACGCGGGTGCTTGTCGCAAATAATTTTTTCAGGAAAAATTTCAAGTAAATCGCTCAAACGCTCAACAGATTTTTCCAAAATTTCGACGGTCTGCAAATTTTCAGCGTCACCGATGTAAGGCGAAGAATAAATTAAATTATTTTTCGCAAGTGCAAAAGTATTTTTTAATTCGCCGCCAATCGCAAGTACGGAAATTTTTTTAGATTTTTCGATAAAAATCGGGAGCGGCGAATAACCGCGACTTCTGCGAATCATCAGCGGAAAATTTTTATAAAAATTCATAACGGAATCATCTGCACGGAGCAAAATTTTTCTGTCGTGCGTCAAAATTTCGTCGCAAAAATCAAAAATATTTTTAACTTCGTCGTCGTCAATCGAAATTGGAACTCCCGAAGGATTTCCGCTCGTCATAACAAGAGCGTCGGGAAAATTTTTTATTTCGTCAGGAAAATCAAAAATCAACATATGCAGCGGAGTATATGGCAACATCGCACCGAGTTTATTTATTTTCGGAGCAACATTTTCAACGATTTTTTCAGGAAATTTTTTTTGCAATAAAATAATTGGTTTTTGCGGAGAATCTAAAAATTTTTTTTCGTTTTCAGAAAGATGACAATATTTTTCGACGGAAGAAATATTTTTGAACATAACTGCAAAAGGTTTTTGCGGACGAAATTTATTTTCACGAAGTTTTTTTACGGCAGAAAAATTTTTTGCGTCGCATGCGAGATGAAAACCGCCGATACCTTTTATTGCAACAATTCCGCCGTCAAAAATAATTTTTCTTACACGTTTAATAATTTCTGCGTCACTAATTCCTAAATCCTTATTCCCAATTCCCAATTTTAATTTCGGTCCGCAGTCATTGCAGCAAATCGGTTGAGCGTCAAACCTTCTGGAATTTTTATCAAAATATTCTTCGGAACAATTTTTGCACATCGGAAAATTTTTCATGGAAGTTCTTTCACGATCGTAAGGCATATTTTCCAAAATTGTAAGACGAGGACCGCAAGCCGTACAATTTATAAACGGGTGCAAATATCTGCGATTATTTTTGTCGAAAAGTTCTTCTGAACATTTTTCACAAATTGCAATGTCAGGCGAAACAAAAATATCTCCTTTTTCGTGAACGCTTTCGATAATTTTAAAATCCGAAAAAATTTTTTCTTCAGAAATTTTTTTTGCGTCGAGTTTTAAAATTGCGGAACGCGGCGGAGATTTTTTTGGAATTTCCCGCAAAAATTTTTCAAGATTTTTTTCTGAACCTTGAGCAAAAATTTCAACGTACGAGCCTTTATTTGCAACAGAGCCGAAAATAAAAAAAGTGTCGGCAAGATTTTTTATAAAAGGACGAAATCCGACACCCTGAACAATTCCAAAAATTTTTATGTTGTAAGTCAAAAAACTTCTCTCCAAACTTTTTTGGTTGAGATTATAACATTTTCAAAAAATTTTTGTGCAGGAAATTTTCTTTGCAAGTAGAAAGAGTTTCCGAAAAATTTTTCTCGGAGATGTGCAATAAAAAATTTAGACGATCTTAATAAAAAAAAATCTGAACTGCAGAAAAAATTTTTAAACTTGAAAATTTGTCAGTAACAGGAAAGCAAAAAATTCTCGACGCAATTAAAAATCAGCGTTGGTTTTTCTTTGAAAATAATCGAAAATTGATTTTTGACAGCCAAACCGCTCTTATATGGGCAAATTTAGATTTTTTTCCTTATTGCAAATCTGGAAATATTAGTTATTCCCGTGACGCAAGATATATTGAAGTCAGAAATTTGATTGAAGATATAAATGAAATAAAATTTTTACAAGAAAAAAATAAAAAAATCCCTTCGATGATTCGAGGGGATTTTTTTGTTTAAATGTCGTTGTCCAAAGTTTTTAAGCAATTCAAAAGTAATTTTTTTGCTTCACTTTTTTTGAATTGCATAATATGTCCCCAGTGATAAAGAAGTGCCAAATATACTCCGTCAGAACCAAAAATTTTTTTAAAAATATCTTCCGTCAACTTGTAAAGTTCGGCGTAATTTTTATTTCCATTCAATATTTTATCTCTGTCCAAATTTTCTTGAGCCATAAAAATTTTTGCTTTTACAAGATAATCAGAAATTTTGTCGTCTTTGAAAAAATCCATATCAGAAAGAAATTTATCAACTTGGCGGAAAAGTTTAATTTGAGTTGAAATATTCCTTTCCAACTTTTGCGGCGAAAAAGACCTGTCATTTGTTTGAGAGTCCGGCGAATCTCGATGAATATAAAAAATTTCAGGAGTTTTGACAAAAATTTTCGCCTTCATTATCCACAACAGAGAAAGAAAAGAATTGTCACAGCCGTCCATTTCCTCAATCATGTTACTTTCAAAAAGAAATTTTCTTCTGAAAATATTATATTGTGCGTCTTGAAAAATACCGCCGTAAAGCCATTCATTAAATCTAAATTTTAAATCACTCGGCATCACTTCAATATTTTCAACATTGTGAGCGTCATGAAAAATTCTTTTCAAAGTGCTGCCGTCTTTAATTGTTCCGTCCTTTGGAGAAGTTAAAACTCCCGTACTGTGAACAACGTCCGCATGAAATTTTTCGGCAACTTTATAAAGATGTTCCAACGCATTTTTTAAATATAAGTCGTCATTGTGCAAAATTGTTATATATTTTCCCGTTGCGTTTTTAAAAAGTTTTTTTAGAGTCGCCGACTCTCCAAGATTTTCAGAATTACGAAACAATTTTATTTTTCCCGAAGAAATTTCTGCAGAAAAAATTTTTTCCACAAATTCGCAAACTCCGTCACTTGAAAAGTCATCACGAATTATAATTTCAAAATCTTGAAAACTTTGATTAAGCACGCTTGAAATACAATCTTCGATATAATATTTTCTGTTGTACAGTGGAACAACCACAGAAATTTTTGGCTCGTTCAAAAAAATTTCTCCTTTCGCCATAAAAAAAGACCTCCGAAATTTTTTCAGAAGTCTTTTCATCTGTCAATAAAAATTTTTTACGTTAATTTTTGTCGTAGTCAATTCCCGCAGTCAAAGAAGTTTTCGACGCTAAATTTGTCACTTCAGAACCTGCAAATTTTTCAATAGCGACATCAGATTTATTTTCGATAATCGACTCAAAATCATCTTGAACAATATTATTTTCGCTGTCAAACCAAAGTTCTGAAACAGAATTATTTGAAACTGCTTTGCCGTAAGTTTTTTTAGTGGTTTTTCCTTTGGCGTTCGTGATAGATAATTTTTCTCCCGCCATTCCTTTTAAAGTTATTGAACCTTTTCCGACACTAACAACGACATCATCGCCTTTGGTTTTTACGGAATATTTTCCTTTTGTTATCTGCAAAGTATCGTCAGAATCAAAACCGAGAACAATATCTTTTCCGTCACCTGTGGCGTATTGAACCAAACTATTTTTTGCATAACTGGAGAGTGAGATAGAATCGTTGCCCTTTCCGCCGCTGATTGTGTTATCGGCTCTATGAACGTTAATCCAATCATTACCTTTGCCGCCGTTGGTTATGATATTTACTGCTTCAGCGTTAATGGTGTCGTTACCTTTTCCACCGTTGAGCGTAGCATAATAAGCAACTGTTGAGCCAGAAACACCGCTACCATTATATGCCCTGATATAATCATTGCCAGCTCCGCCGTTGATTTTTGCATTGATTCCAGAACTGGAAATAGTATCATCGCCAGTTCCGCCGTCAATTTTTGCATTGATTCCATAACTGGAAATAGTATCATTGCCAGCTCCGCCGTCGACTGAAACATAATCCCCATAATTTTCAATCGTATCATCGCCAGTTCCGCCGTCAATTTTTGCATTGATTCCAGAACTGGAAATCTTATCATCGCCTTTTCCGCCGTCAATTTTTGCATTGATTCCAGAACTGGAAATAGTATCATCGCCAGTTCCACCTTCGATTGTTACATCAGATTTATAATTGCTAATAGAATCATGACCGGCTTTTGCATACAGAGCGACATTATCGCAATAATTTACAAAGCTGTCGTCGCTGGAAGTACCGATCCATTTCTTCCAGTCGTTATAAACAACAGTTTTTCCAGCAGAATTTTTTATGTGAATTTTGTCGTATTTACTTTTCACGGAATCTTTCAGAATAATTTTTTGCTTTCCAACTTTTACGATAAAATCACTGCCACTTTTCGTTGTCGTAAAATTGCCTTCGGTAATTTGTAAGGTATCGCTGGAATCAAATCCCAAAATAGTATCGTTGCCATCGCCTGAAGCATATTGAATTAAATTATTTTTTGAATAACTGGAAATATAATCGTTGCCAGACCCGCCGTCGATGATTCCAGAACCGGAAATAGTATCATCGCCGTCTCCGCCATTAATTGTTGAATTGTGACCGTAAATAGAATCGTTGCCGTCTCCGCCATTAATTGTTGAATTGTAACCAGAACTGGAAATCTTATCATCGCCGTCTCCGCCGTCAATTTTTGCATTTCTTCCATAACTGGAAATAGTATCGTTGCCGTCTCCACCATTGAGAGTGCCACCATTGAGAGTGGCATAGTAATATCCATAACTGAAAGAAACAGAATACCCGCTACTAATGTAATCATTACCAGCCTCGCCGTCGACTGAAACATAACCCCCATAATTTTTAATCGTGTCATCGCCTTTTCCGCCACTGATGGTAACATAATCTCCAGTTCCAGTGTTATAAATTGAATCGTTGCCACCGAGTGCGTAAACAATTCTGTTTTCTTCCGAGTTGGAGTAAACGTCATCTTTGTTGGTCAATTTAATTTTTTTCGCAAAACGCTGAAGAACAAAAAAATTTTTCTTCATCAGAAAAACCCCTTTCAAATACCAAAAAACTACCAAAAATATATGGCGCATTATTTCATTCTCAACGATATTTTGTCAAGACAGCCTCAAGCAAATTTTTATCAGACAGTTTTCTCAAAAAGCTATTGAAGCCGTTGTTTTTAAAATTTCAGGAAATAAAAAATAGGGATCACATAAAAAATCCCCTTGAGAATATCTTACAAATCCCTAACTCCTAATTCCTAACTTCTAATCCTTAACCGCCGATTCTGCCGACCTGATTGACTGAAGCGTCAAGCATTGTGTCTTGAGTTGTGACGGCTTTTGCGTTTGCCTCGTAAACTCTGTGATTATGAATAAGTTCAACCATTTCGCGGACAATTTCAACGTTAGATTTTTCAAGCATACCCTGTAAAATTTCTCCAGTTGCCTGTTGAGGTTGAGCAACATTTCCGTTATTGTCTGCAACCGCGTAAAAAAGATTATCGCCTTGTTTTTGAATCTGAAGACGGTTGGCAAATTGTACAAATTGGAGTTGCCCTATTTGTTGCTGCTGTCCGTTATTATTCGTATATGAAATACTTCCGTCACTTGTAACAACAATTTTTTCGCGGGAAACATTTCTTGGAATTGTAATATTGTTTCCATTTCTTCCGAGAACATTATATCCGCGAATATCCTGTAAAACTCCATTTTGATTTACAAAAAATGCTCCGTTACGAGTATAACGCACACCGTTTGGAGTCTGAACAGCAAAAAATCCCTGTCCCGCTATTGCCAAATCAAAAGTATTTCCCGTCGTTTCAAATGCTCCCTGCGAATAATCAACGGCAATTTCATCAATATAATCACCAAGACCAAGACGACCAATCGCCGGACTGTTAAACGGATCTGCATTAAATCCTTTGAACTGAGTTACATCAACACTGCTTGTTCCGAGATTTCCCAGCGAATTAAAACCGTCAGCAACCATTCCGACAGTTCCGCCGTCCTCATGGTCATAAACTCTGCGGATTAACATATTTTCAAATTCTCTGTGAATTGCTTTATCATGTTTGTATCCTGTAGTAGCGGCGTTGGCTAAATTATTTGAGATAACGTCAGTGCGTTGTTGTTCGGTTATCATTCCCGTTGCCGCAGTGTAAAGTCCTCTCCACATTTTTTTACCATACCTCCAAAAATTTTTTTATATTTTGACACAAGTATTATCGACTTTTCAGAAAAATTTTTGTACTTCTTTTATGAGATTGTCAAAATCATTTTTGTATTTTTCAATCGCGGCGGTATAAGCCTGACTGTCTGAAAGATAATCAGTAAGATTTCTGTTTCTCAATTCTTCAAACTGCCTCAAAATTTTTGGCGGAACTTTTTCAAAATTCTTTTCGCTAACGAAATTCATTATAATATCAATCGGCATAGTTGAAAAAGGTCTTGCCCAAATCAAAAGAAAATGTTTTTCGTCTTCTCTTCTGCAGTCGAAAATAATTTTTTTCAGTTCATGATGAAATTTCGCGTTAAATCTGCGAATGGCACTTCCGATTTCAAGTTGTTCGCGAAAACCGCTGTCACTTGCGGAGAAAAATTTTTTATGAATATTTTTTCTGTCGTTCAAATAAAATTTGTCGATATCCTCTTTGTAAACCTGCAAAAGTTTCAAAGCCTCTGCACCGTTTCCGTCCAAAAGATTTCCAAACAGGCAGTATTCAATAAGCGGCAAAAATCTTTCTTCGATAATAAATCTTTTATTTCTCCATTCGCCTGCCCATTTCTGAGAAAGGTTTTTGTCAATGCCGTCTTTCTGGCAAATTCTCATAAAATCTTCACACAAATTTGTTCCGAAAGATTTATAATCCTCGCTCCAAATTTCCCACTGATTCATAATTTCAGCGACAAAATTTTTATGAGCAATGAAAAAATCTACCCGCTTTTGAGCATCTATAATAAGATTTCCCAAATTTTCTATCAAAAATTCAAAACTGACGCGGGGTTCTTTTTCCAATTCGGCAAACTCTTTTATTGAATTGGAACCGTTATTTATTTTTTCGATTCTTGCGTTAAAATCTTCCGCTTGAGCTTTGACGGCAGAAATTTGTTTGCTTACTTCTTCTATGCCGGGCTTAAGATGACGTGCCAAAAATTTTTGTCTTTCTTCCAAAAATGAATTTTCTTCCGCAGTAAGTTTGTCACATTCGACATACTGATTGTCAAGTTTCATGGCAGCATTTGTAAATTCACTGATTATTTTTTTGTGAGTGTAGGCGTATTCGTAAATAACTTTGGACAGATCATAAGACAAATCAAAAACCGCTTTATAATATTTTATCGGCGATTTTTCAATTTCGGCGATGTTAAATTTTTCCAGCAAATCTTTATAGTCAAAATTTACGGTTGTTATAGGTTCTTCGTTTTCAATTTCTTCAATCTTCTGATCAATTTCCAGAATTTGATTTAAGACTGCCTGACGGCGAGCCATAACTTTTTCGACAAAAATTTTTCTGTAAATCTTTGAAATTTCTTCGTCGTCAAATTTCGGAATAAGATTATTTTTATCAAAAATTTCAAGAATTTCTTTAGACGTTCCCGAAAAATTTTCCGTTATAAATTCATGACTGCAGGGAATTACAAAAACTGAATGATTAGATTTTATGTCCGCGTCTGCAGGAGAGTCGTCCAAATCTTTTGACGCAATATTATTCTTATAACTCACGCACCAATAGCAACGTTTTCTTATGTTCCAGTTGTTACCTTCGCAAAAAGGAAATGATTTATCTTCAACCAGTTTCCAAAGTTCAATATGTGTCGGAATTTTCCAGCTGCCGTAACCGCCGAAATTTTGATAATTCATTTCTTCAAGCAGTTCAGTAACTTCTTTGTAATCATTTTCGTCAGAATAAACGAGTTGTTCTTCGTCGTCTTTTTTCCAAGGAAAATGATCCAGATTAGCCCAGATTAATCCCGTTTCTCTGTCAAAAATAATTTGAGATGTTTCGTCAAAGAAAAACCAACGCTGACGATCTATTGCATCTAAAACTTTCGCAGTACTTTCAGCCGCCAACATGTCAATTTCTTGAATGGTTCGGTTAAGTTCATTCTTTCTTTTAATCAAAATATTTAAGTTTTCCATAAAATCCCCCTTCTTATTCTGATTCAAGAATTAATTTAGCAGTCTTTCATGGTTTTTCCTTCGCCGACAAGTTTTGTAAAATCAGAAATAAAATCATCAACTGCAGACTCAACGACTTTATTTTTAACAAGCGAAAAAATTACGTCCGGTGCAACAGTAGCGGCACCGACTCCATATTTGCAAAGTTCCAAAATCTGTTGAGAATTTTTGAAACTTGCCGCCAAAACTTCAGTATCAAAATCATTTTCACAAAAAATATCGTGAATATCTTTTGCAACTTGAACTCCGTCATAGCCGAGATTGTCCAGACGATTTACATAAGGTGCGGTATAACTTGCTCCGGCTTTTGCCGCCAAAAATGCCTGCATGGGAGTATAAATTGCCGTCGCAGTAAATTTCATATTTTCTCTGTGCAAAATTTTCATTGCTTTGAACCCTTCCTGAATTGCAGGAATTTTGATGAAAGTATTTTCACCAAGCTGTTCCAAAATATATTTTGCGTCCTCAACCATGCCTTCTGCAGTTTCCGCAGTCGCCTGAACATGCATTTCAGAATTTTCTCCGATAAATTCGCGGATTTCCTTCAGTACTTCAAAAGGTTTTCTGCCGACTTTGTACAAAATGGACGGATTAGTTGTCACACCGTCAACGGGGTAAAATTCATAAATTTTTTTAATCTGCTCAATGTGAGCGTCATCAATCATAAGTTTCATAAAAATTTCTCCTTCCGTTCGACAATTTTCAATACGAAAATCCAACGTAAATTTTTTTTGATTATAACACGAAAAATATTTTTTCCGCAAAATAAAAAATTCCGTAACAAACTTGAATTTTGAAAATAACTTTAGTACTATAAAACACGAAAAAATTTTCTGCGTTTATTTTTTGGAGTGATTACATGACGGAATATTTGACGCTTGGACTTATACTTTTTTTGAGTGTGCTTGGTCACAATACAACGGTAATATATGCGTCAATTCTTATAATCGGATTAAAAGTTTTCGGACAGATAACAAATTCTCCGATGGTTTTGGAATATATGGGCGGTCATGGTTTACAGCTTGGGATAATAATTTTGACGGCGGCGGTTTTAGTTCCGATTGCCGACGGCACTGTTACAATTCAAACTATGATTGATTCTTTCAAAACTCCGATAGGAATTGTGGCGGTGACTGCTGGACTTTTGGCGGCTATTTCGGGAGGATTTGGGGTTCCGCTCATGCAGTCTAATCCGAATGTAATTCCTGCTTTGATTGTCGGCACGATGATAGGAGTATTTTTTTTCAAGGGAATTGCAGTAGGACCTTTAATTGCGGCGGGATTTACATATTTTGTCATGGCAGTCGTAGAATATTTTAATTGAATTTTTCACCGATCAGAGCGGCTGAAGATTCTTAAAAATTTGGTGTTGTTCAAAATTTGGAACATATCACGACAGAGATGCAAAAAATATCTTGCAAAAGTTACTGCTGTGTTTTAAGAGAATAAATCAAGCACTTAACGGCGGTTTGACATTATTTTTTCTATATTATAAAATTCTGTTTGCAAATGTATTATGAAAGCAGGTATTTTTTTATGCAGAATTTTAATCACATTGAAATTAACTAATCCTAACTCATATTTTTAAATAACGCGGCAATGCGAAATTAAAGCAATTTTCTAACTAACTGATACTAACTGAAATTTTGCATTTTTCTTGCCGCTTGCAGACAATGTGCAGACAAAAAAACGGCTCTTCCGAGTGACTTTTGGAAGAGCTTAGTTTTTATTTTTACCTTGCCAAAAAGTGCTATTTTTGGTAAGCACACACTATCGCCATACCAAAATCACTCGTTTTTGGTAACTTCACCTACCGCCGAAAAACACCTTTAATTTTGAAAAATTTTTAAGGCTTTTCTTCGGACAGTTCGATTCTGTAAAGGTATTTTGCGACACCTTCAATTAAGAGCCAAAATTCGCCGATTATGATTCTATTACTCCGGCGACAATAAATACTAAATTTTTTTCGTGAGATTCTATTCGCATTTCACGTCTGCTAAAAATTTCTCACAGTTTTTGGCAATTTTAATCGTCGGAGTAATACGTCTGTCAATTTATGTTTCACATAACCTGCATGACGCGGATCTTCTATTTCGGAAACATATTCTTGCATTTTCAGTCACTACCTATTTTTTTCAGAGTGTATCATTTTTATCCGAAATTTTTATGAAACGCCCGTGATTAAAATCCGAAGATTCCTTGACACAATTTTATTGAATCATTACCGCAGATATTTGACGAAAAGTCTTTGAGATTTTTGGAGATTTTTTTTATCGTAACGGTTGATACACAAAAAAGATTTTTGAAAAAAATTCTTGTATCAATGATTCATTTACTTCCGAATTTATTGCGGCGAATGGCTGAAAGTGATATTTTTAAGAAAATGAAATGTGAGGTGTTGGAAATGTCCAAACAAGAAATGTTTGACAAGTTTATCGAGTTCATGGGCAATTTTGCACAGATTAAGGCGGTCGTTGCACTGCGTGACGGTTTCATCATGACAACGCCGTTTACAATCTGCGGTTCCGTTTTCCTTTTGATAGCCAACTTGCCTATCCCGGGCTATCCTGAATTTATGGCGGGAATTTTCGGACCGCATTGGACTGATTCGCTTAATGCTGTAGCAGGTGCAACTTTCGGAGTTTTGGCACTGATTGTTGTTGCCGCAATCACTTATCGTTATGTTGCAAATGAAGGCTGTGATGCAAGTATGGCATCACTCCTTGCAGTTTCAACTTTCTTGATTATTATGCCGCCTGAAATCGTTTCTGAAAGCGGCGATATTGTCGGAGGAATTATTCCGAAAAACTGGGTCGGCTCAAACGGTGTTATCACAGCTATTGTAATTGCATTCTTTGTTTCTTGCACTTGCGTTTACTGCGAAAAAAATCATATCGGAATCAAAATGCCTGATTCTGTTCCCGGCGGTGTTGCAAGAGCATTTGAAGCACTTACTCCCGGTTTTATCTGCTTTACAACCGGTTCGATTGTTTACGGAATCTGCCATCATCTTTTTGATACTACATTGCCTGAACTTTTCTTCACGGTTATTCAAACTCCGTTGCAAGGTCTTTCAGATACAATCGTCGGCGGTTCAATTATCGTAGCTTTGCAAAGTATTCTGTTCTGGGCAGGTATTCACGGTCCTAACGTTGTCGGCGGTGTTGTCAGTCCGTTGCTTTTGGCGAACTCAATCGATAACCAAGCATTACTTGATGCAGGTCAGCAGCTTTTGGGAAATCCTGCCGCACACATTATGACAATTCAAATCAACGACGTTTTCGTAAAATCCGGCGGTTGCGGTTTGACTCTTGGTCTTTTGATAGCGAGTTACCTTGTTGCAAAATCAGATCAGCTTAAATCTTTGACAAAAATGGCGATTGTTCCCGGTTGTTTCAACATTAACGAGCCTGTAATTTTCGGCTTGCCGATTGTTTTCAACCCTTATTTGTTGGTTCCCTTCATTCTTGTTCCGTTGATCGCGATGATTATCACTTATGTTTCGATAGCAATCGGATTTATGGCTCCGTTCAGTGCAGTTCAAGTTCCTTGGACAACTCCTCCGATTATTGCAGGTTTCTTGCTTAACGGCTGGCAGGGCGGTGTCATTCAGATAATCAACCTTGCGATGGCAGTTGTGGTTTATATGCCCTTCATCAAAGCTCAGGACAAAGTATGCTTGGAAGAAGAAGCCGCACAGAATGCTGAAGAAGAAGCATAATTTTTTAAAAAGTTTTAAAACGTCGATTGGAGGAAAGTTTTATGGAAAACACGGAAAATCTGGAACTTGCCGCAATGCAGATTATTTCAAATGTCGGTACTGCCCGCAGTTCGTACATTGAAGCGATTCAGGAAGCCAAAAAAGGCAACTATGATCGTGCAGTGGAAATTATCAAAGAGGGCGATGAATTTTTCGCCGAAGGTCACGACGCACATCTTAAACTTTTGCAGGAAGAGGCACAGGGAAAAAGCGTTGTCATGCTTTTGATTCTTCACGCAGAAGATCAGCTTATGAGTGCGGAAGGTTTCAAGATTATCGCGACTGAGCTTATCGACGTTTATAAGCGTTTGGATAATTTGCAGAAATAAAATTTAAAATTTAATTGAAAAACTTGGAAACCTCTGCAGGTGTTTAAAGTTTCTTCCCTCTCGAAAATTTTAACGCTTGTAGAGGTTTTTTCAACTTTTTTCTTTACATACTGATTGGAGGGAATTTTTATGGGTTTTCCGAAAAATTTTTTGTGGGGCGGAGCAGTTGCCGCTCATCAGCTTGAAGGCGGCTGGCAGGAAGGCGGAAAAGGTTTAAGCGTGGCTGATGTCATGACTGTTGCAGAAGGCGACAATGACGCAACAAAACAGCGTAAAATTACTGACGGAGTTTTGCCCGGTCATACTTATCCGAATCATGAGGCAATCGACTTTTACCACAGATACAAAGAAGACATTGCACTTTTGGCAAAAATTGGCTTTAAGTGTTTCCGCACTTCCATTGCTTGGACAAGAATTTTCCCCAACGGCGACGATGCCGAACCGAATGAAGCAGGTTTAAAATTTTACGATGATCTTTTTGATGAAATGCTTAAATACAACATGGAGCCTGTTGTTACTCTCTGCCATTTTGAATTGCCGCTCAATGTTGCGAAAAAATACGGCGGTTTCAGAGATCGTCGCGTTGTCGATATGTTTGTAAAATTTGCGGTAACTTGTTTCAAACGCTACAAAGACAAAGTTAAATACTGGATGACTTTCAACGAAATCAATAATCAGGCTGATGTTAATGTGGAATTTACAGCGTTTACAAATTCCGGAGTTCAATATAAACCTGACGAAAATCGTTATCAGACTCTTTATCAAGTTTTGCACCATGAATTTGTTGCAAGTGCAAAAGCTGTTATCGAAGGTCACAAAATCAATCCTGATTTTCAAATCGGCTGTATGCTTGCGATGAATCCGATTTATCCCGAAACTTGCAAGCCGATGGATCAAATTGCTTGGGTTGCTGAAAATCGCCGTACAAACTTTTTCTATACTGATGTTCATTGCAGAGGTCATTATCCTTCTTACATGCTCAAACATTGGGAAAATGAAGGCATTAACGTAAAAATGGAAGACGGAGACCTTGAAATTTTAAATAACGGTAAAGTTGATTATATCGCTTTCAGTTATTACAAAAGTTACGCGACAAAATTTGACGACGAATCTCAAAAAGCTGTTGAAGCTGTCAATACATATGTTCCACGCAGTGATTGGGGCTGGCCCATTGATCCGACAGGTTTGAGATATGCTTTAAATGTTTTGTCCGAACGTTATGAGTTGCCGCTGTTTATTGTTGAAAACGGAATTGGATTGCATGAGGCAAGAACTACCGAAGAAATTCAAGACGATTCCAGAATTAAATTTTTTGCAAGTCACATTGCGGAAATTAAAAAAGCTATCGACGTTGACGGCGTAACTTTGATGGGTTATCTGCCTTGGGGTCCGATTGACATTGTAAGTGCGGGTACCGGCGAAATGGAAAAACGTTACGGCTTTATTTACGTCGATAAAGATAATAAGGGCGAAGGAACTCTTGACCGCCGTCCGAAAAAATCTTTCTACTGGTATAAAAAAGTTATCGAAACTAATGGAGAAGATTTATCTTTTTAAAATAAAAAAATAATTTTTCAGAGCGTCATTAAATTTTTTGGTGACGCTCCTTTTTTTTCAAAAATTTTGAGTGAAAAATAATTTTAACAATTTTTTTAGCGATCTTATATTGTTCGTAAAAGCAGTATCCTTTTTTGTCGGCTAAGTAATATTTTTGCAAGTTGAAAAAATTTTTGCTAAACTGCGAACGAAAGGGGGCGATTATTTCAAATGAAAGTTATTGTAATCGGTGGAGGACCTGCGGGAATGATGGCGGCAATTCGTGCGGCTGAAAATTCTGCAGAAGTTATTCTGTTTGAAAAAAATAATCGACTCGGAAAAAAATTATCTATCACGGGAAAAGGTCGCTGCAATTTGACGAACACTGCGGAAATTTCTGAAGTCGTAAAAAATATTCAGGGCAACGGGAAATTTTTATACAGTTCGCTGAAAAATTTTTCGACAGCGGACACGATAAATTTTTTTGAATCAATCGGCTTGAAAACCAAAATCGAACGTGGCGGAAGAGTTTTTCCAAAAAGCGACAACGCGTCGGAAGTCATCGAAGTTTTGACGAAAAAATTATTTTTGCTGAACGTCGATTTAAAATTAAATTCAAAAGTCACGGAAATTATTTCTGACGGAAAAAAAATTCTCGGTGTTGAAGTCGGAGGAAAATTTTTTGATGCGGACGCTGTAATTTTGGCGACTGGCGGAAAATCTTATCCCGCGACAGGTTCAACGGGCGACGGATTTATTTTTGCGAAAAAATTAGGTCACACTGTCACAAAAATTTTTCCCGCACTTGTTCCGCTGGAAATTGAAGAAGATTTTATAAAAAATTTGCAGGGATTATCTTTAAAAAATGTTCGCGTGACTTTGAACTCAGACAACAAAAAAATTCAAGAAATTTTCGGCGAAATGTTATTCACGCATTTTGGAGTATCAGGACCGATAATTTTGACTTTGAGCGGGAAAGTTGCAAAACTTTTGGACGAAAAAAAATTTGTCGAACTCGTAATAAATTTAAAACCTGCGTTGACGGCTGAACAACTTGACGCAAGAATTTTACGCGACTTTGAAAAATTCAAAAGAAAATCCGCCAAAAATGCACTCGTTGAACTTCTTCCGCAAAAATTGATACCGATAATTTTAGACTTGTCATTTATCGACGAAGAAAAAAAAGTTGACGAAATTACAAAAACTGAACGTCACAGACTGGCAGAAGTTTTACAAAATTTTTCTCTCACAGTAACAAAAACGCGACCGATTGACGAAGCTATTGTAACTGCGGGCGGAATTTCCGTAAAAGAAATAAATCCAAAAACAATGGAATCAAAAATTATTTCAGGGCTTTATATAGTCGGCGAAGTTGCGGACGTTGACGGATTCACGGGAGGATTTAATTTACAGGCGGCTTGGGCGATGGGAAATGCGGCAGGAAATTCTTTATCTTGAGTAAATGTTTTTACGACAATATTTTTTTAGTCGGCGATAATTCTATTGAAATTATTATACCGCTCTGATAAAATGCTTTCATTATTTGAAGTTTAGTAAATTTTTTAAGGGGGAATATCTTGTGGACGAAAAAGACTGGGCTACGTTTAAGGAAAAACTTAACAGAAAAACCGGAATCGACCTTCAACTTTACAAAGAACCGCAGATGAAACGCCGCATTGGAAATCTTGTAAACCGCTCGGAGTTTAAATCTTTTACCGCGTATTTTGATCACGTTGTAAAAAACAAAGACGAGTTCGCAGAATTTATTGAGTACTTGACTATTAACGTTTCGGAATTTTTCCGCAATCCCGACAAATTTTCCAAAATTGAAAAAGAAATTATCCCTTATCTTTTGAAACGTTCTCCCAAACTCAATATTTGGAGTGCGGGTTGTTCAATCGGTGCGGAACCCTATTCCCTGTCGATTATCATGAAAGAACTTACTCCTAATGTCCGCCATCGTATTCTTGCATCAGATTTGGATATTGATATTCTTGCAAAGGCTCGCAAAGGAGTTTATACCGACGCTGAAATTAAATCCATGCAGGCAGACCGCAGAGTAAAATATTTTACTAAAAATCCTGACGGAACTTTTGCAGTCAAGCCCGAAATTAAAAGTGTCGTAGAATTTAAACGCCACAATTTACTGAAAGATAAATTTGAAACGGGATTTGATTTGATTCTCTGCAGAAACGTTGTTATTTATTTCACTGAAGAGGCAAAAGAACAGCTTTACGCAAATTTCTTTAAATCTCTTAAACCCGGTGGAGTTTTGTTTGTCGGAGCAACTGAGGCAATTTTGAATTTCAGAAAACTCGGATATACAAGTTTCCAGCCGTTCTTCTATCAAAAGCCCGAAGATTATAAAGGCGAATAGGATTTAAAAAATGTACGCGAATGAAAAAATTGAAAGAATATCTCGCGAAGAATTGACCGCACTCCAAATTGAACGACTGAAAAAAACTGTTTCTTATGTTTACGAAAAAAGCAGTTTTTATCGTCGCTCTTTTGATAAAGTCGGAATTAAGCCGGAAAATATTTCTACGCTTGCAGATATTCAAAAACTTCCTTTCTTGACTTTAGAGGAAATTAAACGCACGAATGTTTTTGATTTTTTGACACTGCCCTTGTCCGGAGTTCTGCGTATAACTCATTTTGAAGATTTTGAGGACGAGTGTACAAAATTTTATACTCGCGATGATATTCGACAGAATGTTGAAATGACTGTCCGCTGTTTAATTGCGGCGGGAATAAATAAAACTTCTACAGTCGGTCTGCAAGGCGATTTATCGGACGGAAAATTTTTAGATATTCTTTATGCTCTTGAATCAATAGGTGCAGCGGTTATTCCTCTCGGCATGGACTACAGAAAATGGCTCCGACTTATGGAAGATTTTCAAATGGATATTTTAATCGGCACGCCTCAACTTATCATGCAACTTATTATCCAACTCCAAGCAATCGGAAAAAATATTATTGACTACTCCATTAAAAAAATTTTATGCGTAAATGTCAACAATATTCAAAATCCTCTTCAACAGCATATCGGAATTAGAACAGGTACGCAGGTTTTTAATTTGTTTGCACCGTCTGAAATCGGTACTGCGGGAATGATTTATCAATGCAGGAGTAATTCAGGGCATCATGTTCAAGAGGATAATTATTTTGCCGAAATTGTCGAATTTAACGGCGATAAAGTTATTGAAGAACCCGAAAGAATGGGAGAACTTGTCATAACTACTTTGACCGCACAGGCTTTTCCGTTGATTCGTTACCGAACAGGGCAGGCAGTAAGAAGAATGAGCGAACCTTGCGAATGTGACAGAACTTTTTTCAGAATCGCCACACCTTATACAGGTTTAAGTATGGAAGATTTTGACGAAGATTAATAAAAAAAAACTCCCTGCGAAATTTTTTGTCAGGGAGTTTTCTTATGTCCTGAAAAAATTTTAACTGTCCTCGTACGGGCGAACTCTCAAAGTTAATCCGCGATCTTTACAAATTTTTTTGCACTGTTCAATTTCTTCAGGCGGAGTAACTTTATCAACAACTGTCAAAACTACATTCGGAACAAATTTTTTCATGTGTTCGGCAAAAGTCAACATCGCCTCATGAGATTTCAAGCCGAATTTTGCACGAGTAATTTTTAAATATTTTTCTGCCGTCGCCGAATTTAAACTTATTGAAACGGTATCCAAAATATTTTCAAATTCCGATGAAATATTTCTTCCGTGTTCCAATTCGCCAAGCCCGTTTGTATTTAATCGCGTCGGAATTTCCGGGCGGATTTTTTTTACATATTTTAAAAGCTCCAAAAGTTCGTTAAGTTTTATAGTCGGTTCACCGAAACCGCAGAAAACAATTTCACTAATATTTTTCCAATCAACTTTTTCAAGTTCAGATTTGATTTCTTCAACAGTCGGCTCATTTTTCAGCCACAAACTTGAACTTTCTGCCATAGATTTTTTTTGACGCAGACAAAACACGCAGTCACAGTTACATTGATTCGTTAAATTTATGTAAAGACCGCGAGGCATCGGCAAATTTTTTTTCAAACTTTCTTCAAGCGAAAAATATTTTCCGTGATCTGTCATGTAAATAATCATGATAATTTTTCCTCTGCTATAAAATTTTTTAATTTTCCAACCTTAACATAACATTTTCTTGCAAGATTCGGATTACTGTTCGGATCGTTTATCGTCAAATTTGCACAGCTTGAAACCATTTGTTTGCCGCGAGTTGCAACAAAATTCATGTGCAGTTCAATTTGCGGCTCATCTTCCCGTGAAAAATAATAAACGCCTAAATTATTTTCTTTGTACGGACTGAAATTTTCAAATAAATTGTCCAGCAAAGTGGAAATATCAATTTTTTTCGGATTAAATTCAATTTCTGCACCGAAAATATTTTCAAATTCCTGCGGTTCAGGTTCGACTTGGCTTGAAACATTTTCCGCAGAAATTTTTCCGGCAGAAATTTTTTCTACTCCGCGAATATTTTCAAAAATATTTTTCAGTCTGTCGAAATTTTCCGCAGTAAAATAAATTTTTTTCGTGTACAAAATTTTCAACTCCCTGCGTCAAAGTTTTTCTCTGTGCCAATCGCCGACACTTTTATCATAAATGTAACTGTAACCGTTCAGCAAAAATTTTGTCCCCGCATTTGTGTTCAGGAATAAATTTCCGCCGCCTTTAAAATTCAAAGAGATAGAATTATCAGCGATATTTATTGAAGAAATATCAGATAATTTCATTCCGCTTAAATCGACAACATCATTTGAGTTTGCACCTTTTATGGTGTCTTTGCCGCTGCCTTTCGTGTAGAAAAAAGTATCTTCACCAAAACCGCCGATTAAAGTATCGCTGCTTGCTCCACCGCCCCACAAAGATGAATTTCCTTGTCCGGCGTAGATGATATTATTTATTTTTTTTGCACCGACTAAAACATTAGGCACGTCAGGAGAATAGGAACCGCGAATACATTTTATGTCGCCGTAAATTTGAACTGTATTGCCGAATTCTTCGCCGACTTCCTGATTAAGCCAAATATCAACTTTTTCAACATTCGATGCAGGTCTGATTGAGGCATTTCCGCCTGTTATTGCGTAGTAGTCAGTTTTGCCGTCGTATATAACGGAATTTCTTGCAACTTTTGCGGTATGTTCCGTACCGTTGACAGAAATTTTGAAACTGTTCCCTGCCATTTTTTTCAGAGTAATTCCGCTTGAGCCGTCATTCATGTTTATGACAACATTACTGCCATGCAATTTATAATTTTTGATTTTTCCGCTGACAAAAAGTTTATCTCTGCTTGAACTGAAATTTTGAATTGTGTCTTGTCCGTTTCCTGAAGTGTAATAGTATTCGGTAGTGCCGTTTCCGATTAAAATATCGTCGCCTGCTCCGCCGTTCAAAGTATTTTTACCTGTACCGCCGATAATTGTATCGTTCTCCGCAGAACCCGTAATTTTTGTTTCATAATCTCCGCCGACAATCGAATGAACATTATTTATCCAAAAATCTGTATCCGCAGAATAACTGGTGTTTAAAGTCACGTCGATACTTTCCGCAATACCTTCAAAACTTATTCCATGATTTTTCCCGGCACTTGCTCCGACATAATATTTTGCCTCTCCGTCAACAACTTTATAAATATCGTCGTCAGCGATAAATACTTCGCGGTTTTCGTCGCCGTTCTCATAAGACAAAATAACTTTCGACGTATTGTGGACATCTTTCAACGTCAAAGATTTTTCGTTCTCGTCTTCGCCGTCAGTGTAAAAAGTCAAGCCGTCGTCTTTAAAATCAACTGCGGGAGAATTTCCGCTGATATAAATTTTGTCTGCTCCGTTATCAAAACCTGTTTTAAAACCTTCGACAGTATTTTTTCCGCTGAAATAAATCAAATTATTTTCCGAGTCTGCAGAAAGGCTGATTTGATTTTTGCCTTTTCCGCCGTCGATACTCACATTACTTCCTGAATTTTTTATAACGTCCTTGCCGGTGTCAGCAATGATAATTACATTATCGCCTGAATTTTCTATAGTATCCTTGCCCTGTCCGCCGAATATTGAAACGTTATCTCCGCTGTTAATAATTTTGTCGTAACCGTCTTTTGCGTCGATAGTAACATTATCGGCAGTA
This sequence comes from Selenomonadaceae bacterium, assembly GCA_017553205.1. Taxonomy (GTDB): domain Bacteria; phylum Bacillota; class Negativicutes; order Selenomonadales; family Selenomonadaceae; genus Quinella. The sequence continues at coordinate 15,571 of JAFZMV010000019.1, read as the reverse complement.
TTTGTTATTGTGTCATCTTTTTTGGTTGCTCTGATAATTTTATCGGGAGTATCATTTTCAAAAACTTTTCCGATATATCTTTCATAATCCGAAGTTAAAATATTTCCGTCAGAAAGTTGGAAACTGTTAATTAAATCGTATTCGGTATTCGGAAAAATAATTGTCAAATCTCCTGCCGTCATACTGTTATTTTCTTCGTCAACTTCAATTTCATCAACGGGAGAACTCAAAATTATTACGTCGTCATAATCCAAATTTTTTATAGTCAGTGTGTTTTTCGTGTCGTTGTTGACGCTGAAAGTATCCGAACCTGAACCGCCGATAACAGTATTTTTTGTTCCGCTTCCAAAATAAAAAAAGTTATCTCCGTCGCCTCCGTCAATATAGTTACGCGAAGAAATATTTTCAATAGTGTCGTCGCCGTCACCTGAAAAAATTGTATTGCGATTACCTGAAATATTTATTGAATCATTTCCCGCACCTGAATTTATTAAATTGCGTACTCCTTCTCCAAAAATAACGTCGTCAGATTTTCCGTTGTCTGCAGTTACGGTATCATAATCGCTGATGCCTTCAATAGTCCAAGAATCTCCGCTGTAAATAATATTCTGCTTAATTTTTGGATTGACTGTGTAAAAATTATCTTCCGCAGAACCGACAGAAACTTTTTTATAATCTTTAACTTCTGAAACGGTGGCAGTTTCCATTTTCACAGATTCTCCGGAAATATAATAAATTCCGTCTTGATTCAGTTCAACTTTTGCAGAAAGTTCACTTTCCCAAATTTTTTCTTCTTCTTTAGTCATAAAAAAAAATCCTTTCAAAAATTTTTAATTAACAGTTTCGTCACCAAGATATGCACGAATAACTTCGGGATCGTTTTGAATTTCTTTCGGAGTTCCTTCCGCAATAATCATTCCATATTCAAGAACATAAATTCTTTCACAAATTCCCATAACTAAACTCATATCATGTTCAATCAATAAAACTGTCAAGCCGAATTGTTTTCTAATCCAGCGAATCATTTCCATAAGTTCATGAGTTTCTTGGGGATTCATTCCCGCCGCCGGTTCATCAAGCAATAATAATTTCGGTTTTGCGGCAAGTGCTCTGGCAATTTCCAAACGTCTTTGAGCACCGTACGGAAGATTTTTTGCAACTTCATGAGCATGCTCTTCCAATTTGAAAATTTTCAGCAGTTTTAAACTGTCCTCTTCAATTTGTTTTTCTTCTCCGAAATATCTGCCCATTCTGAAAACAGATTCAATCAAGCCGTATTTCAAATGACAATGGTAAGCAATTTTTACATTGTCGAGAACACTTAATTCACTGAACAGACGAATATTTTGAAAAGTGCGAGCAATTCCTCTCTTTGTAATTTCGTAAGGTTTTAAACCTACAATAGAATTTCCGTTTAATAAAATTTCTCCTGTTGTCGGAACATAAACCCCCGTTATCAAATTAAAAATAGTCGTCTTGCCTGCTCCATTCGGTCCGATAAGTCCGACGAGTTCGCCTTTCTCTATGTAAAAATTAAAATCTGCAACCGCTTTCAATCCGCCGAAAACTTCAGAAACATCTTCGGTCTTAAGCAGAATTTTATTTTCAGCCATAAATCAAACTCCTTTGTCATGAATTTCAACAAATTCCTCAACGCGATTAAAATATTTGAAGTTGTCATGAATTTTATCAATATCCCAGTCCCACCACTTTATTTTTAAAAGAGATTCAATAATTTTTTCGGAAAATCTGTATTTGATAATTTTCGCGGGATTGCCGCCGACTATCGCATACGGCGGAACATCTTTTACAACAACACTGTCAGACGCAATAACTGCCCCGTCTCCGATTGTCAAAGGTTTTTCGGGATGTGTACTTTTTAAAATACATCCTCGACCAACCCAAACGTCATTGCCTATATTTGTTTGAGATATTTTATTAGATAGTGCTTTATACTGAAAAAAACCTTCAGGTAACGTCCAATCTAAAAGTGCCATTTCATATGAAGTGATTTTATCATAATGATGACCGTTATTAAGACCCATTTCAAAAGTCAGATTCCAAGACAGGCAGGAAAAATTCCGTACGTTTACTATCCCAACCCCCTCGCATGAAGTACTGTGAGAAATATAACTTTTTTTGCCGAATATCATTCTAAAAGTATTAGAACTTGATGTAAGTACTTGAGGATAAATTGTGTAAGACTCCGCACGATTACTCCAAGTACCATAGGCTACACCTTCAAGCAGTAATCTCGGAAAATCCAAATTTGGAACTTGAAAAACTCTTCCGTCGATAATATTTTTTCTCGGTATCCCCTGCGATTCCAAAAATTTCATTCTGTCATAAAAATTATTCTGACTGGAGATAATTGCGATGTCAAAATTTATCCTATCCCCCCCTGGATATTATTGTAAATTTTTATCTGATTATTTTCAAAAACTGCCTGTCCGACAATTTCCAAATTTCCTTTTTGCACTTCAGCATCATAAAAAGGTTTCAAAATCGGAAATAAATCATCTGTTCCAAAAATTAACGCCTTGATTGCCATAAATCAAACTCCTTTGTCATGAATTTCAACAAATTCCTCAACGCGATTAAAATATTTGAAGTTGTCATGAATTTTATCAATGTCCCAGTCCCACCACTTTATTTTTAAAAGAGATTCAATAATTTTTTTCGGAAAATCTGTATTTGATAATTTTCGCAGGATTGCCGCCGACTATCGCATAAGGCGGAACATCTTTTACAACAATACTACCCGTTGTCAAAATTTCAGAGTTAATTTTTTTACAGATTTTTTCTCCGGAACAATGACAAAGAGCAAATTTTTCTACGCCAAAATTTTTTAATTCGTTTAAAGTTTTTTCAATTCTCTCATCGTCGGCATTTAACAAATGAACACCGCCGATTAAAAATTTTATCGGTAACTTCAAACGCTCGTGAACAGTCGAAACAATATTTAAAATTCCGACATGAGAACAGCCGACAATTAAAACAATTTCATCAGAATTTTTTAAAGCCAGACAAATTTCGTCATCAAAATTATCTTGACAAAGTTTTTTGTTTTCGACTCTCAAATATTTTTTTGGTATGGTTTCAAAATTATAACGCCGCTTAAAATTTCCTACAAGAAAAATATTTTCATCAATCTTTAAAAAATCTTCGCAAATTTTTTGAGTAATTCCCCAATTTTTCAAATCCTCGAAAGTAAAACCTGCACCGCGATATTTATAGCCGTCATCAGTGCGAGAAAATTTTTCTTTCCAAAAATCTTTTCCCGTGTAAATAATTTTTGGTGCAGAGTATTTCAAGAGCGAAGGAAAACCGCCCGCATGATCATAATGTGAATGACTCAGCACGACAAAATTTATTTTCGACAAATCCAAATTTAATTTCGTCGCATTTTTCCAAGCCAGTCCGGTTTGTCCGCAGTCAAAAATAAAATTAAAATTTTTTGTTTCTACGAAAAAAGAAATTCCGTGTTCAGACTCAAGCACAGAATTTTTTAAATTTGTATTTTCGATTAAAGTATAGATTTTCATTTTTTAAAAACTTCCGCCACCTGAAGAACCTCCGCCGGAACCTCTTCCGCCTGAACCGTTTGAGCCTTTCGACTTTGGACGGCGAGAAACATTTGTGAAAAGATAAGTATCACGGTTTTCAGTAATTTTGACATTTTCCCGCTTAAGATAATCTAATGCCTCACTTGCAAATTTAACGTTGCTCATTGAGCCGATAAGCCATGAACGAATACCAAAACCAATAACAATGGCGATTAAAACTCCGATACCCAAAGCCAGCGGATTAAATTCATTAAAAGAGTCATAAGGTTCGCCGTTTGTTTCGTAATAATTTAAAAGTTCATCGACTGTATCAAGATAAGCATTTGCCGCTCCGAAAAAGTCATTGTTGTGAAGTTTGTCATAAAAATCATCATGCTTATAAGCAACATCGCTGTAACTCAAAATTCTTTGATTTAATTTTGCGTCAAGAGCGATATTCCAATTTCTTTCCTGCATGTCAACGACTAAAATTATTCCGCCGTTTTGACCGTTGCCGAAATATTTTCTCAATCTTTCATTTGCAACAGTATCAATATTTTGTCCGCCGATACTTTTCAAAAAATTTATTCCGATTTTTATTTTGTGTTTTTGTTCGAGTTGCTGAATTTTTGCGGTTAAAGTTTGAATTTGATTCGCCGACAAAATTTTTGCTGTATCGACAACAGAGCCGTTTAAATTTTCTTCAGCGTTTGTATTTGGTTTTGCGGCGGCAAAAACTGTGCTGACACTCAAAACAAAAACCATCATGAGAAGAAAAATTTTTTTAGTCATAATTCGCCCTCCTCATGCAAAAAAAATTTTCACGATAAAATAACAAATCGGAATCAAAACCAGAGTACAAAACGCGGGATATAAAAAAGCCTTCGTCTTGTCATATGGAAGAGAGCCGACAACTTTCCCCGTCTGCCCGTTCATCATGAAAGTATACGGAATATCATTATAACGCGTCGTTAAAATCCAAACGGGAACCATTGCATAAAGAACTTTCCCGCCGTTTTTTATGACTGCGGAATTTTCCAGAGTGCAGGTGTCAAAATTTTGCACAGAATTTTGCAAAACTTCAATGGCAGTATTTTCAACTCGTTTATCTGCACGGGCAGCACATTCTTCAGCAGCAACATCATATTTATCGGCAAGATAACCTGTCAAATAAGCCGTCTGAAATGGAACAAGCTCCGAATAATTAAAAGGCTCGATACTTTCCATGTAAGCATCGTCCATTTTTTTTGAACCGTCCGCAGGAATTTTTTCAAAACTCATTTTTCCCGAACGCTGACAACGATAAACTTGAGTTTCGGTGATAACTTCGCTTGCAGTTTCGTGACGGTGAATTTTTTCGGCTTTAAATTCTGCATGAGCGTCAACAGTCGAATCAAAAAGCCAGAACGGAACATACATCGGCTGAATTGCCTCGACTCGGTTATTTGCTGTGAAATTACTCGGCAAAAGATAATGTCCCTTGTAAAATTCTTTAAGTGCATTAACTGCGTCCTGTTTATTTTTTTTGAACGGGATAATTAAATCGGGTTTTAAATTTCCGTCAAATCTTTTAGGCATCATTGTAGGATTTCCGCAGTAAACACATTCGGTCGCCATAGTGTTTTCGTCGCAGACAAGTTCAGCCCCGCAACTTGAACAAGTAAAAGCATGCAGACTTGAAGTTTCGTCAGCCGTCCATTCATCGCCCGCGTTTTCAGTATCCCATTTTGCTTGTTGAGCTTCTTCAGCTTTTGCGGCAAGTTCAAGTTTTGCCTGAAACATTTCTTCAATAGTATTTGTTTCAAATTCCGTCCCGCAATATTCGCAGGTTACAGTTTTTTTGCCCGGAATAAAAGTAAGCGGAGCACCGCAGTTCGGACATTTATAACTGACTGAAGTATCAGCCATTAAAACAACCCCCTTTTCAATGTGGAATTAGGATTTAGGAATGAGAAATTAAAGTTTGCAAAAAAATTTCCCTCTTATTTCACGTTTTTAATTATTTTTTCCCGAAAAATTATCTCGTAAAAATTTCAAAGTAGTTTCCGGAACAAGTTTTTTAATGGTGTCAAAATCTTTTTTGTGTAAAGCCTCACGGACTTTTTTTGCACTGATAATTTCTCCGTTAATCTCTCGACGAGGAATTTCGCAAAAATCAATATTGTATTGTGGCAAAATTCTTCTCATGTTGTCATTGTATTGACGAGTAACAGTGTCTTCAGGTTCTTCTCCGACAAAACGAACTGTAATTCCCAAACTTGGAGCAATTTCTATTGCAAAAATTTCAACGTCCTCCGAAGAATCAACGGCAACATCTTGCAAATTTTCTTTGTTGAAATATCCCTAAAAAGTTTTCTGAGAAATTATAAATTTTCCGCTAGGCAAAACTTCCACATTGGAAAATTTTTTAACTCCCGCCTGAACAAGTTTGAATCTGTCGGCAAATTTAAATTCGCTTTTATCTTCTTCGACGACAAAAATAAAAAGTTTCTTAACTTTCTTCGATGCATACTCAATCAAATATTCATGCCCCAAAGTGAAAGGATTGCAGTTCATGACTATCGCACCAACCGACAATCTTTTTTCACGCAACTTTTTCTTGTATTCTTCCAATTCTTTGTTTTGTGAAAAAGTGGAGGGGGATATTGAATTTTCCGTTGGTATACCGTACCTGTGGAAGGGTGGAGGTGGGGCAGGGTATTTAAACTCGACATCGTGGAAGAAATTATTTTGAGTTAGAAAATTGAAAAATTTTTCAGCAACAATTCTATAACCAATTTCATTAACATGACCTCCAGAGGCAAAAATTTCTCTAAAATTATGAGGGGGATCAAATGCTCGACTTACATCAAAAAATGGAATATTTTTTGTACGCAAATTATTTATCCAAGCAAAAATTATATCGCCCTTTTTAGGATGTATGCGATTCAAATTGTAAAAAATATGTTGAAATCTTCTCCAAAAAAACTGTGACTCATTTTCTACACGATAGGGAAAATTATTCTCATTCAACATTTTTTTGTAAATAACTTTCAATCGTTTTATCATAAGGTGTACCCATACCCAAATGATGTGAAGCTCCAATAAAATAAATTTTATTTTTATATTTTTCAGGCTGATATGCGACCACACGTCGTCCATTTTCTATATTTACAAATTCATTGTCATTAACTTCTAAAGAGACAGAGCCGTCCGAATTTATTACAGATCTCCAATCACCGACTATTTCCGAGACTTCTTTATTTGTGTATCCAAATTTATCAAAAGCAGTTTTAACGTTATTGTTTTTACTCTCGGCAAGTTTTTTTCTGAGAACAACAATATTGTCCAATTGTTTGTTAAATTCCACACCACCTTCATAATCGACAGGACTCGGAAAATTCATCAAAATCAATTTTACACCAGAATAATACTGCATAAAGTTAAGTAATGGAATTTCTACATACGCTCGCACAAAAAAAGATTTTACCAATTCATCAAGATAAATTGCATTATTTATTGGCGGATTAAATCTGCTTGTATTCAAGAATAAAACTTTATCAAAACTGTCTTCTATAATTTCCGAGAGATTTTTTAAACTCAGACCTTCTACGATCCCATTATTGTGCGTATACACTTTTTCTGATTTTCCCTCAAACAAAGCAAACTGAGGATTGATCCGCATATCACATACGAATTGCACATGTAATTCCCACATAAAAGCTATTTGCGATTTGTTTACACCGACAATTAAAGGCTTTTTTATATCATTATCAATGCAAAATTGCGGCAAAGTATAGCCAGCAGTAAAACAATCACGCAATTTGACAATACAATCAGAAATATCTCTCAGATTGACATAAAAAATGTCGTCATTCATAAATTATTTTGCTCCTCAGCTTTTCGGCTTTCCGCACTCCGCACAGAATCTTCCTTTGTTTACCGCTCCGCATGAACATGTCCACTCATCAGAAACGGGTTTCGGTTTTCCACATTCAGCACAGAATTTTCCTTTATTGACTGCTCCGCATGAACATGTCCACTCATTTGAAACAGGTTTCGGACTTCCACATTCAGCACAGAATTTTCCTTTGTTGCCTTCATGTCCGCAACTTGAACATTTCCAATCGTCGGCTTTCGGTTTTGATTGATTCTGCTGTTCCATCCAAGCCTGCTGTTGTTGTTGAGCAATTCCAAAAAGATTTGCGGCATTTGCTCCGCCTGCTTGAGCCGCCATGTTCATTCCCATAAATCCAGTCATTGCTCCCGCAGAATTATTTGCCGCCGCCTGCATGGCACTTGCCTGAGCTCCCGTCAAATGAGCCGCCGCCATTGCAGGATTTCTTAAAGCTCCGTTACGTTGCATTTCTTTAATCATTGCCGCATCTTCTTCGTTGGCACTGACATTTGAAACGCCGAAAGAAACAACTTGAAGTCCGCGAAGTTCTCCCCATTTTTTGCTGAGAACTTCATTTAATGCGTCGGCAATTTCTTGAGTATGTGCGGGCAGTGAACTGTAACGAATACCCATTTCAGAAATTTTTGCAAAGGCGGGCTGAAGAGCCGTCATCAATTCGGTTTTAAGTTGTGCATCAATTTCCGAACGGTTATAAACGTCTGAAACATTTCCGCAAACATTTGTATAAAACAAAATCGGATTGACAATTTTATAACTGTACGAACCGAAACATTTTATTGAAATATCTACATCAAGACCAATATTATTATCGACTACACGGAAAGGAATCGGGCTGGGAGTTCCGTATTTGTTGCCGGTAATTTCTTTGACGTTAAAATAATAAATGCGTTGATCTTTTCCGGTATCTCCTCCGAAAGTAAAACGCTTGCCGATTTGAAAGAAAATTTCTTGAATATTTTCCGCCAAAGTTCCTTTCGCTGTAAAAAGAGAAGGCTCTGTGTTTCTGTCATAAGTGTATTCGCCCGGCTCCGAACAAAAATCTACAACTTTTCCCTGCTCTACAATAACCATGCACTGTCCGTTATTTACGGAAATGACTGAACCTTGAGTAATAATATTGTCGTCGCCCTTGTTGGAACTTCCGCGACCTGTACGTCTGTGACCTTTCGCGACCAAAACTTCAGGGCTTAAACTGTCACAATAAAAAAATTCCTTCCACTGATCTCCGAGAACTCCACCTGCCGCACTCAATGCCGCTTGAATCAAACCCATTTTAAATTCCTCCAATCAAATTTTATTTTTACATTTGGAACAATAGCCGAAAAATTTTACTTCGTGATTCACGATTTTAAAACCTGATTTTTCTTCAATAAAACTTTCCAACCCTTCAAGTAAATCTTCCTCAAACTCAATAACTTTTTTGCAGTTCATGCAAATTAAATGATGATGATCGTGAACTTCGGGATCTGTCGTGCTGAGTTCGTAGCGTGTGCAACCGTCCCCAAAATCAACTTTTGCCAAAATTCCCAGCTCGTTCAAAAGTTCAACATTTCTGTAAACCGTTGCCAATCCGAAATCAAAATCTTCTTTCTGCAAAATTTCATGAACTTCTTCTGCACTCAAATGTTCTTCGGGATAATCCACAAAAACCTGCAAAATTCCTTTTCTCTGCGGAGTCATTTTGTAATTATTTTCCGACAGTTTTTTGCGTAAATCTTTCGGTTCAAAAAGTTCTCTCATAAAATTTTTTTCCTCCTCTCAACAGCAAAAAAATTTTCAGCCGAAAAATTCATTTTCAGCCGCAAGACAAATCATGTGATAAATCGGCAAATGAAATTCCTGTACAGTGTACGAAGAATCAGCGGGAACACAAACTGCAAAATCTGAAATATGTTTCAATCTTCCGCCGTGTCGTCCTGTCATTGCGATTGAAGTTATTCCCATGACTTTTGCAACTTCAGCGGCATAAATAACATTTTCAGATTTTCCCGAAGTAGAAATTGCAAGTAAAACGTCGCCCTGCTTTCCTATTCCCAAAACCTGCTGTGCAAAAGCCAAATCAGGTGCGTTATCGTTTGAATAAGCAGTTGTCAAAGCCGTTTCACCGACAAGAGAAACTGCAGGCAAAGCACATTGTAAATTTGCTTTAAAATAATTTACGTCACTCGGAAAAAGTTCTTCTGCACGTTTCACAAATTCCGCGTTAAATTTTTCAATTTTTCTTTTCATCAGAAAACCTTTCATAAGTTCTCCGACAATATGCTGAGCATCAGCCGCACTTCCTCCATTTCCGCAGGTTATCAATTTATTTCCGCCGCGAAAACATTCGCAAATTTTTTCTACAGCCGTAATTAAATCTTCGCGGCAAATTTCCAATTCCGGATAACGCGTAACAAGCTCATCAATTTTTTTGGCGGTACTCTTTTTGATAAAAATCATTCCTTTCATAAATTGAACAAAATTTTATATTGTGCGAAATGGATTGTCAATTTGCAGGAAAATTTTTCTCAAAAAATTTGTTGTTATTTGCTGAGAAAATAAAAATGCTCCGTAATGAAACGGAGTATAATGAAAGCACAAAGACTACAAATTTAAATAAATTTTGCGGTACTGCCAGATTTATTTTTTATGACATCAAGGCGTGCAGGAATTCTCTGTTTAAGTTCTTCGACGTGGGAAATAATTCCGATAAGTCGTCCGCTGTCATTTTGCAAATCGGTTAAAGCACTCATCGCAAAATCCAAAGTTTCACTGTCAAGAGAGCCGAAACCCTCATCAATAAAAATTGTGTCAAGATTTATTCCGCCCGCAGAATTTTTCACGACCGCCGCCAAACCTAAAGCCAAAGACAACGCCGCCAAAAAAGATTCTCCACCGGAAAGTGTTTCGACAGGACGGGATTTTCCTGTGTATGCGTCCAAAATTTCCAAATCCAGACCGGCTTTTTTTGCGTGTTTTTTCGCACCTTCCATATTTTTGAATTGATAACGCCCGACACTCATTTTTTCCAGCCGTTCATTTGCTTCGCGGATAACGTCCTGAAACATTGCATTTAAATAATAAGTTTGAAAACTCATTTTTGCAGAATTTTTTGCATTTGCAGTATCTGACAGCCGTGACCAAATTTGAAAATTTTTCTCCGCTGTTTTCAAAAGTTTTTCAACATTTTCAAGACCTGAAGAAATTTCTTGCAGACGTTTTAATTTATTTTCAAAATCGGAAGTCTTTTTCACTCCGTCAGTATAAAAATTTCCCGCATCATCAGCAGATTTTTTCAACTCAAAAATATTCGGCTTAACTTTTCCGGAAATTTTTTCAGCCGCGTCATTCTTAGCAGTTTCGGCAGATTTAATTTTTCCTTCCTGATTTGATTTCAAATTACTCAGTTTTTGAAAATTTTTTTGAGCCTTTTCCCATGCCGCGTCCAAAATATTTTTTTCTTCAATATTTTTATTTAAATCGTCGGAAATTTTCTTCGGATTGTCAACATATTCGGCGGGAATATTTTCTTTCAACGTTTCGACGACTCCGCGAAGATTCGCAGAATTTTTTACGGCATTTTGAAAAATTTGCTGTGCCTTCTCCAACTCAAGACGCTTTGTTTCGGTGAAACTTTCTCCGCTCTGCAAATTTTTTTTATCTTTGGTCAGCTTGTCGAAATTTTCTTTTGCCACGTCAAAAATTTTTTGAGCCTCGTCTAAATCCAAAACATCAGAAAGTTTTTTTATTATGGCAGTTTGAATTGCAATTTTGCCTTTTATCGTTGCAATCCCGTTCACCGCAGAATTTTTTTCAATATTTTTTTTGTCTAAAAATTTTTCACTCTGCTGAATTTCTTCATCAGTCGGAATAATTTCATCAGTTACCGCAAGATTCGGGTGAGAAGTCGAACCGCAAACAGGACAGGACTCACCGTCCTGAAGATTTTTTGCAAGAGATGCCGCCGTACACATTTTTTGCAAAAGTTTCAGCCGATTCAATTCTTTCAACGCGTCATCATAATTTTTTTCTGCAACTGACAAACGTTTTTGAGAATTTCCCAACTCTTTTTCCAGTCGTTTAAGTTCGTTAATGTTGTCCTGCTTGTTGCAAGATTTTTTCAAATCATTTTCGGCGACTTTAAATTTCACTTCCGCACCGTTCAAAGAATCAATATTTTTCCTCAATTCTTCAAGACGTTCCTGACATTTTTTTTGTGTGGCTTCAAGAGTCTGAATTTTTTCTTTTGCAGATTTTTCTTCGGTTTCGGCTTTTTCGAGAGCTGATTTTTTATTTTGATATTCGGCAAAAGATTTTTGAATTTTTTTCAACTCGGAGATTTTTTCGTTTAGTTCGTTGCGGAGTGAGTTTTCATTTTCTCTTTTTTCGTATTCGATTTTAGATTTTTCAAAGTCGGAAGAAATTTTTTCAAGTTCTTTTTCAGCCGCGACAAAATTTTTTTCAGCTGTTTCAAAATTTTTAAACTGTTCGTCTAAAATTTTTCCTGCACTGAAATTATTTTGAGCTTTTTCGGCTTGAATTTTTAATTCTTCCAATTTATTTTTCGAGTCCGCAAACTCCGCAGAAAATTTTTCAATCAGTTCGGATAAATTTATATCTCCGTCAACTTTGGAAATATTTCTTACCTGCTCAAAAAAATTCTGCTTTTGATTTACCAAATTTTCTTTTTGGATTTTTGCCGCGTCAGCTTTTTCCTTCAAGCCTTTTTCGATTCTTTCATAAAGAGCGGAATTAAAAATTAAATTTAAAATTCCCATTTTTTTATCAGAATTTGCCGTCAAAAAATCCCTGAATTTTCCCTGCGGAAGCATGACAACCTGCCGAAATTGTTCAACATTAAAACCCATACGATTTTTTATAATTTCGTCAACTTCCTGAGAATTACAACTTGCAAGTTCTCCGTCAATATAAAGTTCAGCGGATTTTTTTATGTCGGCAGTTCCTTTTGGCATAACTTGTGCGGGATTTCTGCGGATTTTATAAATTTTTTCTCCGAGTGCAAAAGTAAATTCAACTTCGGTTTTGATGTCGAAAGGCACCAACTCCGAACGCAGATTTTCAACGGCTTTTTCACTTCCCGAACTTTTATCATAAAGTGCATAACAAATTGCGTCGAGAATTGTGGTTTTTCCTGAACCGGTCGCACCATTTATCAGAAAAAATTTTTGTCCGTTTAATCCTTTTTCAAAATCCAATTCGACAAGTTTTGCATAAGATCCGAACGCCTGCATTTTTAATTTTATCGGTTTCAATAAAAAAACCCCCTTGAAAAAAAATCAGCCGCCAAAATTTTTTGACGACCGATTTTTTTGCTGAAAATTTTTTCTTAGAACTTATAGAAGTCTACAGATTTAATTTCCAAAGTTTCAGTTTGCGGGACGAAAACAATATTATTTGATTCCGGTCCGGGATAAACGCGAGTAGAGAAAACATATTCTCCGTCGTTTACGAAAATTTCAATAGAGGACTTATCAAGGAAAATTCTGAGTTTCAGAATGTCAAACGGAGTGATATCCGCTTCGCGGACACCTTTTCCGCCTGCTCTTGTATTATCTCTGTTGAGTGCCATAACATGCGTATCTTCGTCATAGCTGAGAACAGTTTTTTCTTCGCCGTCTGTGCAAAGTTCGATTGCAAATTTTTTGGATTTTTTCGTGTCAATTTCAACAAGAAGTTCGCCGACATTTCCTTTGACTCCGTCAAGTTTCGTTGCTTTGTCAAGAATAAGATCTTTATAATGAACTCCTTCGCCTCTCATGCTTTCATATTCTGCAGGCGGTACGGTGATAACTCTGCCGTCTTCACGCATTTTGAGTTCACGCGGAATTGTCAAGATAGTTGCCCAGCCGTCTTCCTGTTCTGCAAAAGGACTCTGCCATGCAGCCATCCAGCCGATAATAAGATAACGGCCATTCGGATCTTTCATCATTGTTGTTGCGTAGAAGTCGAAACCGTAATCGAAAGTAAAGAATTCGCCATGATCAAAAACGCCCGTTTCATAATCAAGAGTGCCGACCATGTAACCTGCTTGATGAATGTTGTGGAACAAACGACCTTGAGGCGGAACATGTTGCGGGGAAATAATCATAACATATTTGTCGCCGAAATGTGCAAAGCCCGGACATTCCCACATTGTACCTTCAGAATAATCAGGTTTAGAAATAGCGGCAACGGATTTAAATTTCCAGTCGAAGAAGTTTTCAGACTCAAACAAAACAATTTGTGTGCGAGAGCGATCATGAATTCTGTTTCCGATTGCACAATAATATTTTCCGTCATGATCCCAAATTTTCGGATCTCTGAAGTCGATATTGGCAATAATCGGGTGACCGTTCGGAATATCGATGACGGGATTTTTTTCGTACTTCGTGAAGTGAATTCCGTCCTCCGAATAAGCAAAGCACTGACGCTCGGTAACGTTTCCGCCGCCGGCACTTCCTGAAGGATTATAGCCGGAAGGATTCGCAGAAGCATTAGTTCCGCTTTCGCCGTTAAAACGTTGCGAAGTGTACATGAGCCAGAGTTTTCCGTCAAACTCATAACCGCAACCGCTGAAACAGCCGTCCCAATCGTACCATTCTTTTCCTTCGGTAAATGCTCCGGGTGCGATGGCGATAGGTTGATGAGTCCAGTGGAACAAATCTTTACTTGTGGCGTGTCCCCAGTGCATGGGTCCCCAGTTCACGGAATAAGGGTGATGCTGATAAAAAATGTGGTACTCACCTTTGTAATAGCTGAAACCATTGGGGTCATTGAGCCAACCGATAGGCGGTGCAACGTGATAAACGGGATACCATTTTGACGACTGAACTGCTTTAGCTTCAGGCGTGCTGTGATACAAATCTGTCATTAAAACTTGCCTCCCTTAAAAAAATTTTTTGATAACCTGCGGAAAACTTTTCTACAAAAAAATTTTTCTTCCTTCACAACAAAATTTTTTCTTTCCAAATTTTCAATCTTTTTTCCGCAAAATTTACAATGTCCTCGTTAAAAACAGTCGGTTCAATTTCTTTGTAGTTTCTGAATTTTTCTATGGCGGATTTCATTGTTTCGACAGCTTTTTGAAAATCTTTTTTCACGGCGAAACATTCCGCAAGCTCTGCAGTAAATTCAGGCAAGGCAGGAAAATCTTTTATTGCAAGTTCGGCAAATTTTTCGCGGTCGTCGATTCTTGAAATATCTTTCGACAAAATATTTAAAATAATTCTATACGAACCTGTTGAAAATAATTTTTTCGTGCCGCCCGTTTCTATGTCCAGTCTTGCAAATTTTTCTGCGTTTACATAATCTTCCAGCCCGTCATAACATTCTGCAATATAGCCGTAAACTCTTTGAGGATTATTTGTTTCCGCAAGTTCTTCAAGCAGAAGTTTTAAATTTCTTTCTGCCTTAGACTTGCTCAATGCTCCCGAATAACCTGTATGATAAAGCGTCAAAATATTTGGCGGTGCAATGGTTACGTTTATTAAATCTTTTCCGCCGACTTCAGGTTGTTCATGAATTTTTCCGATATAATGAAGTCCAGACTGATTTTTTAAAATTCTCATGGAGTAATCAGAATTTATAATTTTGTTGTCAGAATTTTTATCAGTATTAAGACGATGAACTAAAAGCCCGGTTTTTTTGACTTCTTCAAGCCGTTCAATAATGGGACGGATATTTTTTTTGGTTTCGTCCGTAAAATATTCATCAGAATCAAGAAAAATAATCCAATCGCCCGACGCTTTTGAAATCGCCAAATTTCTCGGTGCAGAAAAATCGTCGTCCCATTCTCTGAAAAAAACTTTTGCCCCTAAACTTTCAGCAACTTCAACAGTTTTATCAGTTGAACCCGTATCAACAACAATAATTTCATCTGCGGCATGTTTTAAACTTTCAATGGAAATTTTTAACTCGTCCGCATTATTTTTCACAATGTAACACGCGGAAATTTTTAATTTTTTCGGCTTGTGTTTTATTTTTTTCAAAATGTTCATCTCCCGTCTAAACACGGGCGTTTCATAAAATTTTTTTCTCCTCGAATCTGAAAAATTTGTGAGGAAAATAACTTAGACCATGACATTTTTTAAAATTTGTTTGTCAGATTTTGCAACTTTGGAATGTTATCTATCAAAAAATGCGAAATATT
>JAFZMV010000165.1 GCA_017553205.1 Selenomonadaceae bacterium | reverse complement strand
TATTTGAAACCGAATAACGTCCTTGATAAAATGTGTTCGACATAAGCAATTTCCTTTCCGATGAATTTTTAACAAACACATTTTATCAGAAAAAAATTGCTTATGTTTTTATTTTCGGCACTTTACCAACACGCCCTAATTGCAGGGCTGTTTCAATCAGCGTCAGCGATATTACCGGAGTTGACGGTTTTGCAAAGCCGGGCGATAAAGTTGATTTGTTGCTCGTTGAAAATGATGAAAATCGAAAGGCAACGGCACGTGTTCTTCTGCAAAATGTTCTCTTGTTGAGTATAAATCAGAATATGGAACGGAGCAGCGATTCACCAACAGAAGAGGGCGGAGAAATAACAACTTCGCCGACGGTAAATCCTTCTATAGCAACAGTGGCATTAAGACCAAACGAAATTTTAAAATTGATTTCTGCGTCAAAGTTGGGAGAAATTTATTTAACGCTTCAACCTCTCCACCCGACAGAAAAATTTTCTGACGAAGAGGGCTATACAATCAAATCGGTTAATGCAAAGGAACCTCAACCTAAACAAATTCAACAACAAGTAACTCCTCCGCCGCAAATAACTGAGTTGCCGCCGATTCCTTCGGCTCGACCCGCACTAAATACACCGCAGCAAAAAAATGACGTTTTTTATGAAGAGAATAAAATGGAAATTATTCAGGGCGATAAAATTGTACAAAATTAGTAATTTTTTTATAAGCACATGTTTTTTGACGACACTTTTATCCGGCAATGTTGCATTTGCTTATCAAAGTGAAGTCGAAATTTTGAACATAGACCAAAAGACTTCCAAGTATATGAAACTTGAAGGGAAAATTACGCGAATAGCGGTAGGAAATCCCGATGTTGCAACGGTTGTTCAAATTAAAAATTCTCCGAATGAATTTTTGATTGTCACTCATGAACCCGGTTCAACAAGTTTGTTTGTTTGGACTGTGCCGAATGTTATGCACGAATATAAAATAAATGTTTCACCGGAAGACAAGGGACTGGCTCAGTTTATTCAAGAATCAATCGGACTGCCTGACGTTCGCGTTAAGAAAGTCGGTAACAGAGTTTTGTTGACCGGCAGTGTTCGCAATCAATATGAAAGAAATCATGCGGTACAAACTGCAAGACTTTATGTTGGAGGCGGAAGCGAGAGCAGTTTGAGTATCGGAAGCGGCATTGATATGGCTATGCAAACTCAGGAATCTGACAAAGATACTACTGCGGGAAATTTAATCGGCGGAAACAAAATTCAAAGCGACGGAGAAGTTATTGATTTGTTGCATATGGTAAGCCCTACACAAATTCGATTTGAAGCACAAGTTATAGCCATTCGTCCTCAAGACAGAAAAAATATCGGAATTTTGTACGGAACTGATCCTTTAAATGCTCCGGGAATTTTTACGATAACAGGTTCTCAGGGGAGTACAAGTTCTTTTCGTCGAGGAAGTTGGCAGTATTCTTCAATCGGTGTGAGGTTGAATGCACTTGTCACCAAAGACAAAGCAAAAATTCTTTCGCGTCCGAGTATCACGACAATGAGCGGGGAAGAAGCTGTTATTCAAGTCGGAGGCGAAATTCCTTATACGACTTACGACGACAACGGAAAATCCGTTACAAAATTTAAAGATTACGGAATTATTTTGCAGCTGAAACCTGCAGCAGATGCCGAAGACAGAATTACTTCCACAATTCATGCCGAAGTCAGTAATATGAGTGGCGAAACTGTGGACGGTCAGCCGATTTTAGATGTTCGTCGTGCCGATTCCGTTGTAACAATTCGCAGTGGCTCGGCAATGGTTATTGGCGGTTTGATGGATTCATCTGAAAGAAAAATTGTGAGTAAATTTCCGTTCTTGGGAAATATTCCGATAATCGGCGAATTTTTTAAATACACTTCAAAAACGAGTGACAAACAGGAATTGATAATTTTGGTAACTCCCTACATTGTTGATGATGATGATTTTTCACAGGCTCAGATGTCAGATTCTATGAAAGATTTTTATAAGGCAGGGCAAAAAGAAAAAAGAAGTTTAAACAAAGTCGATTTAAATAATTCTTCCGAAGATGAGGAAGAATATAAAACCGCCTTTGAAAAATAAAAAGTTTTGACGTTTATACAGAAGGTGTTTTAGCAGTGGTAGCAAGACGCAAAAATGTTATAATCAGCGTTTTTAGTACAACGCCGGGAGTCGGAAAAACTTTAACGTCAATAAATTTATCCGCCGGACTTGCTTACGACGGATATAAAGTCTGTCTTTTGGATTTGGATTTGCAATTCGGGGACGTGATGAATTATTTGCGTTTGAACTCCGACAGAACCATTGCACGAGCTCAAAGAGTTTTTAAAAATTTTTCTTCGACTTTTAATATTAGAGATTTTTTGGTCAGGTATTCCTATAAGCAGCTTAATTTCTATATACTGCCTGCACCGAGGTTGGTTCACGATTCGTATCAAATTGAAGTTGCGACGGTTATGCAATTTGTAGACAAATATTTGCAAGATTTTGATTTTATCGTATTGGATTTAAATCCCATGTTCAGTTCGTTAAATTTGGCTATGCTGGATTTAAGTACGCTTATTACTTATGTGGGTACGATAGATTTTTTGCCGGCGTTGAAAAATTTTAAAGTCGGTTATGATGCTCTGATTCGCTTTGAATACGAAGAACAAAAAATTCGCTTGATAGAAAATCGTGCCGGTTCGCAAAAAGTTATCAAAAGTGAAGACGTAGAAAGACTCTTGGGAGGAACTTTTTATCACAGACTGCCAAATGATTTTATTTCAGCAAATAAGTCGATAGAAGAAGGGGTTCCGCTTATGTTTTCCTCGCCGACTTCCGAACTCTCAAAAAGTTTTCTGGAACTTGCATCACGTTATACGAATAAGTATACAATTGAGCCTGTTCGAGAAATTGAACAACAAACTTCAAAGGGCTTTTTTTCGCGTACTCTTGATGCTTTGTTTGGTTAGGACGGTGTATTTTTATGGTGCGTCAAGTTATTTTAATCGAGGGTGAACAAAGAAATTTTGAAAATATAATTCCGGCTTTAAAAAATTCTCTGGATTTTGAAATTGCAGCCGTTTACAGAACTGCTTATGCTGCACTCGGACAAAGCAGAATGTTTAATCCCGATTTGTTTTTGATAGATGTCGAGGACGCGGAAAACATTAACATAATTTCAGAATTCGTTGAACTTTATCGCGATTCTATGATAATCGGACTTCTGGATTTTTGGGATTCTGAAAAAAATCTTTCCTGTATCGAAGCGGGAGCGGCAGGCTGTATTTTAAAAACTTTCAAGTTGGAGGAAATAAGAAAATCTCTTGAACTTTACAAATTGCGTGGAAAAAATTCTCCGTCAAGAATAATTTCTTTTTTCAGTCCAAAAGGTCGTGCGGGTCGCACAACAACTGCGTCCATTCTTGCATTAACGATTGCGGAAAAAAGTGGCGAGCGTGTCGCTCTGATTGATGCTGATTTGCAATTTGGTGATATGGCAGTTTTTTTTGACATTGAGCCTGAGCATACACTTATTGAAGTTTCGCAGGATATAAAATTACTCAATCCGCTGACTTTTGATCCGTATTTTTACAAACTTCGAGAAAATGTTTCTCTGCTTGCGGCTCCCAACAAACCGGAATATGCCGAACTTGTTGAAGTGAAAAGTCTTGTTGAAATTGTTCATTTGGCTTGTGCACTTTTCAGATATGTTTTGATAGATTTGCCGATAGGTTTCAATCCTGTTACGATAGGCATGTACGATCTTGCGGAAATTAATATAGTTATGACAATGATGAACAAAATTTCTGATATTCATCATATGCGTCGTGCTATAGAAATGTTTCAGACTTTAGATCGCGTGAAACAACTTTATACTTGTTTCACACGAGTAGAACCCTGCAACGATGACGAAAGATTAAAAATTCAGCGTGAACTGGGTTATCCTGTCACTGATATTTTGCCAAACGGTTATCACATCAATTCTATCATAAACAGAGGAAAACTTTTAAAAGGTCTGCCGAAAGATTCCGTTTTGGTTCGGAAAATAGAACAAATTGCAGATGATCTTATTCAGAACAGGAGATGATTAAATTTGATTCTTCTTTTTTCGTTTCTGATGGCAGTTTTAATTTCATTTTTGTTTTTAATTCTGGTACATTATATTAACAGTTTCAGCAAGATAGATATTTTTCAAAGAATACTGCACCGTAAAGAAATCAGACCAAAACAAAATTTTCAGTCGTACGTTTCAAAAAATCTTCAAAACATTGATCAGAAAATTGCACAGTTGTTTGAAGATAAAAAATTTTTTGTGAAACTGGATTTAAAATTGAAACAAGCCGGCATACAAACCTCAGGAGTAAATTTTTTTATGAATGTTTGCTTTGCAACATGTGGTACGGGGGCTTTATTTTATATGCTGACTATAAATCATTCGACCGCAATTTTTGCGGCTGTTTTGTTTCCTATTGTGATTACTTTGGTAATTTTGGTGAAAATTCGCAGAAGAAAAGAGGCTTTTACAGAGCAGCTCGGAGATTCTCTAATTACTTTTGCGAATGCTTTAAGAGCGGGATACAGTTTTCAACAGGCGATGGAAGTTATCGTGGCTGAAATGAAAGACCCGATACGTCAGGAATTTTCAAAAACTTCCGTAGATATGAAAATGGGCGTGTCTTTAGAAGATGCTTTGGAACAAATGGACAAGAGAGTAAACAGCAAAGATTTTTCTCTTGTCGTGGCGGCTGTGTTGATTCAACGCGAAGTCGGCGGAAATCTTGCACAGATTTTAGATACAATCAGCGATACCATTCTCGAAAGAATCAGAATGAAACGTGAGGTTAAAGCCTTTACCGCTCAAGGCAGATTTTCGGCGATTATTCTTTTGTGTCTGCCGCTTGTAGTCGGAATTTTTATGTATCTGTTCAACCAAAAACAGATGTTGATTTTATTCGAAGAACCAATAGGGCAAGTGGCTATTGTTGTGGCTTTGGTAATGAATGTTATCGGATTTTTGATAATTCAAAAGATAGTCAATATTCGTATCAGCTGAAAGTTATGAAGTAAAAAAATTTTTTAAGCCCCTCATAATTTTGGAGCTTTTTGTTTAGAGGATAAAAATTTTATGTACAAACAAAAAGGACAATCAATGATTGAGTTTGCTTTGATTTTGCCGTTCTTTTTTACAATGTGTTTCGGAATGATTTACGGCGGAATTATGTTTATGGATTATCTGCAATTCAACAATGCTGCTCGTGCCGTGTCAAGAACTATTTCACTGGCAGAAAATTCGGAGCAAAGAGAAACCATAGCCAAAGATTTTGAGCAGAACAATTCTAAATATGTAAATCAGCTTACAACATTGTACACGGCAAATTTAAAAGTTTCTCGACCAATAACCAACAAAGTCACGATTATTATTGAACTCACCAGAAACGACGAGGATTTTCCGGGAATTTTGACGTATTACAATTTTCCGCCGAAAAAATTAAAGCCGATTAAAATGGTAATGCCGTTGGAATTAAAAAAGGAAACGGAATAATAAGGAGTAGAATTCTATGAAATCACTTTCGTTGTATGAAAGACTGGGCAAGCCTCAAGACAAGGATAAAGCTAAACGGCCTGAAATTTCTGAACAAAAAAATTTATCAAATTCAGAACTGCCGAAAGAAGATTTACAAGACGATACTGGAGTTGTAGCGTCAGCATTCGGCGGAAAACATTCATCTGAAGAAATGAATAATGACGACCTGCAGGATTTGAAATGGACGATTCACAGAAGAATTGTTGACGAAATGACTCTGGAGGAAGAAGTTTTATTGTTGCAGGGAGAGTCAGCCCGCGAACAAATTAAAAATATTATTTCCGTTTACAGTGCACGCGAAATGGCGGATAATTTTTATAATTTAAGCCGCATTGAAAAGGTCAAACTGATTGACGACATTTGCAATGAACTTTTGGGACTCGGACCGCTTGAGCCACTTTTGCAAAATGACAAAATTACAGAAATTATGGTGAACGGTGCGAAAAAAATTTTTATCGAACAAGAAGGCAAATTAAAACGCACAAATGTATATTTTCACGACGAAAGACATTTGATGAGCATAATTGAAAGAATAGTTGCTCCTCTCGGTCGTCATGTTGATGAATCTTCGCCGCTTGTTGATGCTCGACTTGCAGACGGTTCGCGTGTAAATATAATTATTCCGCCGCTTTCTTTGGCGGGACCCTCTATAACAATCAGAAAATTTTCCAAACGTGCAATGACAATGAAAGATTTAGTAAAATTTGGCACGTTGAATCAACAAATGGCAGATTTTTTACAAGCCTGCGTTAAAGCCCGACTGAATATTTTGGTTTCAGGCGGAACAGGTTCAGGAAAAACTACAACTTTAAATGCGTTAAGTTCTTTTGTTCTCGAAACTGAAAGAATTGTTACGATTGAGGACGCGGCTGAGTTGAAATTGCAACAGGAACATGTTTTACCTTTGGAGGCTCGTCCTGCAAATTTAGAGGGCAAAGGTGCAGTTACCATTCGCGACTTAGTGAAAAATTCTCTGCGTATGCGTCCGGACAGAATTATTGTCGGCGAAGTCAGAGCGGGAGAAGCTTTGGATATGTTACAGGCAATGAATACAGGACATGACGGCTCACTTACTACAGCTCATGCAAATACTCCGCGTGATGCTTTGAGCAGACTGGAAACGATGGTTTTGATGGCGGGCATGGAACTGCCTGTCCGTGCTATCAGAAGTCAAATTGCTTCTGCGATAGATTTAATTTTACAACAAGCCAGAATCCGCGACGGAAGCAGAAAAATCACTTATATTTCTGAAGTTCAAGGAATGGAAGGCGACACAATTATTTTGCAAGATTTATTTTTGTATGTGCAAGATCGAATTGATAATTTTGGAAGATCTGTCGGACATTTTGAAAGCACTGGACTGCAGCCCAAATTTTTGGACAAATTCAAATTAAATGGCGTAGAAATTCCACATTCCATTTTTAAAAATTAGTTGAGGGCTTGAAATGATTTTTTTAATTTCACTGTTGGGTACGGTTTGTTGTTTTTTGTTTTTACTGTTCGTTTTTTATCTGCAGCAGAGGAATGAAGGACAGGTTCGACAAAGACTTCAAAACATGATAAAAAAATCTGAATATGACCGCATGAAAAAAATCGGACTGCAACCTGAATTATCGCCAAGCAGAAATTCATCTGAAAGTTTTTTTTATCGGCAATATATCGCTCCGATTTTTGACAGATTGGACAAATATTTTAACAAATTTGTTCCGGCTAAAATATCAGAAATATTGGAAGAAAAAATTTTTCAAGCCGGTAAAACGGGCATTTGGAGTTTACCGCATGTAATGTCATTTTGGTTCATTACAACTTTAATTGGAATGGCGAGTGCGGTATTTTTAACCGGACTGATTCACTTGCATTTTTTGCAAGAGGCTCTGATAATTTTATTCGGGATTTTTTCGGGTGCGATTTTTCCGTTATTGAGATTAAATCATTTGATTGACAAAAGACAAAAAGAAATTAGAGAAATGTTGCCTGAATTTTTAGATTTACTCTGCGTAAGTGTTCAAGCAGGATTATCTTTTGACGGTGCTATTGCAAAAATTATTCCAAGAATGTCAGGTCCTTTAATTGACGAATTTAGAAAAATGCAAAGTGATATAAGTTTGGGAATGACGCATAAATATGCACTCAATCAAATAGCAAGACGCTGCAATTTGGAAGAAATGTATTTGTTCACGGCAGCTGTAATTCAATCGGAAAAATTGGGAACAAGCATGGGAAAAGTTTTAAAAAATCAAGCAGATAACATGCGTGACAGACAACGACAATTTATAAAAGCCGAGTCCATGAAAGCTCCCGTAAAAATTATTTTTCCAATGATTATTTTTATTTTCCCTGCAATATTTATTGTGCTGTTATTGCCGCCAATTTTAACTTTCATAAGAACTATGGGTGGCTGATTTTTTTTTGAGGAAAGAGAGTGATTTACCGTGATTCAAAAAATTTTTAAATCGCTGATGATTCAAAAAGGTCAAGCACTTGTTTTTTATGCACTTCTGATTCCGCTGTTGTTCACAGTCGGCTGTGCGGGATTAGATTTGGGCTGGTACTACATGAATGTTTCGAGATTACAAAACGCGGCAGACGCGGCGGCTCTTGCAGGGGCAAATAAACTCATCGAGAATGAAGAATATTTTGCAAATTACAAAACTGCTGTTTTAATTAACAATGACGTTTCAAAATTTAAAGACTGCAAAATTATAACCGAGAAAAATATAATTCAGCCCGGCAATGAAGTCGCTTTAATGTATGCGAGTGATAATTTATCTGACGGAACAGAATCACCCTCCAACAACAAATTCACAGACAGTTGGACGAAAAATGAAACTACTTTTTCCACAAATTTATTTTCTGCAGACACGACAAAAAATAATTCTGAACAGCTTGTAGGAGATTTGTATTACAAAGTTGAAATTAACGGCAAAGCTGGACATCTTTTTCAAATATTTGAAAACATGAGCGAGAATAATATAAAAGTTTCTGCCGTTTCTCAGTTGGTTTATAAAACTTCATCTGATAATGCCGGTGTCGGAGAACCGCTCCCGCCGGAAATTGAAGAAGAACTTCCAAAATTGAGTGCCAAATATGTCATTAACGGCAACTGGGAACTTGAAGCCGCAAGAGCCAGAGGAACTTGGAAAGCTCCCACAGAAAATCTTGATAACTATTACATAAAAAATGCGAGAGATAATTTTTACGCAAAAGATAAAGTTTGGTTGAATTATAACTCCACAACAAATTTATACACGGAAGGAAATTTTTATCGGTCTGCTGAAGTTGATGTAGATCCCGGCAAAGGGAAAACTCGTACGACAAATACAACAGGCGTAAGAAATCCTGATTCATTGAATTTAGGTTTCAGACAAGATATAAATCGAGTTTTGCCCGGCGGTTTGGAAGTTCAAAACGGAAAAGTTGTTAAAGTCGGCACGCTTAAAGATACAGTTTTTGAAAAAGATTGGGACATTCGGCAAGATACTCCGTACAACAGAAAAACCGAAGTCAAATATATTAACCAAAATAATCAACAAACATATTGGCAAGAGTCATGTGATTTTCGTACTCACAATATTTTTAATTTCAATACACCTTTTGAAGTTCGAGCTGATAAAGTTACAGATGAAAATCCCTACGATATTTTGTGGACACGAATTGAAAGTGAGGCGTTTATTCCTCTGAAAATGTTGGGCATTACCGACAAAAACGGACACACTCAATTTAAATCGGTCAGACAAATTATTATCAACATAAATTCTGACAACACACTTACAACAGACGGCAAATTTAAATATCGCCCGATTGTTTTTTTCTATGACGGCCCAGAAAAAATTGATATGAATTCAAATGCGAGAACTCCGCGACCGATTATTTTAAATTTAAATGCAAATTTCAGAGGGATTATATTTGCACCGACTGTTCCCGTAATTATAAACTCCAACGGATATAAATTTTACGGGTTCATTGTCGCTAAACAATACAGAAAACTTTCCACAAGCGGCGGTCACAGAGTCAAACACGCAAAAAGCAATGAAATGTATGTAAACGATTATGGCGAAGTTTTGAGCGAACCTTTATCTATTACTAAATGTGGAACGTACGACACATTCAATATAGCTGATTTCGGCGACTATAATTATGAAGTCAGCGAAGAATCTCAAAATAATTTATTTACACCTTGAAAAAATTTTTTTTGAATTGGAGAACAGGACATTATGAAACAATCTACTGAAAAAAATTTCATGAGTGAAGAGAAAAAACGCTTTATACTCAGAACAATTTTGTTGTCTGCTCCGATTATTGCGTTTTTTATTGTCGCTATAGTGTCTTATTACGATCTGCTCTACACTAATGCACGTGATGATATTATCAGCGACGGACAGGCGGCTTCAATACATTCTGTGGACTATATCCATGATCATATTTCCAAAAGCGAGGATGCCGTTAAACTAATAGCGTATACCACTGAAAGAATGATAAATGAGAACCGTTCAAACAATGAAATACTGGAATATTTTAAAAGGCAGTCAACTGCCGTCAGCAATGCTGTTTTTGAAGATGTGACAGGGATTCACGGCTACATTAGAGGGGAATTTCTCGACGTAATTACATGGACTCCCGATCCAAATTTTGTGGCAACCAAGCGTCCTTGGTATACTGAAGCAATAAAAAACGGAGAAGATGTCGCCGTTACTTCTCCACATCTCGATTTCAGAACCGGAAACGTTGTTATAGCAATTTCTAAAAGACTTTCTGACGAAAAAAGCGTTATTGCCATAAACGTAAATTTGGATACCGTTCAAAAATACATCGAACAAAATTTAACGTCAGGCAGAGTTGATTGCGAGTTTATACTGGATGCCCACAACAAAGTTGTCGTCCATTCCGACAAAAATGAAATCGGCAAAGATTATACCAATGAAACTGACAGTTTTGGCGGTTTGCTTTTAAGTAAGGCAAAAAATACTGATAAAAATTTTTTTGAGCTTGATTACAATGGGGAACATTATGTAGTTTACTCTGCGAAAATGGACGATAACTGGCATTATTTATCAGTGAAAAATGCTACAGATATATTCAGTCCGTTAAAAAGATTTTTAGTGATCGCTATACTTATCACGATTGTCATAATCTTTTGGCTGTCCTATATGATGAACAAGGGACATCAAAAATATATGGTTTCACAAAAAATTAACGAGGAACTTTCTTCCATATCGAATATTTATCTGGTGGTATATGATTTTGACATCGTAAATGATACTTTCAGAACAATTAAATCAGGAACTTTTGAATCTGATAATTTGTCGAAAAACGCAAATCAGAGTGCAAGTTCCTTATTGAAAAATTTTATAAGCCAGAAAGTAGATTCCAGTTTTATTAATTACATGCTTTACTTTGTGGATTTTAATACTTTAAATGAACGCTTAAAAAATACGGAAACAGTAGAAATGGAATATCAAAACAAAAAAGGAGAATGGAGAAGTGTACGTTTTATAGCTACTCAACGCTTGAGAAATAATACTGTAACTCGGGTACTTTGGTTGATAGAAGACATCAACAGCGAGAAAACAGAAACGAATTTTAATGATCAATCTTTTGTTGAAAGTGAAGAAGCACGATATACATTTATGACAAATGTGTCCGATGAAATTCGTAAACCTTTAAACACGATAATCGGAATGAATGACATGATACTTCGTGAATGTGAAAGCCAGAAAATTCTTAAATATTCCGAGAATATAAAAACTGCGGGGCAAACGCTTTTGGATCTTGCCAACAATATTGTAGATTTTTCAAAAATCGAAACAGGCAGAATTGAAATTGTGCCGGTGGATTATGATCTTTCAGCAATCGTCAATGACTTGGTCAATATGGTTCAAGTTAAAACAGACAGTAAAGGTTTATCACTGGATTTGGATTTTAACAGAAATACTCCAAAAATGCTTCATGGTGATGAAATCCGAATCAAACAAATTATCACGAATATGTTGAACGATGCGGTGAAGTATACAGAAAAAGGTGGCGTAACATTTTCTGTCGGATTCAAAGAAATTGACGACGATCCGAACAGCGTAATGATTTTGGTTTCTGTCCAAGATACCGGAGTCGGAATGAAAGTTTCGGAAATAAAAAAAATGTTGGCAGGATTTAAACGAATTAAAGAAACACGAATACGCAATATTGACAATATCAGTCTTGGTAAGACGATTACCCAAAATTTATTGTACTTAATGGGAAGTACTCTTCAGGTTGAGAGTGTTTACGGTTTCGGGGCAAAATTTTCTTTTGAATTGAAACAGTCTGTCGTTGAATGGATACCGCTGGGAGATTATGATGAATCCTACAAAAAAATTATCAAGACAAATAAAAAACACAAAACAAAATTCACGGCTCCTGAAGCAGAAATTCTCGTAGTTGATGACAATCTTAAGAATCTTTTGATATTCAAAAATATGCTGTCCTTCACAAAGGTGAATATTGATATAGCGGAAAGTGGCGACGAAGGGCTTTTGATGACACAAAACAAAAAATATGACATTATCTTTTTAGATCATATGATGCCTAAGAAAAACGGAGTAGCAACGTTGCATGAGTTGCGAACTCAAGAGCTTAGGACTCAAGTAAAAAATCCCAATCTTTATACTATTGTCGTTTGTCTGACTGCAAATACAGTTTCCGGAGCAAGAGAATTGTATTTGGGAGAAGGTTTTGACGATTATTTGTCAAAGCCGATTGAATTGGAAAAATTAGAGGCAATGCTTATGACTTATCTGCCCAAAGAAAAAATTAAATTAGAAGATGTTTAAGAAGTTTTCACAAGTATGTCAATTTGTTTTTGAAGGAGTTTTTTATGAAATTTGATTATCATATGCATTTTGAATATGGCGATTATGATTTAAAATGGGTTCAGGGTTTTTTTGACGCGGCAAAAAAACGCGGACTTGATGAAATTGGAATTTCGGAGCATACACATACTTTTCCCGAATTTGAAAAATTTTACTATGACGATTTAATTTTGGATAATTCGGAAGTCGGAGAATTTCAAAAGGTTTGGCTCAAGACAAATAAATTTAAACACACGCTGAAAGATTATTTTGATTTTATGGCGGAACTTCAAAAAAATCATGCCGTGAAAATCGGAATTGAAGTTTGCAATTTTAAAAATCAATCTGCCGTGAAAAAAATTTTGGACGATTGGGACTTTGATTATATTATCGGCTCGGTTCATTTTCTTTGGGGCTGGGGTTATGACGCGTCGAAAATAAAAAATGAATGGACTCGCCATGATTTAAAAGAAATTTACGAAGAGTACACGCGGGAAGTTGAAAAACTTGCAGAGTCAAAAATTTATGACATACTCGGTCACCCGTTTAATATTCGACTGTTCAAAAATTTTCCTGACTTTGAAGTCACGGAATATCTTGAAAGAGTTGCGGTTGCTCTGAAAAAATCTGATATGGCAGTTGACGTGAACACCGGAACAAAATATCGTTATCCCGTCGAAGAAATTTCACCTTACGCGGACTTCATGAAAGTTGCGGCGGCTTATGAATTGCCGATAACGATAAATTCTGACGCTCACCAGCCTGAAGATTGCGGAAAATTTCATGATGAGGCTGTCGAATATGTAAAGACTTTCGGATATAAAAAAATTTCGCAGTTCACAAAACGTAAACGCGAATTTGTAGATTTTTAAAAAAATATTTTAACTTGTTTGCAGGTCGTCATTTAGACCTGTTTTTAATTTATAATTCCTCCTCCGATAACTTCATCGCCGTCATAAAAAACAATCGACTGACCGGGAGTAATTGCCCGCTGATTTTCCAAAAATTCAATGTGCAGAAAATTTTCCTGCTCAAAAATTTTACATGCTGCAGTTCTGAAACCGTAACGAATTTTCGCATCAAAAATTTTTGTGAAATCAGGTTTATAAATCCAATGAATATTTTCTGCCGTTAAAATTTTTGAAAAAACTTCTTCATTTTTTCCGACAACAACTTTATTATTTTCCGCGTCGATTTTCACGACATACAAAGGATTTTCCGCCGCAATTCCCAAGCCCTTACGCTGTCCGATTGTATAATTTGCAAAACCGTTGTGACTTCCCAAAACTTTTCCTGAGGTGTCAATAATTTCTCCTGCACGAAAAGCCGCAGAGTTCGGAGAAAAATTCTGCAGAAAATTTTTATAGTCGTCATTAGGTACAAAACAAATTTCTTGACTGTCTTTTTTATGAGCAACGGGCAAATTTAATTTTTCGGCAAGTGAACGCGTTTCATCTTTTGAAAATTCTCCAAGCGGAAGAAGAATTTTTGAAAGTTTTTCCGCCGTCAAATTGTACAAAACATACGACTGATCTTTTTTTAAATCAGTCGCCTTTTTTAATTTATACCTGCCGTCCTCAAAAATAATTCTTGCATAATGTCCCGTTGCAAAAAAATCCGCGTTTAAACTCTCCGCAACTTCAAAAAGTTTTCCGAATTTGATTTTTTTATTGCAACATACGCAGGGATTAGGCGTTCTGCCGTTCAGATATTCTTCTGCAAAATAATTCATGACATTTTTTCTAAATTCTTCGCGAAAATCTGCAACATGAAATTCAATTCCCAAATGATCCGCAACTTTTTTTGCGTCTGAAATAAAACTTTGATTTTCATCACCGAATAAAAGCATCGTCACTCCGATAACTTCAAAATTTTTTTCAAGCAGAAGAGCCGCAGTCAACGCACTGTCAACACCGCCACTCATTGCAACAACAACTTTTTTCTTGCTCATAAAATTTTTTTCACACCTTCAAAGAATCTATTATTTTTTTCAATTATATCACAAAAAAAATTCTGAAGGAAAAATCTGACAAAATCTTAATTTCTATTACTCCGTCGACAATAAATCCCACAGCAAAAAAATTAAAAACGGGAATTTACAATCAAGAAAATTATCAGGACGAATGTTTGAATAATATTACTCCGACGATTAAAGATACAAAAAATTAAGCAACGAAAGAGGATTCCATGAAAAACAATTTTTCGTGCGAAAATAAATTTGAAATTTTTTCAGGCTGATGAGCAATACTATTCATAAAATTTTTGGTCTTTTTTCAAGTTGCTTTTCGGTATGAGGCAAATCACCTGAATGAATATTTTTCTTAAGCATATTGTTCAAATATTCATCAGGATTGAGTTGTGGAGAATATGACGGAAAGAAGAAAAGTTC
>JAFZMV010000164.1 GCA_017553205.1 Selenomonadaceae bacterium | reverse complement strand
TTTTTTCCTGTTAAAGTCGAAGAGTGGAGCGATGAAGAATTTAAAAATTTTAAAAATTTTTTGGCGGAACCGTTTTTTTTGATAAATAATTCACTTTACAGAGCATATATTTTTAAAACTCCTTCGGCAAATTATTTTTATTAGCCTTCAGGATTTTTTTGCTGTAATGTCAAAAATTTTTGTAGTCATTTCGTAAAAATTTAACATCATGAATTTTCCAAAACATAAATAAAAAATTCTGCGTTACAAATAACCGTATTTTTGTCCGAACTTTCTACGGAAATATTTTCAAGTTTCGCGAATCTTTCGCCGTCCTCAATTTCACGAAGAAAATTTAAAATTGAAATATAATTTCCCGAAATCTTAATTTTTATGGATTGTTTTTGAAATTTCTTGTCGTTGTTCTCAATCGGAATTAATTCACCGACTTGCAGAGAATTGACGACAAGTTTATTTTTTTCTGCCGATTTATAAATTTCTGCGGCGAATTGTTCTTGCATGAATTTTTCGGGAAGTAATTTTTTCAACTCAATTAAATTTTCTTCAGTCACTGCCGCAAATTCAGCAAGATTTTCATGCCGGCTTTGAAGTTCCCGCAAATTTTTTTCAACTGCCTGCAAATGTTTTGTTTCGGTCTGCATTTCTAAAATTTTGCTTTGAATCGGACTGAAAACAAATTCCATAAAAGCAAAAATTAAAAATATCCCGCCGAAAATTATCACAGCGGGAAAAAATTTTTTTATATTCATGGCTGAATATCTGAAAAAATTACTGGGAGATTTTTATTGAGAATATCATAAATTTTCAGTGCAACTTCTCTCATTTGCGGATGAGCACGATTTGAAGTCCTGAGTTTCAAAAAATGTCGCCATTCTCTTAAATTTGCCGTCATAAAAATTTCCGTCTTTAAAGAGTTCGGCAGAATTGAGCGGGCTTGTTCGGGGCGTACTCCGTTTTTTCTCATCGCCAAATAATTTTTTTCAAGAGTTTCCATAGTCTGTTTCCAGAGTTTAAAATTTTCGTCGTCCTCCGTCCAGAAACACGGCTTAATAAAAGTCAATTCCCCGTCAAATTTGTCATTGGAATAATCGCAATACCGGGAACTTTCCTGAGAGTAACTTGCCAAGCGGTGGCGGACAATTTCATGAGTAATTCCTCTGTCGCAAATAATTTTAAAAGTTATGCTGACATGTTCAATGACTGACTCATGTCCTGACTTTATAATATTTGCAATAAATTTTTCTGCGGACTTGTCGGAAATTCTTGACTCGCTTTTGTAACAAACACGACCTGCACGCTCAATATGTTTCATAATTTTTTCTGCGTCCAGTTCTTGAACAAGTTCTACTGAAGGCTCAATAATTTTCATGAAAAATCACTCCTTATAATAATAAGTTCTCCGCACTTCTCCAAAACCTTTTGAAACGTGCAGATAATATAACGCTTTCTTTTTGTAATCGGCTACGGGATCTCCGCTTTTTTTCTCGTCATAACCCAAAGTATTTGACGCATGAGGAGAAGTAAAGCCGAATAAAATTCTTGCGGGAAGTTGTCTGCCTTGTCTTGGTAAAATTGAATCGTCGGCAATATTCAGCGGATAAAATTCTTCGTCAACTTTTATTAACATCATCGGTGCGACTCCGTTTACAAAAGTTCCGCCTGCAGGCATTGCAAGTTCATAATTTCCGTCAGGGAGCGGGACAGGCTGATTATTTTTTATAAAACTTATCGAATCACTTGGAAAAATTTCTTTGTGGAAACTTGCTGCCGTTTCCGTCTGAAAAAATTTTACCGACAAAGCCGCCGCTATAAAAAAAATCACCGCTGCTACGGTGTAAACTTCGACTTTAAACGGTTGATTCTGAAAATTTTTTTCTTCGTTCATGCTAATCCAACACAGCTCCGTAAAACATTTTATTTGAATGTTCGCCAATGTCTTTAATAATATTTTTTTCGGCTTTTCCGAGTACCCAGCCTAAAATTTTTATTTCGTTATAAGTCGTCAATTTTTGTTCGCGAACATCTCCGCTTGTAAAACAAAGTTCTTTATAAGCCATTAACGCTTGATTATAACGAGCCAAAACTTCTTGCGGTGAGCGTGGTCTTTCTCTGTGAGTATAACTTGCGACAAGTTCTTTTATATTATTTGCAGGCATATCCGACATAAAAAAATCTCCTTCTTTCTCACCAAGTGCGGTCTACAACAAAATCCGCAATTTTTTCAAGGGCAAGACCTGCCGAAGTTTTTATCCCGAAAGGCAAGTTGACAAGTGCGGAATCAATATGAGCCGTTGCACGCATTTTGCAATATTCAACCGCATCAGTATTTTTTATAATTTCAACTGCTTTATCAATATCGGAATTTGTAACTTCGCGGCTTGTAATTATTCCGCGTAAAACTTCTGATTCTTTGCTGACTTTCAAGGCACGAATTACAGGAAGTGTTACAACTCCGCTTTTTAAATCTCCGCCGACAATTTTTCCCGTAACTTTTTCATCTCCGAAAAAATCCAGAATATCATCAACAATTTGAAAAGCCAGACCCAAACTTCCGCCGTAAAAAGTCAAGCCGTCAATTTCTTTTTGACTCATTCCCGAAACAATTCCGCCGAGTTTGCAACAGCTTGACAAAAAAACTGCAGTTTTTAAATTTATTCGCGTATAATATTCGCCCAAAGTCGGAACCGCGAAAAGTGATCTGTCCTGCATAATTTCGCCGACGCATAAATTTTTTACAAGTTTTGATAAAACTTCTGCGACTTTATCACCGTAATTATTTTCCGCGACAAGTTGAAAAGCCTTTGCAAAAAGATAATCTCCGACCAAAACAGAAATCTGGGCACCGTATCTTGAATTTATAGTAGAAACACCGCGTCTTTTTTTTGCTCCGTCCAGAATATCATCATGAACAAGGCTTGCCGTGTGAATAAGTTCAAGAGCGGCGGCAAGAGGCAGAGCCTTTTCGTTGGAATAAGAATTTTTTGCATGAGTACACAATAAAAACAGCATCGGACGCAGACGTTTTCCGCCACCTATTAAAGGCTTGCAGGTTTCATAAATAAATTTGTCTTCGCAGATCGACTGTTCTATAAAGTCTTCAAGTTCGTGAAAATCTTGTGTCGTGATGTCTTCCGATGCCGATAAAAAATTCAAAAAAACTCACTGCTCCTTCAAGGAATTTTGAAAAATTTTATCACAGCATATATTCATTGTCAAAAAAAGACAGACTCTTTAACGAAAATTCTATTCAGGATAAAAAATTTATCCGATGAAAAAAATTAGTCGAAGATTTTTTTATGAAAAATTTCTGTAAAAATTTTGACTATATGAAAAAAATTTGTTAGAATTCCTGCAATAAAAATTTTTTTGGAAAATCGGATAAAGGAGGTCTGCAAATTGGCTCTCGTTGTAAAAAAATTCGGCGGCAGTTCTGTTGCGACAACCGATAAAATTTTGGCAGTAGCACAGAGAATTTTAAAAGAAAAAAAACCTGACGATAAAATTGTTGTGGTAGTTTCTGCGATGGGCGACACAACCGACGATCTTATAAGTTTGGCGGAAGGAATAGACAATCAGCCGTATAAAGCAGATTATTTAAGGGAAATGGATATGCTTTTGACGACGGGCGAACAAGTTTCTATCGCACTGCTGGCAATGGCTTTTAAAAAGCTGGGACAGCCTGCAGTTTCTTTGTCGGGAGCAATGGCGGGAGTTCGTGCAAGTTCCGCACATACAAAAGGCAGAATTTTGGGGATAAATCCGCAGAGAGTTCATGAAGAATTAAACAAAGGTCAGGTTGTAATTGTTGCAGGATTTCAAGGACTGGATAATTTCGGCGACCCTGTGACTTTGGGACGCGGCGGAAGTGATACTTCGGCTGTTGCACTTGCGGGAGCGATTAAAGCTGACGAATGTGAAATTTTCACGGACGTTGACGGAATTTATTCTGCTGATCCGCGTATTGTGAAAAATGCTCGCAGAATGAAAGAAATTACATATTTTGAAATGCTGGAAATGGCTAGACTCGGAGCGGGAGTTATGCAGCCTCGTTCAGTTGAAATGGGACAATATTTTAAAATGCCGATTCATGTCCGCTCGACTTTCACGAACACACCCGGCACAATTATTAGGGAGGATTATACTGTGGAGGATAAAGATTTTGAAATTCGCGGCGTTGCCCACGATCAAAAAGTTGCAAAAATTGCCGTTCTCGGCGTTGAAAATGTTCCGGGCGTTGCCCATACACTTTTTTCAGCATTAGCCGACGCGAATATTGATGTTGATATGATTGTTCAAAGTATCAGAAATCTTGAGAAAAATATTACTGATATGGTTTTCACAATTTCTTTGGACGATTTGGCAGAGGCAAAAAAAGTTGTCGATAAAGCCGCTGAAAAAATAAATGCGGCGGCGGTCTGGGTTGAAGAAGATGTTGCAAAAGTTTCCATAGTCGGTGCGGGAATGTTGGGAAGTCCCGGAATTGCCGCAAGAATGTTCGGAGCGTTGGCTAAATCGGATATTAACATTGATATTATCAGCACTTCTGAAATCAGCGTTTCATGTTTGATTAAAGGTTCTCAACTTGTAGAAGCTGTAAATTGTATCCACGACGAATTTTTTAAAGACTAACATTTTGCCATAGAAACCAAAGACGCAGAGAAAAAACTTTGCGTCTTTTCTCTATATCTTAGTTTTGGAATTTGAGGAGGATTGTTTATGAATATTTTTAAGACGATGATTTTAATGGCTCTTTTGAGCGGAATTATGATAGCAATAGGCGGAGCGATCGGCGGTTCTTGGGGAGCAATGATCATGCTTGTAATTTCTTTGGGCATGAATTTTATTAGGGCGTGTTGGTAAAGTGCCGAAAATAAAAACATAAGCAATTTTTTTCTGATAAAATGTGTTTGTTAAAAATTCATCGGAAAGGAAATTGCTTATGTCGAACACATTTTATCAAGGACGTTATTCGGTTTCAA
>JAFZMV010000018.1 GCA_017553205.1 Selenomonadaceae bacterium | reverse complement strand
GGGAAGTCTTCGTGTAGAGCCGTTGATTTTCCGTTTGGTTTGCAAAAATGGTTTAATTTGCAAGGACTACTCGCAGAAAAAATATCACGTTGGCAAGCAAGTTAATTTGTCTGAGGATTCTGCTTACGAAATTTATTCTGATGAAACTTTGGCACAAGACGACAAAGCATTTTTCATGAAAGTTCAAGATGTCGTGCGTTCTGCCGTTGACGAAAATAAATTTCTTATGACAGTTAATAAACTTCGTGAATCTACTCAAATTCCGCTCAATCAAAAACCACTCAAAGCGGTAGAAGTTTTGGCAGAAAAATTTATTCTCTCGGAGAGTGAACGCAACGACATTTTCAGTCTGCTTGTGCGTTCCGATGACAATACTCGCTACGGTTTGGTAAATGCCGTCACTGCCGCAAGTAAGTTGGCAAAAAATTATGACCGTGCGACAGAACTTGAAAGAATCGGCGGCGAAATTTTAACTTTGCCGACACCTCGCCACTTGTTGCCACCGCCCAACGCTTTTGAAATTCCTGCACTACCCGCACGAAAATTAAAACAAATCGCTTGAGGAGGTTTTGAAAATGTGTTCCTATTTTCATTGTGCTTTGTACTCGGACATTGATTCTAAAATCCGAATCGACAAAGACGCTGTTTACATCACGCTCGAAGATGAGAAAAACGACGTGGATTTACATATTACGTTGAATCCGTGCCAAATTCTCACTTTTGCAAAATATTTGTATGCGGCAATTTCGGAAGTCGCTCTCAAAGATATTTTGGAAAGTAGCCATTTCGGAAATTTGACCGTGCAGATTGAAAACGAAAACATCAACACAGAGAATTTTAAAATTCCGCTCGGTTGTCAGGACGGTGAACTTTTCTATCCGCCCGAATATGACGAGTTGGAAACTGCAAACTGTTGAATCAAAATAATTTTAAAGCCCTCAAGGAAACTTGGGGGCTAAACTTTTTTATGGAGGTTGATATTTATGCCGGCTACAAAATTTATTTGTCCAAACGGAAACAAAATTAAAATTTCAGAGTGTCTTAAAACGTGTCCGAACAGTCAGCGTTGTATGTTCCTTCCTACACTTCGTGCAGTTGCAAATTCTCTCGACAGAAAACTTTCAGAGCCGACTGTTACCGAATTGATTGCGGGAACTCGTGAAACTTATTACTCCGACGACAAAAAATCCTAAATTTTTTTTCGTGAGTTTATATTCGCTCTTTATATCTGCAAAAATTTTTCAAGGATTTTAGGAATTTTAATCGTCGGCGTAATACTTAAAGAAAATTTCTGAATATGCGGTCGATCCGTCAAGCGTGCTTTACGCCCTTCAAGGTCAGGCGATTCATTCAATCAATGAAAAAAATACGCAGGGAGAAATTTTGTCTGAAGAACGTTTGAAAGATGACATCACTTCGGGGCAGTTCGATTTATTCGGAAAAATTTTAGACGCTGATGACGGAGTTTTGGGAGATTTAAAAGTTACAAGCAGTTTCAAAATTATGAAAGCTCTCGGAATTTACAAAGAAAAAATCGATACGGGAGAAGTTTATAAATCTGGTTTGAAAAAGGGCTTGCCGAAATTTAAATCTGAACTTCGTTACGACGGAGTGAAAGAAGTTTTGGAGTGGGCGATTCAACTCAACTACTACAGAATGTTGCTTGAACAGCAGGGCTTTAAAGTTTCCAAAATGTTTATTCAGGCTATTTGTCGTGATTCAAATTTGAGAATCGCACAAGAACGCGGAATTGATAAAACCGTTTACATCATTCCGATTAACAAAATTTCGGACTGCTGGCTTAAGAAATATTTCTCGCATAAGGCAAAAACTTTGAGAAATGCTCTTGAAACTAAAACTTTGCCGTCAGTCTGCAAAATTCGTGAACGCTGGGGAAATAAGAAATGCACCGATTATTGTGCGGCTCGTGAAAATTGCCCGTACGCTAAGAAAATTACTCAATTTGCTAAAACTCAAGAACAGAAGGGGGTTGAACCTGATGACTACAGAAAAACAGCTTAAAGTTTTCGCTCTGATTCATAACGCAAACCGCAACACAATTTCTCCTTGCGTTAAATATCTCGATTCGGAAAACACTCTGAAAAGTATGTACAAAATTCTCAACTGCGATCTTGTAACCTGCACGGAGATTGAAGTTGCAGGAAAACTTTTTGATGTCTGGAGCGATGACGAGGCGTTGCTTAAGGATAATCCGATTCCGAATTTGTACGTCAATGATGATTTGATTATTTTTGGAAATGTTCTTTTCGCAAAAAGCGGAAAAAACGGCGAAACTCTTGGACTTAATCCTTATGAAATTCAATTACTTTGGAAATATGCACAAAATCAATTTCCGAAAATGCAAGAATATTTTGGGAGGCTTTAATTATGGGACAATATTTCATGGCTATTCTCGGTGATAAAAATGGTTTGAATTGCAAAGTTTTCGACCGCTCCGTTGACGGCGAGTATATGTTGGCAAAACTCATGGAACATTCTTGGTGGAAAAATCCGTTCTGTAATTCTTTTGCGGAAAGACTTTATAACAACAAAAAGCGTGTAATTTGGTGTGGAGATTATGCGGGAGAAGAAGGCGACTTCGATTTCAATCTCAATTCCGCTTTTTATGTGCCGACGTACAAAGAAATTTGGGGCGAAACCGTCAAACTTCACGGCAGTAAGTCAACTGATTTCACGCTCGACAATAAATTTTTGATGAATCACGACACAAAAGAATTTATCGACTTGAACGAGTACAAGAAAAAATCCCGCGACAAAGACGGCTGGACGATCCACCCGTTGCCTTTGATTACTGCTGTCGGAAATGACAGAGGTGGCGGAGATTTTCATGAAGGAAATGTTGGCTATGAATTTGTCGGAAAGTGGGCGTGGCATTTAATTTCTATTTCTGACAAAGTGCCGAAAACTTACAAAAAATTTGATTTGATTTTCAAAGAAATTTAGGAACTTAGCTATGTTCCTTTGGAGGTTTCAAAATGATTTACGATTCTGATAAGAAAAAGTTGAAAAAATATCGCCACCTTATCGCCGCTTTGATTTCTCAGTCGATTGGTTATTTTACTCCGCTCATGGCTCTTGGAGCTATCGAAGATTACAAAAAAAATCAACCGAATTTTTGCGAATGGTACTTTGACATTGCTTGCAAGCGTGGCACGAACAAGGACGAGGATTTTATTAAAATCAATCACGATGTAATCAGCAGTGCGGTAAAAAATCGCCACAGCTGGGATTTTAAGCGTTGTCTTGCCATTGTTGACAGAAATATCGAAGGTTACGAATCAATGGGGGCGAGTTGGTTTTGAAGAAAAAAATTAAATTGGGAACTTTCAACGTCATGGAAAATAAAATTGTCGTCGCTGATCCGTCTTATGATTTTTGCGACTTTGGAACTTTAATTTTGTCTGACGTTCTCGAAGGAAAATATTTTGCCGACATCACGACTGCAGATAAATTCGTCACTTCGCTGAACATTTGCCATTCCGATTACAAAAATATCGAACTGAACTTCTCGCTTTACGGTGAAATTTTTGTTGACAGTGGACAGGCTGGATTTTTCGACAAAAAATATTTTGTTGAAAATCAGGGTGGAACTTTCAGCGACATAACTTCATTCTATGGACTTGCTTGTGCAATTACGATGTCGCCTAAACAGGCTGGCACGATGAAAAGAAAAGGCGTTGTAAGTTCAAGTGGTTTCGGTGACGGTTTTTACAGAGTTTTTGTCGGAAGAAATTTTGACAGAAAAATTGTTTCGGCAAAAATTATTTTCGTTTCAGAACAAGAATTGGAGGAAATGACATGAAAAATTTGGCAAAAAAAATGGTAGAAGTGATGAAGGCGTGCAGTCACGTCGCTAAAAACGGAACTAACGATTTTCAT
>JAFZMV010000163.1 GCA_017553205.1 Selenomonadaceae bacterium | reverse complement strand
TATTTGAAACCGAATAACGTCCTTGATAAAATGTGTTCGACATAAGCAATTTCCTTTCCGATGAATTTTTAACAAACACATTTTATCAGAAAAAAATTGCTTATGTTTTTATTTTCGGCACTTTACCAACACGCCCTAGAATCAACGCTTACAGATTAGGTGAAGCAAATAATGATAAAGGATATTTTAGTACATCTGTTCGCAAAAATCCTTATTATCACTATGATATAGATTTAAAAGCTATTTCCTCAAATATTTCTGATTTAATGGGCAAGGGATTTATGGCATATTGTGCCACTTGTCCGTCAACAAATAATCCCGATCCGCAGTGGTTTAACTTTTATTTTACGGACAATAATCTTCCGCCACCGATCAGCGTAGAAAAACCTGAAATTGACACTGATGAAGATATAAAAGACATTCCCATTGATATATCTAAAGTAAAAAATGGCGATTATGCGGGATTGATTAAGGCAATTTATGATCAAGCCGAGCCAATATTAAAAACAATCAATCACCAGATGTTTATTTCGGGAGATACAAGAAACGGAGTATTGACATTGTATGAGAGTTACCCCGACAATAATTACGAAAATTACAGTGATGTTCGCAAAGCCAAAGACGGTACGCTTTACGGGGCAATTATTATGGACGGTTACAAAGATACCAGTATTCCGGTTACGGAAGATTATTATGAAGATATGCTGGTTCATCGTATTTCAGAAAATGTCGACAAAGAAAAGCGTTTGGTTATTCAGCACACTGATAAAGCAGACCAACATATAACGGTTCATATTCCTTCGACTGATTTGGATTCTATTTTCAAAAATTATTACGCTTATAACGGAAGAAATAAGCAGGATATTTTGCAATATAATCTTGTATCTAAAGAAGACCGAAAAGCATTGCTTGGCGACGGTACAAATGGCTCCGGTGCAATTGATTCGGCATTAAATTATTTACTTAGTGCGGCGGTTTACGTCGGTGCTCAAGCAGCCTCATTGGAGTATACCGAAAATAATGTTGTTACCCAAATTGAAAATACAACTGCCTCCGAATCCACAATCCGCGACGCTGACATGGCTAAAGAAATGACTGAATACACAAAATTTAATGTCATTCAACAGTCAGCACAGGCTATGCTGGCTCAAGCAAATCAGAATTCTTCAGGAGTGTTGAGTTTGCTACAATAAAGATAAGAAAATTTTTCGACAATAAAAAAAGTCCCGTTACAAAAAAATTGTACGGGATATTTTTTTGCAAAAATTTTTTCAACAACTACTTGAAAAAATGGCAAGGGGGGGGGGTGGGATAATACAGTTTAAGAACCTGTCTAATATCTCAAAAAAACGCATTGTGACACGATGAAAAATTCATAAGAAAAGTTACTGGATTGTTATTGTGATGATACTCTATAAAAAAGTTTTTAGACAGTTTCTCAGATAATCCGCTATTGTCGTCAGTGGCATTTCAATTCCATATTTTTGCTTTATGAATTCTTGAATTGCTTCCCGACTCCACAATGAATATGGCAATTTAAAATAGTCCGGAGTGTATTTTATGGTTGCAGCTTTTATTGTTTCCATTTTTTCGATATTTTTTCAGAACTTGATAGGCATAATCGTCTTTTATATTTAAAAGTTCTCCGTTTTCTTTTACTGCATATCCTTTTTCTTTGAACTCAATTATTCTGCTTTTGACGTACTCTCGAATTTCAGGGTTCGTCTTTTTTAAATTCATTCTTTCCATATTTTTCGCATTTTTTGTCGACGGAGTAATATCACAGAAAAAAAGACAGCCAGAAAAAATTTTTCTTAGCTGTCTAATTTTTTTTTATGACATAATTTGTATTGCAAATAAAATTGCCATGATAATCAAGAGCGGGTGAAGTTCTTTCATTTTCCCTGCCAAAATTTTTAAAATGACGTAAGTTATCATTCCTATTCCGACTCCGTTTGTTATCGAGTAAGTAAATGGCATTAAAGCCATAGTCAAAAATGCGGGGAAGGCTTCCGAATAATCCCGCCAATCAATCGTTGCAACATCAGTGACCATGAAACAGCCCGTCAAAATTAAAGCAGGGGCGGTAACTGCAGGAACTGCAGAAACCGAGGCGGCTAACGGCTGACAAAAAATCAAAAGCAGGAACAATCCCGCAGTAACAACCGACGCAAAACCAGTTCTGCCTCCCGCTGAAACTCCTGTTCCTGATTCAACATAAGCGGAAGTCGGACCCGTTCCCGTAAATGCTCCAACAAAACTTCCGATTGAGTCAGCAAGCAGAGCAGATTTTAAATTTGGAAATTTGCCGTCTTTTATCAGTCCAGCCTGACTTCCAATTCCCAGCATTGTTCCGGTCGTGTCAAATAAAGTTACAAGCAGTAAAGTAAAAATTACCATAGCAAGTGATGACATTCCGTCAAAACTCAACTGCAAAAAAGTTTGATCGAAACCTTGAGGAATTGCAAAAAGTTTGTCGGGAATGTCCCACACTCCGAAAAATAAAGCTACTAACGCCGTTAAAATCATTCCGAGAAAAATTGCTCCCGTTACATTTAAAATCATTAACGCCATTGTTATTAGAAGTCCAAAGACTGTCAAAAGTAAAGTCGGATCGGTAAATTCTCCGAAACCTATCATTGTGGCGGGATTCGGCATTACAATATGTCCGTTATGAAAACCGATAAGTGCTATAAAAAGTCCGATACCTGCCGCAATAGATTTTTTCAAAGTTTCGGGAATAGAATTTATAAACATTTCTCGAAAAGCAGTGAGCGATAAAACAATAAAAATTCCTGATGCAATAGCTGCCGCTCCAAGTGCCTGTTGCCAAGAAACTCCCTGCGATAAAATAACCGTATAAACCAAATACGCATTTATTCCGAGTCCCGGAGCGATTGCGATAGGATAATTTGCGAAAACTCCCATGATTAAAGTTGCGGAAACCGTTGCAATAATCGTGGCGAGATAAACCCCGCCGAAATCCATTCCGCCCGCAGCAAAAGCCGTCGGATTAACTATGACGATATACATCATTGACAAAAAAGTTGTTGCACCTGCCAAAAATTCCGTGCGAAAATTTGTTTGTCTTTCGTCAAATAAAAAATATTTTTTCATTTAAACCGTCGCGAAAAACTCCTGATTCTATTCAGAAGAGAAAAGCGACTCCCTCCGTTCAAAATTTTGTCGCCAAAAGGCGAGCGGGCTTAATTACTTTTAAAGCCTCCGCCCGCTAGAGTATTGCATTTGAATAAAAAATATTAGAACTTGCTCTATTTTTCAAACAAGTTCAAGTTTTTCAATCGTGCAGTTATTCATTCCAATTTATGTTGAAAATTTTTTTGAAAAGGTCTTCGGTCGAATCAGCTTCAACTTGAAAACTTTTTACAGAAAAACTTTCTTCCTCTTCCGTTTCCTCGTTTTCTTTATCGACAGATTCAGAGTCTTTTTCTTCTGAACGTTTTTCCTTTAATTTTTCCAAACGGTCGCGTTGCTCTTCGGACATTTTTTCAAGTCCCGCAAAAAGTTTCATATTTCCTTCGTCATCAACTGAAACGGCAAGACTTGAAAATTGTACGCCGTCCTCCAAAGGTTCTTCCAAAACTTTATCAATTACTCCGACAGCTTTATCAACCTGTCCCATGACTTTATCCGCGTACTCTTCGTCCTCAGCCATCTTTTCAATTTCTTCAGTCGAAAGAATTACCGAATAATTTCTGTCACTCTGTTTTGAAAAACTTTGCGGGTCGTCAACATTATCCGCAACAACAAAATCATAATCGCCGTATTTTTCGCGGAGTTTGTCGAGATAATCTTGAGCCTTTGCAGAAAGTTTTTTCTCGTCAGCTGCAAAATTCTTTTCAGAAACATCTTCAACAGAATTTTTTTGCAAGTTAGACAGTGCATTTAAACCGCCTTCAGAAAGTTCAACCGAAAAATTTTTTTCATAAGCCGAAGAAGAATTTTTTAACTCGGCAGAATTTTTTCCGGAAT
This sequence comes from Selenomonadaceae bacterium, assembly GCA_017553205.1. GTDB lineage: Bacteria > Bacillota > Negativicutes > Selenomonadales > Selenomonadaceae > Quinella. Next base: position 30,933 of record JAFZMV010000163.1, on the reverse strand, counting down.
TAAAAGAACGTTTTTCAGTAAGACTTGAATTTTTAAAAAGCGTGGAATAGTTTAAGCCGATTGTATTCGCCATGATAAATCGCTCCCTTCTAAAATTTCATAAACCTCCATAATTTTTAAAATTTATCACTCCCTTTAAATTTTTTTTCAAATTGCTATCAACCTCCCTGCAATAATAGTTCAAACGAAAAATCAAGTCAATTATAAAAAATGTTTTTATGAATTTTTTACAACACCGTAATATTTCAAAAGTGCTTGAGTTCCTTCCGAGCCGTTGCCGTTTTCTTCCATTTTTCTGACTTCGTGTAAAACAGTTGCAAGAATCGGTAAAGCCTGTCCGTAAGCTGTTGAAGTTTCCAGACCGATAGCCAAATCTTTTGCAAAATGTTTCAACATAAATCCCGGATTAAAATCTCCGTCAAGACCTTTTCGAGCCACTCCCGTCATTTGTACGGAACTTGCCGCACCTGTTGAAATTGCCGAATAAACTTTTTCAACGTCCAATCCTGATGCCTTTGCATAAGCGAACGCCTCACAAACTCCCGCCAATGCTCCCGCTATTGCAATTTGGTTACAGGCTTTAGTTTTTTGTCCCGCACCTGCTGAACCTTCGTAAACAATATTTTTTCCGATAACTTCAAAAACTGGTTTCAATGCGTTGAAGTCATCTTCTTCTCCGCCGACCAAAATTGCAAGCGTGGCATTTTTTGCACCGACATCTCCGCCCGTTACAGGTGCATCAACTGCATGAAGTCCTTTAGCTTTTGCGGCATTGAAAATTTTTTCTGCCAAAGTCGGTGAAGAAGTTGTCATGTCAACAAGATAAGTTCCGACTTTTGCCGAATCAATTATCCCGCCTTCTGATAAATAAATTTGTTCAACGTCTTTCGGATAGCCGACAATAGAAATAACAACGTCCTGATTTTTTGCACATTCGCCGACAGTTTCACACCAACATGCTCCTCTGTCAATCAAATTTTGTGCCTTCGACTTCGTGCGATTATAAACGCTGACTTCAAAACCTGCGTCCATCAAATGACCTGCCATGGCTGCTCCCATTATTCCCGTACCGACAAAACCAATTTTTTTTATTTCAGCCATTTTTACCACTCCTTAAAATAAAAATTAAGCCCTTCCAATCATTCAACCGGAAGAGCTTGTTTTAACTGCGTAATTATTTCACGCTATATTTATGAACTGAATATTTTCGATTTTATTTAATTCCTGCACCGTCGAGAGCAGAGCGAACAGACTGAGCAGCCTTGTGCATTTTTTCAAGTTCTTCATCGTTAAGATGAACTTCAAATACACGCATAATGCCGTCAGCACAGAGCATACGAGGCATGGAAAGTGCAACATTTTCAATTCCGTATTCGCCGTTCATTACAGCTGAGCAAGGAAGAATTGTATGTTCATCATAAAGAATGGATTTTACGAAACGAACAGCCGCCATCGCGATACCTGTATTTGTGTATCCTTTGCGGCTAATAACGTCATAAGCAACATTAATGAGTTCCTGTTCAACAGCTGCTTTATCAAGCGGATCTGTGTGGTGGAAATATTCGTCGAGTTTTTCAAGCGGGAAACCTGCACAACCGCAAGTTGACCAAGCTACGAAAGCCGCGTTGCCATGTTCGCCGAGAACATAACCGTTGATATTTTTCGGATCGACTTCGTATTTGTTAGCAAGAACACGGCGGAAACGATAAGTTTCAAGCATTGTTCCTGTACCGAGAATTTTTTCACGCGGATAATCAAATTGAGTGCTGACAACATAAGTTGCAACGTCAAGCGGGTTGGTGATAAGAATGATAACCGCTTCTTTTGTGTATTTGGAAACTTCGCCGAAAACAGAATTCATGATTTTTGCATTTGTTCCGGCAAGTTTAAGTCTGTCAGGAGTTTCGCCCGGACGAATCGACGGACCCGCACAAATGATAACAATATTTGCATCTTTGCAGACGCTGTAGTCATTTGTTGCACGGAATTTAATATTGGTGCTGTATACACAGGCAGTAGCATGGCTGGAGTCGGTAGCTTCGCCCCAAGCCTTGTCCTGATTAAGATCGATTAAATCAATTTCCGACGCAAGCTGAAAATCAGCAAGTTTGTTGACGACTGCCGAGCCTACATTGGAAGTTCCGATGACGACGATTTTTCTGCGGTTACTCATTTTTAAAATCCTCCCTCTGATAACAACTGAAAAAATTCTTTGGAGACTTGCTCCACACTGTTGAGAAGTTTACAACTTTTATGATAAATCGTCAAATCATTTTTCAGAAAATTTTTTCAAACTCTCAAAAAAATTGCGATGGAAAAATTTTTTCATTCAGAAATTTACAAAAAATTTTTCTTATGTTAAAATTCCCACAGGCGTATAAAAGAAATTTTTAGGGAGGTTTACTGTATGGCAAAATATGTTTGCACTGTCTGCGGTTATGTTCACGAAGGAAACGAACCGCCGATCGAATGTCCGCTTTGCAAGGCTCCTGCAGAAAAATTCAAAAAGCAGGAAGGCGAATTGGTTTTTGCAGATGAACACGTTGTCGGAGTTGCAAAAGGCGTTGACGAAAGAATTATTGAAGGTCTTCGCCAGAATTTCACGGGCGAATGTACTGAAGTCGGAATGTATTTGGCAATGAGTCGTGCGGCTCATCGCGAAGGTTATCCTGAAATTGGAGAAACTTTCCGCCGTTACGCTCTTGAAGAGGCTGAACACGCCGCAAAATTTGCTGAACTTTTGGGCGAAGTTCTTTCCGCGTCCACAAAAGAAAATCTCGAAAAACGTGTTGCCGCTGAACATGGTGCATGTCAGGGCAAAAAAGACTTGGCGAAACTTGCAAAAGAACTCAATCTTGATGCAATTCATGATACTGTTCATGAAATGGCGAAAGATGAAGCACGTCATGGAAAAGGTTTCAAAGGTCTGCTCGATCGTTACTTCGGAAAATAATTTTTCAATTTTCTATAAAAAAATACGCCTCAAAAAATAAGACGTACTGTTTTAACCTCAAAAAATTTTTTTGTTCATTTGATAATCTCCTTCGGGAGATTTTTTTATTCAAAAATTTTTCCGTGCAAGGTTTTAATTGAAGGTACTGAAAATTTGTGATAACATTACGCAACATATTTTTTTGCTGGTTGGTTTCAGCGTCAGGGAGAAATTCTAATGAATAACAGTTCAATAAAAAAGCTGTTGATCGTTGCCATTTGCGGAGCGATTTTCGCAGCGTTTATCGCATTTCTGATGGTTGTTCGACAGGTTATTATATATGACTACATGAAAAGTGTTGAAACTAATGATAAAAAATTTGCCGAAGTCGTTTCACAAAATATAAATCACACGCTCAGAAGATATTTCGATATTGGAAAAATGGCAGCGAATTATCCTGCCTTCTTGAGTACTCCCGAAGATTTTCAGAGAAATCTTTTAAATCGTGCAATGTCGGAAGAAAAAGTCTACAATTATATGGCTGTAATTGATACGTCTGGGAAACCTTTAGTCTGTACTGACAAAAAATTCATGGACATCGACAAAAATATTTATGAGTGGTTTAAAGTCATGCGTCCGAAATTTAGACCGGAAATCAGTCCGTCTTATTTTTCAGAGAGAACTTTTAGATTAATCATGACTTTTGTCAGCGGAATTGAAGAAAACGGAGAAGTTAAAGCCGCTGTCATGACAGATATAGACCTTGATTATCTGCACGAAATGATTAAAAAATTTAACCAAAATAATGAGTGCATGGCTTATCTCATTGACAAAAACGGTACCGCTATTGCTCAGCCTGAAGACGAAGGCAGAATTTTTAATTACAGATTTATGCACTATTCAACAATAGCGAAAAATTCTGACGGCTATACTGAATTTGCCCGCGACGGTAAAGTAAGACTACGCGAGGCAGGTTTTGATGCTCCTCAAGGTCTTATCTCTTCTATTCGTTCGGCTATGAAAGGCGAAGTCGGAGAAGTTGAATATATGGACGATAAAAACAATAAATTTTTTTGCTGTTATCAGCCGATAAATCTTCCAATTGTTCAAACAAGATGGTCGTTGGTTATAGTTCACCCTACAAGTCAAATGCTTTCCAGTTTGGACAGAATTATTTATCGTGCAATGTTCGGCGGAGTAATTATCGTAATTTTAATTGGCTTTGCTATGGCAAAATTTGCCGAAAAAATTACCTCACCTATTTTAAAAATGGCGGCGATGGCTAACAGAGTTCGTGCAGGAGATTTGAGCGGACAACTTGACATTAAATCTGATAATGAAATTGGAGAACTTGCCGAAAATATCAATCACATGATTAGGGCTCTTCGTGTTACTCAAGAAAAAACCAAACAATCAGAACAACAACTGAAAGCCACTGCTTATTATGATGCTTTGACAGGTCTGCCGAACAGAAATCATTTCTTGATTCGCATGAGAAAAATTATTGAAAAATCTGTTCAAGGAAGATTTTACGGAGCACTTTTCTTTGTTGACGTGGATAAATTTAAATCTGTTAATGATACTTACGGGCATGCGGTCGGCGACGGACTTTTAATTGAGTTCAGCAAAAGAATGGTTGAAATTGTCGGAACTAAAGAATCTGCCTGCCGTTACGGCGGTGACGAATTTATTTTGTTCCTTCTCGGCTATAATGAGGAAGACGCTATTTCTATTTGCAGTTCTCTTGTAAATAAGATGCGTGAACCTTTTAATATTTCGGGAAATGAGTTTAAACTTTCTGCAAGTGTCGGACTTGCTTTAATGCCGAAAGACGCTACTGACCTTGATGACTTATTGGAAAAAGCTGACAGTGCTCTTTACAATTCCAAACGAAACGGCAGAGATCAATTTACTGTATACAAAGAAGGAATGATTAACGAATCTAAATCCAAAAACATCGGAAACGACTTTTGATAATTAGGAATGTGGAATGGGGAATGAGGAATTAATAAAATTCCTAACTCCTAATTCCTAATTCCAAATTGAATTGAGGCGGTTTTTTATGCGTGTGGTGATTATCGGAGCCGGAAAACTCGGCTATACAGTCGCAGAACTTTTGAGCAGTGAACAGGTTGAAGTTGTAGTCGTCGATAAAGACGAAAACCAACTTGCCGCAGTTAAAAATAATTTGGACGTAATGACTATAAACAAAAACGGAGCCAACCCGATAACTTTAGACGATCCTGACATTAACGGCTCCGATATTTTAATTGCAGTTACTGCCACTGATGAAGTAAACATGGTCGCTTGTATTCTTGCAAAAAATCATGGAATTAAACACACTATCGCCCGTATTCGTGACATGCAATTTATCGGCGAGGCAAGCGAGTACATGAAGAGAAATTTTGATATTGATTTGATGGTTAATCCTGAACTTATTGCCGCACAGGAAATTTATAGAATTTTAATGACTCCTGCCGCTTTGAATGTCGATGATTTTGCGGGCGGAAAAATTCGACTGTTTGAAGTGAAAATAAATAAACACAGCAAAGTTGCAAATATTCCACTGAAAAATTTGGAACTTCCTGCAGGAGTTTTGGCGGGATTGATTCATAGAGATCATAGAATGATTATTCCGCATGGTGATGATTCTCTGCAAGTTCATGACAGTGCATATTTTATCGGATTTCCTGACGCTATCGAAAAATTCAGCACAAATTTTGTACAGCAGAATACAAGACCGCTTGAAAGAGTCATGATAATCGGTGCGGGAAGAATTTCCAAAAGTCTTGCCGTTAAATTAAATGAGGCGGGAGTTTCAGTAAAAGTCATTGAAAATAATCGTGAACGTTGTGAACAAATGGCGGAAATTTTAGACAGAAACAGTATGGCAATTTTGGGCGACGGAACGAATGTAGATTTGTTGACTGAGGAAGGTGTCGCCTCTGCTGATGCGATTGTTTGTTTGACTGAGGACGACAGATTAAATTTAATGCTGGCTCTTTTGTCGAAACATTTGGGAGCAAAAAAAACAGTCGTCCGCGTTTATCGGACTGAATATGTTGACTTGATAGAAAAAGTCGGAGTTGATGTTGTAATTTCTGCAAGACTTTTATCGGCAAGTGAAATTTTGGCATTTGTACGGCGTGGAGGAGTTGCCCGCGTTTCAATTTTGGAAGGTGCAAAGGCTGAAGCAGTTGAGGTCATTGTACAAAAAGGCACAAGAGTTGACGGAAAAAAATTGATGGAAGTAAATCTTCCGAAATCTTGTTTAGTTTGTGCTTACGTCAGAAAAAATCGGGCGTTCATTCCAAACGGTAACTCAATCTTATTGCCCGGCGACAGAATAATTTTATTTTGTCTGCGTGGTTCGGTGAAAGAAGTTGTCAGTTGGTTTACTAATGAGCAAAGATTTGTTGTTTAAAAATTTTGAGGTGAATTATTATGGCAGTTAAATTATTTGTCAGCGATATTGACGGGACTTTATTGGATTCAGGTAAAAAAGTTTCAGAAAAAAATATTGAGGCTGTTCAAAAAATGGTTGAACGCGGAATAATTGTTACAATAGCAACGGGGAGAATGTATCGTGCGGCTGTTCCTGTTGCTCAAGAACTTGGCGTTGATGTTCCAATTATCACTTACAACGGAGCATTGATAAAAACTTTACGCGGAGAGGTTTTGTATGAAAAATGCCTTCCGCCTGAAATTGTCGTTGAAGTTACGAACTTTTTTGAAAAAAATAATTGGTACATTCAAAATTACAGCGAAGACAATTTATATTTTCCCGAATATAACGACCACGCAAAATTTTACGAAAATTCTCAAAAAGTTCATGGGCAGACAGTTGGTTGGGACGGTATGAAAAAAAAGACTTCTCATGTCTGTAAAATGCTCGGAATTTCTAACAGTCTTGAAGAAACCGAAAAAATTTCTGCGGCTGTCAAAAAAGAATTTGGCGATAAAATTTCTGTCACTCGTTCCACTCCGATTTTTAACGAAATTGTTTGTCCCGGTATTTCTAAAGCATCGGCAATAAAAATTTTGGCGGAAAAATTCAACGCGGATATTTCGGAAGTCATGGCGATTGGCGACAGTGATAACGATCTGCCCATGCTTAAAACGGCGGGAAAAAGTATCGCAATGGGAAATGCTGCCGACCATATAAAAGCTGTCTGCGATTATACGACGGGTCTTTGTGAAAATGACGGTTTTGCGGAGGCGGTCTATAAATATGTTTTGTAAAATTTTTAGGAATCAGATTTCTAACTTTCTTATCATTCCTAATTCCTAACTCCCAATTCCTAATTAATTCTTGTGGTATGGTTCGCCGCGATTTATTTTAAAAGCACGATAAATTTGCTCAAGCAGTATAAATCTTGCCATTTGGTGCGTAAAAGTCATTTCAGAAATACTTAACAAAAAATCTGCGGCTTTTCTTACTTCATCACTTAAACCAAATGCACCGCCGATTACAAAAGTTATATTGCTTGTCCCATGCAAATTTAATTCTGAAATTTTTTCGGCAAATTTTTCTGAAGTCATTGCGGTACCTTTTACGTCGAGAACACACAGCCATGAATTTGTCGGGACTTGCGACAAAATTTTTTTTCCTTCTTCTTCGACAGTGCGACATTCTAAAATTTCACGAATTTCTATTTTCGCAAAAATTTTGAGTCGTTTTAAATATTCCGCAGTACCTTCGACTAAAAATTTTTCTTTCAGTCTGCCTATTGCGATAATTGTAATTTTCATTTTCTTTTACAACAACTTTCAAAAATTTAAATTATTTTTTCCAACCAAAACATTCTACAAAATTGCGAACAGCGTTTCAACATATACAAAAACTTTTTAAAAATAAAATTTGGAGGCGACAAATTTGAGAAGCAGTATCAGCACAAAAATTTTATTTGATGTCATTTTGGCGTTGTTTGTTTTGAGTGCGATTTTAAGTTATTTGGGTTACTGGGAATTTACTCAAGCGATTGAAAAACAATATCAGGATACTGCTTTGAGGAGTGCAAGAACCGCGATTACTTTTGTAAATCCCGATAAAATTTCCGATTACAACGATACAGGCGGAAATTTTTATAATAAAACTCTTGAACTGGCTCAAGAATGGGGAAGATTGATTGAAACGCAGGGATTAACTTTTATTTATGTTATTCAGCCCGATATTTCAAAAGATTATAACGAAATTCGTTTTGCACTAAGCATGATGAACACAAAAGCAAATTACGAAAAATTTCATTCGGGACATTTGAGAAAAACCAGCAACGAAGAATACAGACAGGCTTATATTGATTTGTATCAAGGAAAAAAAGAATCTGCTACAATTATTCGAGATAACGGAGTAAGCACGACAGGAGATCATATAACCGTTATGATTCCCGTGAAAAATGATTCTGACGAAATAAAAGGAATTCTTTGTGTCCAGCGTCAAATGGAAGATTTGCGGACTTTTCGCATGCAATATTTACAACAAATGTTTTTGGCAACCGTTGCAGTTTTTTTGATTGTTCTGTTGATTTATGCAGTTTATCTTAAAAAGACCGTATTAAATCCAATAAAAAAATTATCTGACGGCGTGCGGGATATTGCGAGCGGGAATCTTGACAAAAAAATTGACATTAATACAAAAGACGAAATTGAACACTTGGCAATTTGTTTTAACATGATGACCGACGAATTAAAAACCTACATGAATAATCTGACGAAAGTCACCGCAGAAAAAGAAAGATTTGCCACCGAATTAAATGTTGCAAAAGATATTCAACTCAGTATTTTACCGCATGATTTTAATTTTAATAGGAAAGATTTTGAAATTTTTGCGACGATGAATGCGGCTAAGGAAGTAGGCGGAGATTTTTACGACTTTTATTTGCTTGATGAAGATCATTTAGTCATGACAGTTGCGGACGTTTCCGGCAAAGGTATTCCCGCATCTTTGTTTATGATGACTTCCAAAACTATTTTGAAAAATTTTGCGACTTTTGCGACCAATCCCGACGATTTTGCCGCCGTTGTTTCCTGTGCAAACAATCAACTTTGCCAGAATAATGATGAGATGATGTTTGTTACTGTTTTCTTCGGAGTTTTGGAAATTTCTACAGGAAAATTTATTTTTGTAAACGGCGGACACAATCCTCCTGTAATTTATCACAAAAAAGAAAATCGTTGCGAATTTTTGAAAGTCAAGAAAAATTTTGTACTCGGCGGAATGGACAATGTGCCTTTCAAGCAACAGGAAATTTATTTTGAAAGCGGAGATTTAATTTTTGCTTATACCGACGGTGTCAACGAGGCTATGAACATAAATCACGAAGAATATACTTCCGAAAAACTTTTAAGTTGTATGAACTCTATAGATTTAAAAACAGATTTGCAGACGATTTTAAAAAATATTCGTGCAGATGTTGCGGAACATGTAGGAAGAGCCGAACAATCGGACGATATGACAATGATGGCTTTGAGATTTAACGGAAAAGATTGACAAGATATAATTTTACCCCAATAAAAAATGTGAAAAAAATCTGTAATAAGTCTGGAAATTCTCTGGAAAAATATGTATAATGTGCAAAGAAAATTTATTCAGATTTTATTCATTAAGAAATGCAGGGGTGATTGATTTGAATGATATTGTTAAAATTAAAGGGCTGAAATCGGGATTGCAGCTCACTTTTGCTAAAGGTGCGAGTTTTGACGACGTTCAAGCAAATCTTTTGCATAAACTCCAGACGGGGGAAAAATTTTTCATACGCGGCACGACTGTTTTTGTGCCGAAAGATTTTTTTGCAGAAGAACAGAACGAAAAACTTCGCAGAATGTTTCACAGACATGGAATGCTTTTCAGTACGGAATTGAAAATGCCGACTTTTCCAAAGACTCCGACAAAAACGGTCGTTGAAGTAAAAAAAGCCGAAGAGCCTGCTCCGAAAATGTTGGTAATAAATCGGACAGTGCGAGGCGGTCAAGAAGTTAAAACAGAATCATCTGTCATGATTTTTGGGAATGTAAATCCGGGAGCCCAGATTGTTGCAGGAGGAAATATTGATATTCGCGGAATTTGTCGTGGCTTTGTACATGCGGGAGCTTTCGGTGATGAAAGTGCTTTTGTTGTGGCTGACAGGCTTATGCCCATGCAGATTCGCATTGCTGATGTTATTGCTCGTTCTCCCGACAACATGGAAAAGGCTCAACAGGCAGAACGTGCATCAATTAAAGACGGACATATTGTTTTTGAACCGATTATGAGATAGAATAACTTGCAATTAAAGCGGAGGAAAAATTTATGAGTGAAATTATTGTTATTACCAGCGGGAAAGGCGGAGTCGGAAAAACTACCACGACTGCAAATATCGGTGTAGGACTTGCCATGCGTGGAAATCGCGTTGCATTGATTGACACTGATACGGGCTTGAGAAATTTGGACTTGTTGCTCGGTCTTGAAAACAGAATTATGTATGATTTGGTTGACGTTACAAGCGGTCGCGTAAAATTTAATAAAGCCCTCGTCCGTCATAAAAAATACGACACGCTTTATTTGTTGCCGACTTCTCAAGTCAAAGATAAATCTGCTGTCAATCCTGAACAGCTTGTGGAACTCTGCAAAGAAATGCAGAAAGATTTTGACTTTATTATTATTGACTGTCCTGCAGGAATTGAACAGGGATTTAAAACGGCGATTGCGGCGGCTGATTGTGCAATAGTCGTCACCATGCCTGAAATTTCTGCAGTCCGCGACGCTGATAAAATTATCGGAGAACTTGGAAGAGCCGACAAAGAAAATATTAAATTGATTGTCAACAGAATTCGTCCGCAAATGGTTGAAAACGGCGACATGCTGGACATGGAAGATATTAACGAAATTTTGTCTATTGACTGCATTGGTCAAGTTCCTGATGATGAAATGGTTGTTACTGCCACGAACAGAGGAGAACCGGTTATCGCCATGAAAGATTCCACAGCGGGAAAGGCTTATAAAAATATTGTCGGCAGACTTTGCGGAGAAAGAATTCCTTTTTACAAGCCGCCTAAAGAAGGATTTTTTGCGAAACTCAAAAAACTTTTCGGAATGTTTTAAGGAGGGAGGCTCATGCTGGATATTATCATGAAAGTTTTTGGCAAAGCGGAAAAAAAATCCGGAAAGATTGCTAAAGAACGTTTACAGGTTGTCTTGATCCATGACCGTGCGAGCGTTTCTCCCGAAATTATGGAGCAGCTTAAAAATGATATTATAGCTGTCATTTCAAAATATATGGTTATAAACAAAAACGATATGGAAATTTCGCTTGCCAATGATGATGAGTCAGTAGCTTTAGTTGCGAATATTCCCGTAAATTCTCTTCGTCATAAAATTTAAGAAAAGGTTAAAAAATTGCTTATAAAAATTTTAGAGTATATAGGCGGATTTATAATTAAACGTCTTGAAGAATTCGGGACGTTAATTTTATTGTATGTCGATACTGCAAAACAAATCCGCCGAAAAAAATTCAGATTCAAACATACAATCGCACAAATGTCACATCTCGGCGTTGATTCTCTGTTGATAGTTTCGCTGACTTTGTTATTTACCGGAGTAGTTTTTACTTTACAGACGGCACATGAGTTTATAAGATTCGGAGCACAGTCAACAGTCGGCGGAGTCGTCGCCATAGCTATCGGACGCGAACTCGGCCCCGTTTTAGTCGGAGTTGTATGTGCGGGAAGAGTCGGAGCGGCAATAACGGCAGAAATTTCTACAATGAAAGTTACTGAACAAATTGACGCTTTAAAAGTTATGGCTGTCAGTCCCGTGGATTATTTAATTGTTCCGCGTATGCTGGCTTGCATGGCTGTTGTGCCGATTCTGACAATTTTCGGAGATGTCATCGGAGTTATAGGCGGTTATGTCGTTGCTGTTCATTATTCGGATATAAGTTCAACAGTTTTCATGAATTCGATAAGCATTTTTGCAAAGATGAATGATTTTACGGGCGGAATGATTAAAGCTGTTTTCTTCGGAAATGTAATTGCGGTTCTCGGCTGTTATTACGGCTTAAACTGTCCGAACGGTGCGGAAGGTGTCGGAAAGGCTACAACAAAAACTGTAGTTACTTCGATAATTGTTATTTTTATTTTAAATGCGATTTTGACTTTTATAATTTACAGATAAAAAAATTTTCAGCAGTTTGAATAAAATTTTTGGGGGAATTTTCGTGGAATTTGATATGAATTCTTTAGATCATAAGACGCTTGACGATTTATTTGAATCTTTCATGCTTATCGGACGCGGAGAATATGTTACTGTATATGACGTTAAAGGAAATATTACAAGATACAGTCCTGCCGCCGCAAAACTTTTAGGTTTTCCTGAGTATATTACTTACGGTGATTATAATTGGTCGGATTATATTCACCCTGAAGACCGTCACAGATATGAAGTCGTCATGGCAGACCTTATAGACGGAAATTCCCGTTCTTATGACATAAGCTACAGAGTTTTATTGAAAGACGGAAGTTATGCCGCGACAAGAAATATTGGTGCGGTTATTCGTGATGAAGATAACAAGCCCGCTTTTATCGGCGGAATTATGTTGAATGAAGGTTTAGTTGACAATACAGACCCTATAACAGTTTTGAGAAATCAGTACGGATTTTTTGAAGACCTTTCCGCCGCCATTGAATTAAAAAAATGCTGTTCAATTCTTTTAATCGGAGTAAGTAAAATGAGTATTATTAACGAAACTCACGGTTATGACTACGGCAACAGAGTTTTACAGTATCTCGGCTGGACTCTTCAAGAAAAGTTCAGTCTTGACGGAATGGTTTACAGAATGGACGGAGCAAAATTTGCTTTTCTCAGTGAAAACCTTCAGCCTGAAGAAATTTCTGAACGCTATGAAAAAATTCGACGTTCCATGTTGAGCGGAATTTCAGTTGACAACGGAAAGCAGATTTTAGTTTTGAATGGCGGAATGATAAATTATGACGGACATTCTGCCATTGACGAACATACTATTTATTCCTGTCTTTGTCTTGCTTACCATAATTCAAAAAGCAGACGCAACGGAAAACTTGTAAATTATGACGGAGCATTCGGTCGGGACAAAAAAAGGGCTATCGAACTTATTAACGACGTAAGAACTTCAATCGTCATGGAATGTGAAGGATTTTCCCTGCGTTATCAGCCAATTTTTTCTGCGGTCGACGAAAAAATTGTTGCGGTTGAAACTCTTCTTTGCTGGAAAAATGAAAAATATGGAGAAGTTTCGCCCAATGAATATATTCCCGCGATTGAAAGAGATTTTTTATTTGAAGAACTCGGCTATTGGATTTTTTATCGTGCAATGACTGACGGTTTAAAATTCATTGAAAAAAATCCTGATTTTTTGGTTACTGTAAATATTGCTCCCGCACAAATCAGAGATGAATTTTTGATTGACGAACTTGTAAAATTATCCAGACGTTTAAATTTTCCGCTGAAAAATCTTTGCTTTGAATTGACTGCACATTGTCGGCAGATTGTTCCGGAAATTTTACAAGCCGCAGTTTTTGAACTTAAAAAACTCGGTGTCAAATGTCTTATTGACGATTTCGGAGGCGGTGCGGCTTCAATAGATTTTCTGCAAATTTTACAGCCCGAATATATTAAGCCCGAAAAAAAATATATTTTGGGCATTGAAAAAAATCCCGGCAACAGATGTATAGTTCAGCATTTAACAAAAATGGCATCGGAACTCGGAACAAGTGTTTGCATTAAAGGCGTTGAGTCTGAAAATATTTGTTCCATTGTCAAAGAATTTCCGATAGAATGTTTGCAGGGGAATTTTTATTCAGAGCCGATGTTTATTGATGAGTTAATGGAAAAATATTTCAATGATTGACGAAAAAATTAAACTTGAAGAGTTGAGCATTTTAGAAGAAACTTACAGCGGAGCAATTCCCGAACTGAAATTTAATTCGGTGTTTGAATTGTTGGTCGCTGTAATTTTGTCTGCACAGTGTACCGACAAAAGAGTTAATCAAGTCACCGCCGTTTTATTTCCCGTTGCGAATACTCCTGAAAAAATTCTTAAACTCGGACAAAAAGAATTGGAAAAAATTATTAAACCTTGCGGATATTTTCACGCGAAAGCAAAATATATTGTCGGCACTTCAAAAATTTTGCTGGAAAATTATGACGGAGAAGTCCCTGAAAGTTTTGACGAACTTTTAAAACTTCCGGGCGTTGGAAGAAAAACTGCAAACGTTGTGTCAAGTGTAGCTTTTAAAAATCCTGCGATTGCCGTTGATACTCATGTTTTCAGATTGTCTAACAGAATGAAACTTGCCGAAGGAAAAACCCCGCTTGAAGTTGAAAAAGGTTTGCAGGAAATTATTCCGCGTGAAAAATGGTCGGACGCTCATCACTGGTTAATTTGGCACGGAAGATTGATTTGCACTGCACGAAATCCAAAATGCTCGGAGTGTCCGCTGAAAAAAATTTGTCCTTCGACTTTAGAAAAATAAAATATTTGAAAGCACCAAAATTAAAAAAATATTGTGAAACTTTAAGAAAATTGGAGAAATTTTAATGTACAAATACAGACATGCAAAATTTTCAGACGTTGAAGAAATTTATAATTTGATTGCGAGTTATGCAAGTCAAGGAATAATGTTGCCGAAACCTCACAGCGTACTTTATGAAAATATCCGTGAATTTGTTGTTGCTGAAAATCTTTCCGACAAAAAAATTATCGGAACAGGAGCCCTTCACATGACTTGGAACGAATTGGCGGAAGTCAGATCTATGGCGGTTCACGAAAATTATAAGCGGCAGGGAATAGGTGCGGAAATTGTAAAAAAACTTTTGGCGGAAGGTATAGAGTTCGGAGTAAAAAAATTTTTTACACTTACTTACAGTCCGCAATTTTTTCAAAGTTTGGGATTTACGACGACAACAAAAGAAACTCTCCCGCACAAAATTTGGAAAGAATGTATCGAGTGTCCGAAATTTCCAAACTGCGACGAAATTGCAATGACGTTGGAAGTTGACTGATTAAAAATAAAATTCTCCGCTTAGCGGATTTTTTTTTTTTGCTTTTTTACATTCGCCAAATTCCGCTGATTAAAATAAAGCATACTGCGATTGAAACTACACAACCGATAATAGACAAAATCCAATCCGGAGTATATCGCCAAATCCAATCTCCGCTTAATTTTTCAAGCGGCAAATCAGAATTTTTGTGAGCAATCGGCAGACATATTGCTGCACCCAAAATTAAGCCGACTACAAAAATTAAAACGAGTCCGATTATGACATCAATCGGCGGCATAGAAAATGAGTCCATAAAATTTTTTCCCTCTATTCGTCAAAAGTTGATTTATTTTTCAATTTCATTCAAAATTTTTTTGCCGAAAATTTTTTGCAAAGTGTCTTTCGCTTTTTCTTTTACAGTATCGTCAATGTAGATATGAGCAAGCGTAACCGCCGCCGCAATCGCCGCCGCATCATCTGTATAACCTATAATGGGCGTAAAATCAGGAAGCATGTCCAGCGGTGAAATAAAATAACCGAGTGCCGCAAAAATTCCTGCTTTAATTCTCATGGGGCAGTTGGGATTTTGAGTGACATAAAAAAGTTGAAGTGCTTTGTAAATTATTCCTGCACCGGCTTTTTTTATTGCACTTTTGACTTTGCCGAAAAAATTTTCTTCAGAATAATCTTTAGAGTACTTATCCATATCGGCTTGTTTAAATTGTTCGCCGTCAAATTCCATATCGATAGTTGTATTTTTTTCGCTCATTTAATTCTTCCTTTCAAAAAAAAAAACAATCCGCTCGCGATTATGACTGCAAAGAGATTGTACAGCAAATTTATTTTTCTGAATGTATTTCAGCCGTCCTTATTGTTACTCATTCAGGGCAATTTCTTTGTTTTCAATTTTGCCGACTTCATAATTTTGAAAATACTCTTTGTAATGCCGAACAAAAAAAAGTTTTACGTTCATAAAACCAACTCTCATGAAAAAATAATTTCAGGCATCAACGATTCGTGAAAGGTTCTTCCAATTCTTGATTTTCTTCAGAAATTTTTGAAACTGCTACAGCTTTCGGAGAAGATTTTCCTGCACTGACAGCCTCAACATAACTCGGCACGTCCATTCCGACAGGAATTCCAATAGCTTTTTCCAGTGAGGCACGATAAAGATTATACTGATAGAGAGCATTACAATAATTTGTTTGTGTTTGTGTCAATCTTTCCTGAGCGTCCGTAAGATTAAGAAGAATATCAACGCCCTCTTCGTAGCGAATTTTTGCAATCATACAATTTTCTTCAGCCTGTTTTACGGTAATACTTGCCGCAATAAGATTTTCTTCAGCCGCTTTCATTCTAAGATATGCGGAACGAGTTTCAAGACGTATATTTTTTTCTGTGTTGTCAGCTTCTGCTTGATATTGAGCGACTCTTGCTTTTTCAGTGGCTATGTTTGCGGAAGTGACAGCATTATCAAAAATATTCCATGTTAAATTTACTCCCGCATTCCATGAAGAACTGCGTTCCTGTTGAAATGCTCCGTTACCGACAATACTTTTACTGACCACTGCCGTCACATTTGGACGATAACCAGACTTAGCAGCACTGATTTGAGCCTCACCGCGTTTAACGGCATATTCTGCCGCTACAAAGTCCGGGCGGTGTGTTACGGCAAAATTTTCACATTCGTCAAGAGTAAACGGATACGGTTCATATGGCAACTCGTCAGCAGGTAAAATTTCCGCATCTTCCGACATTCCTATCATGCTCGCCAATGTCGCTTGAGCAACTTTAAAATTCCCCTTTGCAGTTACAAGATTTTGTTTGTCATTTGCAAGACGTACTTCCATCATCAAAACATCAGCTTTTGCAACCATGCCCTCGTCATATTGATCCTTTATCAATTCTAACTGAGAATTAGTTCGCGTAACAGCCTCTTCAGCTACTTCTACCATATTTTCTTGATGAACTAAATTCCAATATGCTTCAGACGCTTGATAACGTACTGTCTGACGAGAATTTTCAACGCTCATATCTGCTGCATTAAGCTGATATTCTCCTGCATTAATCTGCCCTTCAAGACTGCCGCCGGTGTAAAGCGGATAAGTCAGCGACAATCTGTTTGAAAAAGTATTGTTGTATGCGTAAGAACCGACTGTTTCATAACCGTATACCGGAAAATCTTCGGCAACAAATCCTGTTTGTGTAAAAATTTGTTTTGGATCTCCGTAAGCCTCGTGACTTTTTTTAGCTGATTCATAATCCCTTCCGCCGATTTTATACGCTTCGGAAGTCCATGAAAATTTTAAACCTGCGGAACGACGCACTGAAGATAAAGACCATTTTGCAACCTCTCTTCCTGCCTCAGCAGATTCAATACTTTCACTTGTTGAAAGTGCCATTTTAATACTCTGATCAAGTGTCAAGGAAACAGCCGCGTCAACTTTGGGAGATACGGCTGTCAACATTGCCGCAAGCATCAAAAAAAATTTTTTCATTATAAAAATTCACTCCAAAATTTTTGCTCTGAACAAAAAATAACGTTCAGAATTAAAGCTATTAAGTTTGAGTCAGATATTATCACAGAAACAAAAAAATTTCACTAGTTGGAAAAAATTTAAACAGCACAATCATTAAAAAAATTTTTTAAGCGTCCATAACCTGAAGTCTTTTAATCGACATATCTTCCGGACCTGTAATTTGACAACCTTTTTTCTTTGCGTAGTGAATGTAATCCAAAATTTCTTTCGTGACTCTTTCACCCGGGGCAAGAATCGGAATACCCGGCGGATAGCACATTAAAAATTCTGCGGCAGTTTTTCCGACTGTTTCATCAATCGGCAAAGATTTTTTATTTGAATAAAAAGCCTCTTTCGGTGACGCGTCAACAATCGGATCAATATATTCGGTCTTTAAAAGTTTTGAAGGATCTTTACGATAATTTCTTTTAATGTCCGCAAGTGCTGAAACTAATCTTTCAATATCTTTTTTTCTGTCGCCGATTGAAACATAAGCCAAAGTATTTGCAATATCTCCAAATTCCATTTGAATATCGTATTCATCGCGGAGAATATCATAAACTTCAATACCTGCAAGACCGACTGCACGAGTAAAAATAGAAAGTTTTGTAGTGTCAAAATCAAAAACCGCATTGCCGTCCGCAAGTTCTTTCCCGTAAGCATACCAACCTCCGAGAGAATTTATTTCATCGCGAGCATATTCAACCAAATCAATTACGCCGTCAAAAATTTTTTCGCCGTTTAAAGCTAAATTTCTGCGAGAAATATCCAGACTGCTCATCAAAAGATATGAACCGCTTGTAGATTGAGTCAAATTTATAATTTGGTGAACGTAACCGACATTCATATTTTTTCCGATTAAAAGCAAAGAACTCTGCGTCAAACTTCCGCCGGATTTATGCATGGAAACTGCCGCCATGTCCGCACCGACACTCATGGCAGATTTCGGAAGTTTTTTACTGAAATAAAATTGCGTCCCGTGAGCCTCGTCCGCCAACATTTTCATGCCATGTTCATGGGCGGCTTGAGTAATTTTTTCAATATCGGAACAAATTCCGTAATAAGTAGGATTATTTACCAAAACAGCTTTGGCTTCAGGATTTTTTTTCATAGCGTCAATAACTTCGTCAACTTTCATGCCCAAAGAAATTCCAAGTCTGTTATCAACCTGCGGATTTATATAAACAGGAGTTGCTCCGCATAAAATTAAAGCGTTAATCGCGGAGCGGTGAACATTTCGCGGCAAAATAATTTTTTCGCCCGGTTTAACTGTCGATAAAACCATAGCTTGAACTGCTGAAGTTGTTCCGCCGACCATAAAAAAGGAATTTTCTGCACCGAAAGCCTCAGCCGCCAATTTTTCAGCGTCGCGAATAACTGAAGTCGGGTGACAAAGATTATCAAGCATTTTCATTGAATTAACATCAACGTCAAGACAATCTTGCCCCAAAAATTCCACAAGTTCTTTATTTCCTCTTCCGCGTTTGTGTCCGGGTACGTCAAAAGGAACAAGGCGAGTTGCTTTCATTTTTTCTAACGCCTCAAGAATGGGAGCACGATTTTGATTTAAATATTCTAAACTCAAAAATTTTCAACCTCTCAAAATAAAAATTTGTTCTCGTATTTTAACAATATTTTCGGAATAAATAAACGGCACAGAAAAATTTTCCTGAACTCTCTCAATTTTCAACGAGTATGCAAATATTTTCTCCTTCAAAATCCGTTACACCGAATTTTATTTTTTCGCCGACACTGTAACCAAAATTTTGCTGAAGATTATTTAAAAGTTTTCCGACAATAAATTTTCCGTCGATATTTTCACAGCGAACCCAAGCATATTCTGGACGCAAATTTTCAGCAAAAAATAAAACTGCAATATCATCAGGAAAATTCGGGTGGCGGGATTCGTCCAAAATTTCAGCCGCACGAATTTTTTCTATTGTGTCATCAGTTTTGTTTAAATCCTCAATAACTTGAATTTTATCCTTGAAAGCCGAAAAATATTCTGACGGCAAAATTTTTATTTCAACTTCTTCAACTTCTGCACGACGGAAAAAAATATTTTTTTTGTAACTCGCGGGAAAAATTTTTATTTTCTCTCCGACAACAGCTGCTCCCGCCAAAATTTTAAAAATAAATTCTCCGCTCGAATCAATACAGCCGTAAACAACAAAACCGCTCAAATTTTCTTCGGGCGGATAGTCAAATACGTCACGCAGATTTATTTTTTTGACAAGTTCGGAATTTTTCAGCAGACAAATTTTTTTATAGATTTCTCGAAAATTTTTTTCTGCAACTTTCAAAAATATCTCCTCCAAAAATTTAAATAAAAAAAGCTGTAACAAAATTGTCACAGCCCCGTATTTTAATTACGAATTACTTTTTCTGACGTTCGCAAACCTGATTTCCTACAGTGCAACTTGTTTTGCATGCAGACTGGCAGGACGCTTGACACTCTCCGCAGCCTCCGACTTTAACGGTTTTCTGCAAGTTTGCTTTGTTAATTGTCTTGATGTGTTTCATAAAAATTCACTCCCTAAAAAAATTCTGTGCAGATTTTATCACAAATCATTTCAAAGAATCAATCGCAGATTTTATTTTTTGAGCAACTCCATGCATTTTTTCGGCAGGAACTGAACATGCCGCAACTCTTAAACCGAATTTCAAAGGAACTGCAAAAATTAAATCGTCGTGAAGTTTTTCAGCGACGGCAGCAGGATTTTCAGTCGGAACAGCTATAAAAAATCCTCCTCTGTACGGAACAATTTTCAGCCCGCACTCTTCGGCATCTTTAACAAAAATTTCTGCACGATTATTTACCATTTCACGCAAATTTTTTTGATCTTCTTCAAGTTCACGGCGGAAATTTTCATTTTTATCAAATTTCGTCAAAAGTGCCTGAGCCCCATGATTTATATTCGACCAGCAGGCACGACATGAAAATTTATTTGTTTCTTTAAATTCTTCGATAACTTCACGGCTTGAAGAAATTGCGGCAAGAGCTCCCGTTCTTTGTCCGTAAAGCGTGTAACTTTTCGACATGCTGAAAGATAACATAATCAAAATATTTTCCGGAAGATTTTTAAATTTATCGACAAAAGACCAAGCAGCTTTTTTATCGGCAGAAAATTCTATATAGGCAACATCAACCAGCAGAGAAATTTTTTTGCCGTTAGCCGCATGATTTTTTATCACATCAAGAACTTTATCCCATTCGTCGCTTGAAAGTGCGTAGCCCGTCGGATTATGTGCGGGAGTATTTAAAATCATCAGCAGGGAATTTTGAGTTTTTAAAATTTCTTCGACTTTATCAGAAAAACTTTCAACGTTAAAGCCCGTCAAATCTTCGTTGAACATTTTAAAAGTTTCAAGAGTTTTGCCTGTTTCGTCGCAAATAATTTTGTAAGTTCCCCAGCACCAGTCCGAAGTTAAAACTTTTTCGCCGCGTTCAGCATAATTCGCAACAGCATGATGAATTGCTCCCGTGCCGCCCGAAGTTGCCACAGCATCAAAATAATTTTCGCAGGTTCTGTTTTCAAAAACTATATTTTTAACCGCACTGACGTAATCAGGCATGCCGACAATAGGAGCGTAGGCGGTGAAATCTGACATTTCCATTGAGCGAAAAACTTTTTCAACAGTCGGAAGGACAGAAAGTTTTCCCGCGTCATCAAGAACTACTCCGATAGTTGCATTGGTAACTTTTCCTGCACCATGAATTTTTATCGCATCTTGACAAGCCTTGCTCGCCTCAAAAATTGCATCTTTTAATTTTCTGCCGACAGCATGTTTTGCCGCCATGTTCATTGACATTTTAAAAAAATTCCCCTTTCGGCTTACAACAAAATATTTTTTTAACATTATAGACTTTTTAATTTTGTTGTAAACTTTATTTCAAATGTATTCAAGGATACATTCAGAAACAGCTTTCACAGTTTCAAAAAAATAGAAATTACAGATTTTCCAGCCAATTATCTAAAAATTTCATTTGTTCAGCCGTGTGAAAAAAATGTTCCCCGCCGTTCATTACAGTCAAAGTTGCTCCGATTTTTTCCGCAAAATCTTTCATCGTTTCCAATGATGTCAAATTATCTTTTTCACCGTACAAAATATGAGTCGGCACGCTCCATTTAATAGGATTTTCGCGAACATAACAAAGATATTTCCACGATAAATTTTCGCCAAAATCTGTGGCAATTTCTTTTTTGTCGTGCAGTTCATTTTCAGTGACATTTGCCCAAGTCATCATGTCGGCAATAAGTTTTTCAAGATTTACAATCGGCGAAATAAAAAAAGCCTCGTCAATTTTTTTATCGGAAAGTGCATGCATTACAAAAAATGCACCAATACTGTTGGCAATAATTTTCACTGACTGATAATTTTCGCAGAAGGAATCAAAAAAATTTTGAAATTCTTTTTTTGCGTCCCAAGCATTTTGCGATTTATAATCAAAGCCGACTACTTCACTTTTCGGAAAAAATTTTTTGTAGTGTTCGGATTCTTCTGCACTGCCGTTTTTTCCGTGAATATACAGCACTAAATTTTTCATCAACAATTTTCCTCCGATTAAAAAATTTCTTCGTCAGTCAAATAACAAGCGGGATCTGATTCCCAAAAATCTCCCGTCTTGGCTTCTGCACGAGTTCTGAAATTTCCGTTGCAGTTGTCGAGAAATTTACATTTTGCACAGCGTCCCTTTAAAAGTTTTTTTCTGTCTTTTAAACCTGCAAGAATCGGATTGGATAAATCAGTCCAAATTTCTCCGAATTTTTTTTCGCGGACATTTCCAAAAGTATAATGTTGAGTAAATTGGTCAGGGTGAACATAACCAAGCGGATCGACTTCAGCAAAAGCAATTCCTGATCTGTTTCCGCCGTTCATGGAAATAAAATTTTTAATTTGTTCTGCGGTTTTTTCGTCGCCTTCGTACAAAGATTTTAAATACATGTAAACTCCGTCACAGTGATTATCAACAGTCAAAATTTCTTTTTCAAGTCCGCGATTTTCAAAATCTTTCGTGCGTTCGATAATTTTATCCATTGCCGCTCTTGATTCTGCCGGAGTTAAATCTTCATTCATCATTTTATTGCCGCGACCTGAATAAACTAAATGATAAAAACAAACACGATTTATTTTTTTCTCTTCGATAAAATCAAAAATGTTGTCAAGCTCTTCAAAATTATGACGGTTGATTGTAAATCTTAAACCGACACGCTGACCGACTGCCACACAATTTTCAATCCCCTGCATGGCTTTTTCGTATGCACCTTTCACGCCACGAAATTTATCATTGACATCTGCCAAACCGTCCAGAGAAATTCCGACATAGCCCACACCGATATTTTTAATTTTTTCCGCAACGTCGCGAGTTATCAAAGTTCCGTTTGTCGAAAGTGTGGGACGAACATTTTTTTTTGCCGCATATTCCGCAATTTCAAAAAAATCTTGACGCATTAAAGGTTCACCGCCCGAAAATAAAAGTACGGGAACTTTAAATTCTGCCAAATCGTCAATAAATTTTTTTGCCTCATCTGTAGAAAGTTCATCTGAATATTTTTTTGAATCAGAATCCATATAACAATGACGGCATTTTAAATTACAAGTTTTTGTAGAGTTCCAAACAACAACGGGCCCAATTCCTTCAGCCGCCCCGCTTTTCATTTTGTGGGCGTTTTTTGTGTAGCGGAGAGTATCGCCAAAATAATTTCTTGCAAATAAAAGTTTTGTAACGCTTATCATAAATTCAACTCCAAAAAATAATTTCAAGCCGAGTAATTCTACATTCTCAAAAAAAAATCCCGCCGTTAATTTCAGCGAAAAATTTTTCATTCTCCCCAAACTTTTTCCAAATAAGATTTTATATTTTTCTCGTAGCCCTGTTCAGTCGGCTGATAATATTTTTTTCCCAAAAAATTTTTCGGAAGATAATTTTGTTTTACGAAATGATTTTCAAAGTCATGAGGATATTTATAATTTTTTCCGTGATTAAAAAATTTCGCCCCGTTGTAATGTGCGTCGCGTAAATAAATCGGTACTTCATCAGAATTTTTTTTATTTCTGACATCATCAAGAGCATTATCAATAGCAAGATAAGCGGAATTACTTTTCGGTGCAGTCGCGATATAAATTACAGCCTGTGCCAAAATAATTCTTGCTTCGGGAAGTCCGACATGTTGAACAGCTTGAGCCGCAGAATTTGCCAAAATTAAAGCGTTCGGATCTGCATTTCCTACATCTTCCGACGCACAAATTAAAATTCTTCGTGCAATAAAATTTATATCTTCTCCGCCGTCAATCATTTTCGCCAAATAAAAAATTGCCGCATTCGGATCACTTCCCCGCATACTTTTTATAAATGCACTTGCCGTGTCATAATGATTATTGCCGTGCCTGTCATATTTCCTGATTTTTTCTCCGAGAATATTTTTTAAATTTTCAACAGAAATTTTTTCTTCAAAACTCATCTGCTCCAAAATATTCAGTGCAATTCTTGCGTCACCGTCCGCAACGTCTGAAATAATTTCAAGTGCTTCATCTTCGACGGAAATATTTTCAAAACTTTCGTCAAAATTTATTGCGTGCTGTAAAATTTTTTTAATGTCATTCGCAGAAAGTTTTTCAAGCCGAATAATTTTCACGCGACTCAAAAGAGCAGAATTTATTTCAAAAAAAGGATTTTCAGTTGTCGCACCGATTAAAATAATTCTGCCTTCCTCAACATACGGCAGTAAAAAATCCTGCTGACTTTTATTAAATCTGTGAATTTCGTCAATAAATAAAATCGTGTTTTTGTGATAAAAACTTCTTTGATCCGCCGCCTCTTTTATAATTCCGCGAAGTTCGGAAATTCCTGAAAGTGCGGCGTTAATTTTTACAAAACGGCTGTCGATTGTATTTGAAATAATTTTCGCGAGAGAAGTTTTACCTGTTCCGGGCGGACCAAAAAAAATAATTGATGGTAAATTTCCCGACTCAATCATTTTTCCGAGAGAAGTATTTAAAATTTTTTCCTGCCCGACAAAATCTTTTAATTTCATCGGACGCATTTTTTCTGCGAGCGGCTGATTTTTTTTATTTTCTGCATTTTCCGCAGTGCTGAATAAATCCATAATTTTTTTGTTACTCCTTAAACTTCCAAAAATTTTATCATTTTTCACGTTGCAATTATAAGTTGTTCAGATGTCTAAACGCAACATAACAAAACGGCAGGATAAATAAAAATTTCATAGAATAATGTTTTCTGAATTTTTAAAAACTATGGAGGTTATTTTGATGAAAGAATATTCAAGCGAATTTATCAGAAATGTTGCGGTAGCAGGTCACGGCAAAACCGGCAAAACTTCTCTGCTTGATGCATGTATTTTCAACAGCGGTGCGGCTAAACGTCTTGGCAAGGTTGACGACGGTACAAGCCTTTTGGACTTTGAACCTGAAGAAACAAAACGCAAAATGACTATCGGCGATTCTCTTGCCGTTACCGAGTGGAAAAATTACAAAATAAATTTCATCGACACTCCCGGTTATCCTGATTTTGTCGGAGAAGTCATGGGAGCTATGGCGGCAGCTGATTCCGCTTTGATAATTGTTGCGGCAAATGCAGGCGTTGAAGTTGAAACTGAAAAGGCTTGGAAACTTGCCGAAGAGTTAAAACTTCCCCGTGCAATTTTCATAAATAAAATGGATCGCGAACATGCAGACTTTAGAAAAACTTTGGACGATATTAAATCCAAGTTTGGCACTAATGTAATACCTGTACAACTTCCCATCGGTCAGGAAAATTCTTTCAAAGGCGTTATTGATATTGTAAAAACTTATACAAAACTCGGCGAAGAACTTAAACAGGAAATTCCCGCAGACCTTGAGGACGAAGTTGAGGCTGAACGCTATGAAATGCTCGACGTTATCGCTGAATTTAATGACGAACTTATGGAAAAATATCTTGAAGGCGAAACTGATAACCTCGACGAAAAACAAATTGCCGAAGCTCTTGCAGAAGGTGTAAGACAGGCAAAAGTTTTCCCTGTATTTGTCGGCTCTGCTTATAAAAATATCGGCGTTGACAAACTTTTAAACAGAATTGTTGAAGATATGCCTTCTCCCGATTCAAAAACTTATACCGGCACAAAACCCGGCACAGAAGATTTAATCGAAAGAAAAGTTACAGATCCTTTCAGCGGACAAATTTGGAAAACTATGGTTGATCCGTTTGTCGGCAGAATGTCATATATCAGAATTTTCAGCGGCGACATGAAAGCGGACGCACAATATCAGCTTATTCGCGAAAATGAAGAAGGTCAGGAAAGAATCAGCGGACTTTTCACAATGCAGGGCAAAAAACAAATCAATTTGGAAGTTGCTCATGCAGGTGATATTGTTGTTACTTCCAAACTTGCAAACGCGGGAACTTGTGACACACTCTGCGAAAGAAATTCTAAAATTAAATATGATCGTGTTGAATATCCCGAACCCATGCTTGCAATGGCTGTCAGTTCCGTCAAGAAAGGCGAAGAAGATAAAGTTATTTCAGCTATCAGAAGACAGCAGGACGAAGACCCGACAATTAAACTTGTTAAAGATAAGGCAACCAAGCAAACTATTTTGAGCGGTGTCGGTGAAGTTCATCTTGATATTTTGGGCGATAAGATTTTAAGAAAATTCGGCGTAAAAATGGTACTCGGTGAACCCCGCGTCGATTATCGCGAAACAATCAGAAAAGCTGTCGAAGTTCAAGGCAAACATAAAAAACAGTCCGGCGGTCATGGTCAGTATGGTGATGTTTGGCTTAAAATTTCTCCGAACAAAGAACCGAATCCCGAAGTACATGACGGAAATGTTTGGTCTGAAAGTATTTTCGGCGGAAGTGTTCCGCGTAACTTCTTCCCCGCAGTTGAAAAAGGCACTTATGAAACTTTGGCACAGGGAGTTCTTGCAGGTTATCCCGTTGTAAATGTCAACGTAAATCTTTATGACGGAAGTTATCACCCTGTTGACTCTTCTGAAGCGGCTTTCAAAATGGCAACTTCTATCGCAATTAAAAAAGGTGTTCTTGCTGCAAGTCCGATTCTTCTTGAACCGATTGACGAAGTAACTGTTTTAGTTCCTGACAGTTACATGGGCGATATTATCGGAAATTTAAATTCTCGTCGCGGAAGAGTTCTCGGAACAGATCCGAAAGGAAAAGGAATGACTGAAATTAAAGCATATGTTCCCGCATCTGAACTTTATAAATACGCAACTGATTTGAGAAGTCAGACACAAGGTCGCGGCTCGTATACTTTAAAATTTGTCCGTTATGACACAATGCCCGATAAACTCGCTGAAAAAATTATCGAAGAACACAAAAAAGAAACTGCTGAAAAATAATTTTTATACGAAATAAAAACTAAAAAAAATCCCTTTGACAAAAAAAGTTGGAGGGATTTTTTTGTTTGACGATAAAAAAATTTTTTCATGATATAATTGTTCAAATTTTTTCATTGATTGGAGGAATTAATAAATTTTTATGGACAAAATTACTATTGTGGTTCCATGCTACAACGAACAAGAAGTTATTGACATGTTTTATCCCGAAGTTCAAAAAGAAGTTGAAAAAATTCCTGACTGCGAATTTAATTATATTTTTGTGAACGACGGGAGCAGAGATAATACACTTGAAAAATTAAGAAAAATTTCTGCCGAACATGAAAATGCAAATTATTTAAGTCTTTCAAGAAATTTCGGAAAAGAATCTGCAATGATGGCGGGAATTGATTACGCAGACGGCGACGCAATAATTATCATGGACGCAGATTTGCAGCACCCGCCTGAAAAGATTGCAGAAATGATAAAATTTTGGCGTGAAGGTTTTGATGATGTTTGTGCAAAAAGAGTTGACAGAGCGGGAGAAACTTGGCTTAAAAGAACTTGCACAAATATTTTTTACGGAATCATGAAAAAATTCAGTACGTCTTATGAAATGCAAAGAGATGTCGGCGACTTCAGACTTTTAGACAGAAGATGTATTGAGGCTTTAAAAATTATGAGAGAAAATCAGCGATTCACGAAAGGTCTTTTCACTTGGGTCGGCTACAAAAAAAAAGAAATTCCTTTTGAAGTTCAGCCGAGAGCAGCAGGACAAACTACATGGAATTATGTTGCACTTTTTAATTTGGCGTTGAAGGGAATGACTTCATTTACAACTGCACCTTTGCACTTGATGACTTTTTTTGGTTTAACAATTTCTTTCGGTGCGATAGTTTACATGATTTTTGTAATGTTGATGGCTTTAATTTATGGAGATCCCGTCGCAGGTTATCCGACTTTGATGTCAGTCATGTTATTTTTGGGCGGCACTCAACTTTTGGCGTTGGGAATTATCGGAGAATATTTATCGCAAATTTTTCATGAAACAAAACACAGACCAATTTATTTAGTTGACGAAATGAACGGCGAAAAAATGATTTATGTTCCACAGTTCGTGCCGACTGAAAGAAATACAAAAGTTAAAAAATTTTGAGTTACCTCTGACTCCTCAAAAATACTTTTTTCAATACAAAAAGTCAAATTAGGAAAAATCGCAAAAATCTTAAAAAATGGCGTTAAATATGGATTTTTAATAAAAATTGAAAATTTTTCAAATTTTATCGAAAAGTTTATCAGTTGCAATTTTTTATCAAATTTTTAAAAAATTATCAAAGATTTTTTCTTCTTAAAATGAATGTTAAAATTTGATTAAAAATTTACTCACAACTTGATTAAAAAATGTTTTATGTTACAATGAAAAAAATTTTAAGGAGGCGTTGAAAATGGCAACAAACAAATTAAATTCCGTAAATTTTTACGGAACAAACGGTGCGGATTTTATGGAAAACAGCGGAACTTATGTAACAATTCTTTCTTACGCCGGTAACGATACAATAAAAAATACCGGAACTTATCCTTTTATTTCTTCCGACAGCGGAAATAATTCAATTTCAAGCAGTGAATATTGTGTCACAATAAATTCCGGAAAAGGCGACGATACAATTATTGCTGAAAGTTATTACGACAAAATCAACGCAGGCGACGGAAATAATAAAATTTTTCTCACAAATTATGCACAGTACAATTATCACAACACAATTATTTCCGGAAAAGGAAATGATTTTGTTTCAATCGCCGGGGATTCAAAACAAAATACAATTCAAGCGGGCGAAGGTCATAATACAATTTACGGAGGAAATGTCGGCGAAGAAGATTTCATCACGACAAAAAACGGCGACGATAAAATTTTTGTCGGCGGCGGATCTGTTACAATAAATGCAGGAAACGGAATAAATAATATTTCTTTCGAAAATTCTTGTCACTCTGACAGTATTATTTCAGGCGGCGGAAGTGATTTAATAAATATTTCTGCCGGAAGCGGTTACCACTATAATTTTATTCAGGCAGGAGCTGGAAATAATTACATAAATAATGGCAATGTAAGTGCCTCAACAATTTCTTCAGGAAACGGAAATGATACAATTTTTTCTGAAGGTTATTACTCAAGCATAAATTCGGGAGCAGGAAATAATAAAATCACAATCACAAATAATCAAAGTTATAATAATCACAACACAATTCTTTCAAGCAGCGGAAATGATTTTGTTTCACTGCAAGGAAATTCTTATCAAAATTATATTTTTGCAGGCGGAGGAAATAATACAATTTATGGCGGACTCGGAAAAGAAAATACAATTTTTTCAGGTTCGGGAAATGATAAAGTTACAGTCGGAGGCGGAAGTGCTTATGTAAATGTCGGCGGCGGAAAAAATAATGTTTCAGTTACTGCAGGATATTCTAATACAATTATTTCAGGAAAAGGCGACGATACAATAAAAATTTTCTCTGAAAAAAATTCCGACAAATATTACAATTTTATTTTCGCAGGCGACGGAAAAAATAAAATTGATAACGGAAGTAATATGGCATCAACAATTATTTCAGGAAATGGAAATGATGTAATCACAACTGGCGGTTATTATGCAAAAATTTATGCAGGAAACGGAAACAACAAAATAAATATTACTCAAGGAGTTTATAAAAATTATCACAACACAGTTGTTACAGGCACTGGCAACGATACAATAGATTTGGGAAAAAATTCTTCTGAAAATATAATTATCATCGGCGGAGGAAATAAAAATCTTGTAAAAAATATTTCTGACAGTGACACGATAAAAATTTTTGGAAGTGTTTCAAAAAAAATTTCTGGTTCAAATGTAATTTTGACTTCAGACAGCACGACTGTAACTTTGCAAGGTGCAGCAGGAAAAAAATTTCAAATTTCAGGAATTTCTTACAGTGAGACAGTTCCGCCTTACAGTTATTTTTCTTCGCCTGATGATACAATTTCTGGTGATGATTCTGTCGCAGATAAAACTCCGAAAGGTTTAAAATATAACAGCAAGAAAAAAATTTTAATCGCAAGCAAAAAATTTACTCGTGCGGCAATAAATCTTTTTGATTATCCGACTGCAACAAAATTAAATTCGTCCGCCGTAAAAAATTCTTTGGATATTTACGGAAACGGAATCGCAAATTCTATTGTCGGCGGACAAAAATCTGATAATATTTACGGTAATGACGGAAATGACACTTTGAACGGCGTAAAAGGTGACGATACTTTGACTGGCGGAAGCGGAAAAGATATTTTTATTTTTTCTGAAGGAAATGACGTTATCACAGACTACACCGAAGGGCAGGATAAAATTAAAATTAGCGGAACAATCAGCAAAACTACAGTCAGCGGAAAAGATATAATTTTCACGGTCGGAAAAGGTTCAATCACCGTTAAAAATGGCAAAGACAAGAAAATTACAATAGAAAATTCTTCCGGCAAAACTTCAACAAAAACTTATTCAAAAAATATTTCTGAATTGTGGTTTGCGGAAGAAAATAATTTTGTGACTTCCGATAATCTTTCCGAAATTACGAAAATTGATTTGACTCCGACAACTTTTGAAAAAATTTCTTCGATAAATTACGACAATCTCACGCAAGAAAATTTTGTAACTTACTCGGAAAAATAAAATTTAATCGAATAAAAATTTATCTCCTGTGAAAAATTTCACGGGAGATTTTTTTTAACAAATTTTTTCAAACAGTAAGAAGAATCGGTTATCCAAACAAAAAAGCCACAAAAACTTGCAAATTCTTTGTTTTTTTTATTTGCAAAATTTCCACAAAAAAATAAAGCCTTCATCAAAATTTTTTCGGCAAAAACTTTTCAACTTTTTCAAAAAATTTTTTTACAAATTTTTCCTCTCCTTCGCAAACCAAAAATTTTTTACTTTTTGTTGAGCAAGATAATTTCTCCTTCCTCAATAACGCCGTTTGTATTTTTTTTATTACTCCGACGACAAAAAATCCTAAAAATGTGATAAAATAAAGACATGGAAAGAATGAATTTAAAAAAAGTCGGTTATGAAATTCGTGAGTATGTTCGCACAAGAATAATTGACCTCAAAGAAAAAGGCTACGAAGTA
>JAFZMV010000162.1 GCA_017553205.1 Selenomonadaceae bacterium | reverse complement strand
GTTGGAAAAGAATCGCCGTTTGTGGAAAAATTGTGAACGTAAACTTCACACTTCAATGCAGATGACTGTTCTGGCTTTACTTACTCTTATTCTCAAAAGATTTTAGACAGGTTCTTAGACAGGTTCTCAGAGTGCATCATTTTTATCCGAAATTTTTATGAAACGCCCGTGACTAAAAATCACGGGCGTTTCATAAAATTTTTTCTCCTCGAATCTGAAAAATTTGTGGGAAAAATAACTTAAACCATGACATTTTTTAAAATTTGTTTGTCAGATTTTGCAACTTTGAAATGTTATCTATCAAAAAATGCGAAATATTTTCTTAGAAACTGAAACATTTAAAGTCAATTTTTCAAAAGTCAATCACTTTGACCAATTTGTGAAACGCCCGTGACTAAAAATTTTCTGTTCTTTACAATTTTTAAATAAAAGGTTACAATACTACCGCACTTTTAAATTATCTGTTTGATTTCGCGAACATTATTGAGAATTTATAAAAAATTTATTTTTAGTAGCGAATCAACAGAAGGAAGTTTTTAGGAGGTTATCGTCCATGAAATTTTTGGAAAAATTAAAAAGCCGCAAACTTGCCAAGGTACTTTCAGCGGCGGCTGTCGGCGGAATGTTGCTTTTCGGAAATGGCGGAGATGCATCTGCTTCCCCCGAAGGCATGAAGGCTTTTGAAGAGTCTTATATGTCCGTTCGTTCCGATGATCGTGTTTTTGCACAGGTTGTCAGCATTTTCGGTTACACCGTTTTTAAAGCTGACCTCGCAGCAGACGGTCAGGTTATGAGCAACGGTTCCATGAGAATGAGAGGAAATGCAAACTGGTCTTACACAAGTCCCAGAACCAAACAGACCTTGAATTTCAACATTCCTTTCTATATCACTCAGCAGGGACGCGGTGATGTTGTGTTCTATGGTCAGAATGATGACGGCACTTGGACAAGAACTATGTTGCCCGGTTTCCCCGCAGTTATTGCAAACGTTTTGAAAACCAATGATCCTGCTACACTTCGTGAAAATATGAAAGCAGTTAAAGATGTCAACATCTTCAGAGATGATGCTGATAAGAGAATTTTGCAGGTTACTGTAAGCGGAAAATATATCGCAGACCTTCTTGCAAAATATGAGGCTCCGTTCTCTGACAGTCCCGACATCGACCGCAACTTGAGAAAAGCATTTAACGAAAAAGATCTTCTCATCAACTGGACAATCGATAAGAAAGTCAACAAAACTTACATGGCTGTTATCGAACTTACAGACGTTATGAGAGCTTATGCACAGAGCTTCTTGAAAGAATCTGCTGCAGGTGTCGTTAAACTTGATACAGCTGAGATTGAATTGTTAGAGGCTGTCGGTTATTACAGCGAATTCCAGTATGCACTCAGCTATAAAGACGACAAAGGCTCAGCAGGTGACGGCTTGACACCTCCTGCTGCTATCGCAAAAGCTCCTGTCGATCCCGATGCTTTCGATGAAATTGAAGATGACATGATAGCTGTTATCACAAAGAGCCACTGATTATAACTTATAACCTCTTTTCACGATT
This sequence comes from Selenomonadaceae bacterium, assembly GCA_017553205.1. Taxonomy (GTDB): domain Bacteria; phylum Bacillota; class Negativicutes; order Selenomonadales; family Selenomonadaceae; genus Quinella. Next base: position 2,059 of record JAFZMV010000162.1, on the reverse strand, counting down.
ATAAAAAAAACATCTCTTGATGAAAAATCGAGAGGTGTTTTTTTGTTGGTTTAGTTTGCAGTAAAATATTTTTTCTGTTAAACTAAAAAAAATTTTCATTCTAAAAAAGAAGGTTTGTTTTAATGAGAGCAACAAATTTATACGCACCGACTTTGAGAGAAACTCCTGCAGAGGCTGAACTTGTAAGCCATCAACTTATGTATCGTGCAGGATTTATCAGAAAAGCTGCTGGCGGAATGTACACCTATTTGCCGTTAGCTTGGCGAACAATGAAAAAAATCATGAAAATTATTCGTGAAGAAATGGACGCGGCAGGCGGTCAAGAATTGATGATGCCGATAACTCAACCTGCAGAAATTTGGCAGGAGTCGGGACGCTGGGCAGTTTATGGCGATGAAATGATGAGAATGAAGGACAGACACGGCAGAGAATTTTGTCTTGGTCCTACTCATGAGGAAATGATTACAACTTTAATTCGCAACGAAGTAAAAAGTTATAAACAACTTCCGCTTATGCTTTATCAAATGCAAAATAAATATCGTGATGAAATTCGTCCGCGTTTTGGTTTGATGAGAAGTCGCGAATTTGTCATGAAAGATTTATATTCTTTCGACAAAGATATTGACGGAATGAATATTTCTTACAAAAAAATGTATGACGCTTACGAAAAAATTTTTTCTCGTTGCGGATTAAAATTTCGTGCAGTTGAGGCTGATAACGGAGCTATTGGCGGCGGTCATTCTCATGAATTTACTGTTCTTGCTCCAAGCGGTGAAAGTTCAATCGCTTACTGTGAAAAATGCGATTATGCCGCAAGCGACGAAAAAGCCGAATTAAAAACTATTTTTTCCGAAAAAGAAGAATTAAAACCACTTGAAAAAGTTTTAACTCCTGATTGTCACACAATCGAAATGGTAAAAAATTTCTTAAATGTTCCCATTGAAAAAACTATTAAGGCAGTTGCTTTTCAAGATGACGATGAAAAATTAATTTTGGCTTTTGTTCGCGGAGATCATGAAGTAAACGAAATAAAAGTTTTAAATTCTGCTGACGCTCTGCACTTGCATATGGCTGAAGAATCTGCAATAAATTCTGTCGGAGGCTGTGCAGGTTTTATGTCGCCGATTGGTTTAAAAGACGGAGCAAAAATTATCGTCGATTCAACAGTTATGGAAATGTATAATGCTGTCGCAGGTGCAAACGAAGTTGATAAACATTTTATAAACGTCACGCCGAAAAGAGATTTTGACGCAGAAAAAATTATTGTCGCTGATATTCGCATGGTGCAGGAGGGCGATCCTTGTCCGCATTGCGGAGAAAAATTAAAAATGACTCGCGGAATTGAAGTCGGGCAAGTTTTTACTTTAGGAAATAAATATTCTAAATCTCTTAACGCAACTTTTTTGGACGAAAACGGTAAAGAAAAATTTTTTGAAATGGGCTGTTACGGTATCGGAGTCGGAAGAACGATGGCTGCTGCGATTGAACAAAATAATGACAAAGACGGAATAATTTGGAATAAAAATATTGCACCGTTTGAAGTTGTTGTCGTGCCTGTCAATGCAAAAGAAAATTCTCAACTTGAATACGCAGAAAAAATTTATAACGAATTAAAAAATTTTGGTGTTGATGTTCTTCTTGATGACAGAAAAGAAAGAGCCGGAGTGAAATTTAAAGACTGCGATTTAATCGGTTATCCGATTCGAGTGACTGTCAGCCCGAAAACTTTAGAAAATAATTCAGTTGAAGTTAAAATTCGTCGCACCGGTGAAATTTTAAATTTTGACAGAGAAAATTGCGTTGAAAAAATTGTCGAACTTCTGAACAACGAATAAAAAATTTTTCCTCAAGCCTTCGGGCTTATTTTTTTGCTCAAAAAAATATTTCTCGAACCGAAACAATTTTGCAGGAAATTGATTTATTACTCCGACGATTAAAGATACAAAAAATTAAGCAACGAAAGAGGATTTCATGAAAAACAATTTTTCGTGCAAAAATAAATTTGAAATTTTTTCAGGCTGATGAGCAATACTATTCATAAAATTTTTGGTCTTTTTTT
>JAFZMV010000161.1 GCA_017553205.1 Selenomonadaceae bacterium | reverse complement strand
TCAATTTTTTCTGATTCATTACAGAGGGTGTCACGATGCATAGTGGCGCCCCTTTACGATTTAGTTTTCAGGAAGGGTTACTCCTTTCATGATAAGAATAGAAATATTGCCGCTTAACTTTCCCGACTTTATTGCGGATCTTTCCCTCAGGAATTACTTCACCGTTTTTTGAGATTTTGAAAACCACAAAACAAATTTTCCTATCATCACGCTGTGGTGGAGTAGGACCAGGTCAAGTCAGATCATGGTCTCCTTCAGAAGGATTTTTCGAGTCATTTTCTGTCGTCGGAATAAAACGGGTAGAATCAGTTGAACCAAAAATCGTGACCTTTTTTCTGACTTTTTCGGCTTGGAAAAACCTCATTTTTTGGGGTGGTAAAGTGGGGCAGACATCCCATTTTTTAAAAATTGCACAGATTTTGGACCAGAAAATTTTGCGTCAAGGGGCAAAATTGAGGATACAAGAGCTATAGGATGGAAGAGAAAAATCAGAAAAATCTGCCTGTCGTGATTGGCCCAAAAATGCCCTTAACCGCTTGAAGGGTGGGAGAGAATAGCCAGAAAAGCTCGCATTGGGTTTTGTCTGAAAATTGGTCTAAAAGTCCGATTTTTCTTGTTTCAAGGTAAAAAATAGCGAAAAACGGAAAAATTGCCGTTTTTCACCCATTTTCGGCTTTTCTGATTCCCTGCGTGAAGGGGTGATTTTGGACCATAAAAAGTCTCCTAAATGCCGATTAAATAAAGGGAATTGTCAATTATTGGAAATATGTTTAATTCGTTAGATTTGCTCAAAATCTCGTCTTTCCATCAAGTTTAGGGTAGGCTGGAAAATTTCGCAAGGAAATCGAGTTGAGCGTTCAGAAAATCAAAAATGGTATTTTGCCAACACCTTGTTCGCCTTTGAAAACCGGTTCTGGTTTGCGTTCTCAAATGAGGGGTAGGGGATGAAAACAGGCTGTTTGATGACCTGGTTTGGAGTTTGCGTTTGCGTCTAGGGCTTAAAAAATGAGAATTTACGACCGTAAAGTTTACAAAATCACTAAAAAATCGCATTAACATTTCTTAAACTATTCTATAAATGACTGAAAAACAATAAAATACAATAAAAACCTATAGTACTGCTATAGAATATTGATATGTGGGCGTAAATAGCTGATTTTGTCAAATACTTCGTCATTTAATCAATTAATAAATAGGATAATATCAAATAAAACTTATAGTAAATATTTAAGTTAGATAATTTGCTTTTTAAATTGGGTAAAAATTGTCATTTTTTGACAAGTTTAATTGCAAATTTTAAAATTTTCGTTTTTAAATTTGGTCAGTTCAAAAATTCACTTTAAATTTGCAATCCCAAAATTAAAAATCGCAAACAGCCATTTTTTCGGTTTTGGGACGATTTTGAGACCTATTCCGGGTCATAGTATTGGTTCAGAAAATTTTCTGACGCAAAATTTGCTAATCTCGCTCACTTGAGCACCATCTAAAAATTGTTCTTTAATGGATATCGTATCAAGGTTGAAAATGTTTCTTGAGCAAGCCGGGATCTCCAATTCCCAGTTTGCTGACACTTGCGATATACCTCGACCCACTCTCTCGCAGCTCCTCAATGGACGCAACAAGAAAGTG
>JAFZMV010000160.1 GCA_017553205.1 Selenomonadaceae bacterium | reverse complement strand
GAAAAAAAGACCAAAAATTTTATGAATAGTATTGCTCATCAGCCTGAAAAAATTTCAAATTTATTTTTGCACGAAAAATTGTTTTTCATGAAATCCTCTTTCGTTGCTTAATTTTTTGTATCTTTAATCGTCGGAGTAATACTTATTTTTTTCAGAGTGTACCATTTTTATCCGAAATTTTTATGAAACGCCCGTGTACGTTGAAAATTTTTTCTTGACAATTTTCTAGCAATATATTAGTATAACTGCCGTTAGCGGGGGCGTAGCTCAGCTGGGAGAGCGTTTGACTGGCAGTCAAGAGGTCAGGGGTTCGATCCCCCTCGTCTCCACCATTGATTTTGAATTTGATAACGTTGTCTTATAAAGGAACGGCTTTTCGGGTAATTGTCAGCGAAAAGTCGTTTTTTAGTTGATTGGTGTTGATAAAAAATTTATGAAAAACGAATTGCCATATTTTAAAATCGGTTCTTCTTACGGCGGACAACAGGACTGGTTTCCAAAATACATGATGAAAGTCGGAGGTTGTGCGGCGGTTACTGCATGCGATTGCAGCATTTATTTTCAGTTGTATAAAAATGTTCGCGGGCTTTATCCGTTCGACGAAAAAAATTTGACGAAGGAAGATTACATAAAATTTGCCGATATTATGGAACCGTATCTTCACCCGCGTTGGTCGGGAGTAAATAAATTGAGTATCTATGTTGAAGGATTTTCAAAATTTTTGCAGGATAGTGGAGAAAAAAATTTACAGCTTTTGGGCTGGGAAGGCTCGCAGGATTTTGAAGCAAGTCACATGGTTTTGAAATATCAGATTGATAAAGGTTTTCCAATACCCTGCCTGACTTTAAATCATAAAAATCCCACGCTTGAAGATTATGTCTGGCACTGGTTTTTGTTGACTGGCTACGAATTTTCAAACGGAAATGTTTTTGTTAAAGTTGTGAGTTACGGAATTGCCCGCTGGTTTAATTTCGATCTGCTCTGGGATACAGGTTTTGAGCAGAAAGGCGGCTTAATTATTTTTCAGTAATTTTTCTCAACAGGAAACTTCTAATTTTATTATTTCATCGGCAAAATTTATAACGGCTTGTCTGTGAGTTGCAATTATTATTGTTTTTCGCAGACAAATTTTTTTTATCAGTGCCAAAACTTTTTTTTCTGTAATTTCATCAAGTCCCGCTGTCGGTTCGTCCAAAATTATTATCGAAGAATTTTTTAAAAATGTGCGAATTATTCCGAGTCTTTGAATTTGTCCGCGTGATAATTTTTGTTCGGAAGATAAATTTATTTTTAAATTCAGTGCCGATAAAAATTCCTGCAAATTTTTTGTTTCAAGCTGATTGAACATCGAAAAATTTTCTGATAAATTCGCGTCGAATAAATGCGGCGACTGCGGAGAATAAGAAATTTTTTCAAAAAGTGATTTTCTCTGCATTTTTGACATCGGAAGTTCATTTAAAAAAATTTCTCCTTCTGTCGGAAAGTACAGTCCCGCCAAAATTTTTAACAGCGTTGATTTTCCGCAGCCCGATTCTCCTGTTATTGCCGTGATTTTTCCGGCAGATATTTTCAAGTTTATTTCATGGAGTGCGGGAGATTTTTTATTTGGATATGTGAACGAAAGATTTTTTACTAAAATTTCAGGCGGGATTTTTAATTTTTCGACGGCTGAAAAATTATTTTCTTCGACAAATAAAAATTTTTTTATTTTTTCGATAGAAATTTTTGCGGAAATTAAAATGTGAAATGAAATTCCCAACTTTCTTATCGGCAAAAAAAATTCAGGCGTGATGAGCAATAAGAATAACGCCGAATCAAAATCTATTTTTCCCGCGACAAGTCGAAGTCCCAGAGTTACCGCGACGATTGCTATTGATAAAGTTGTTATGAGTTCCAGAGCGAATGACGAAACGAACGCTAATTTTAAAACGTCGAGAGTTGCGGCGGAAGATTTTTTTGAAATTGATTTTATTTTTTTTGCTGCGAAATTTATTCTGCCGAAAATTTTTAAACTTGTAACCGCCGACAAAATTTCTTTGAAGTCTGAATTTAATTTTTGAAGTTCGTTAAATGCTCGCAAATTTTTCTCTTCTGTGACTTTTCCAATTAAAAATAACAAAAATGGTGCAATGGGAAGAGTGATAAATAAAATTCCTGCCGTCAAAAAATCTTTGTAAGCTGCAGAAAATAAAAAAATCGGCAGTAAAATTATCACTGAAAAAATTTGCGGTGCGACTTTCAAAAAAAATTCTTCGGAAATTTTCAGAGTGTCGAAAAATAAAGTTAAAATTTCTCCGCTTGAAATTTCTTTCTCGAAAATAATTTCGTGAAATTTTTTTCTTAAATCGGTCTGTATTTTCAGCGACAAGTAAAAATATTTTTTCGCAGAAAAATTCTGCAGTAAAATTTTCAGAACGAAAATAAAAAAAACTTCCGCCAAAATTTTTTCTTCACGAAAATTTATCAAGTCAACCAAAAAAATTGCCGCAAGGACTGTCAAAAATCCTTCGACAATTTTATAAAATACAAATTGAGAGATAATTTTTTTATTTTCAAGTAAAATTTTTTTCAAAAAATGTCCCCGCCTTTAAAAGAATATAATGCTCTGACGACCCAAAAAGCAAAAATTAGGCAACAAAATAGGAATCCATAAAAAAAATTTTTCTGTCGTAAACACATAAACTCGCAATGCCCCTGACGACTTATTGCAGAAATCATATTTATTCTTTCTTTTTTGACGGGCAACTTCACGACGGGTGCAACTCCTGCAGGGAAAAACCTCTTTGATAATTCTCTTGATTACAAATTCCTGTGTCGTCGCCGAATAAAATTATTTCGCCCTATTTCTTTGCTTTCTCGGCAATTTTTGGAAATGTAACTTCTTGAAATTCTTTAACTGCCACTGCATTTCTTCGGATTGAGTTTGCGGCAGTCTTCTCCCTTCTCCTATCTTTCTGCCGCGTACTTTCTCTGTCGGTAATCTGTTTGCATTTTCCAAATATTTTTTCAAAACTTTATAGGCATAAGCGTCCGCTACATTCAAAAGTTCACCAATTTCTGCAGATGTCTTTTTTAAATTCATTCTTTTCATATTTTTATTATTTATTGTCGTCGGAGTAATATTGTTTGTCAAGTTTGTTTGACAATATATTTTTTTAAAAGTAAAATATCCTTGACATTGAAAGAAGATGGCAATTGTCAATAACTCCACGCCTAAAGGGCGGGAGCTTGAAAAAGTTCTGATTGACTAGCCTAAGTCTTAACTGACTACGTTACCTGCGAAAATATAAGTACCTGCGAGCGTAAATCCTAACTTGTAGCTCTACGGCTTATGGTTAAACAGTTCTGAGGGGTAGGGACAGTGCTGTAAGCATACAAAACCGCAGGATAACATTGGCGAAGGAGTACTACTCTGGCGGGCGGAGGCTTTAAAAGCAATTAAGCTCGCTCGTCTTTTGGCGAAAAAATTTTTTTGAATGGAGTAAGTGCGGTTTCCTCCCCACTGCTAAAGCAGGGGGTATCCACCGCACATATTTGATGAACAACCTGTAACGATTAAACCGTTAAAAAATTTTAGCGAAGACGAAACGAAATGAACACAATGGCTTGAAGAAAGTTTTTTTTATAAAAAAAGCCCCCTCCGATTAAAGAGAGGGAAATTTTATGAAAGGAAAGTGATTGAATTGAAACTGCCGAACGGCTAAGGGTCGGTTATTGAACTTAGTGACAAAAGAAACAAACCTTATACCGCACGAATAACTACTTCGTGAATGGAAAGCGGCAAGCAGGAGAAAAAATATTTAGGTTATTTCAAAAGTCGGCAAGAGGCGATGAAAGCTGAATTGTTTGAACGTTGGCGTAAGGTAAAGTATAAGGATAAAGAAATTCCTGCCGAATATGTTTCGGCTTATAAAAATTTGCTCCGCTGTGCAATATGCCTTTCGCCGATATTCGCAAGCCGTTATATTATCAGTTGTTCAAAGCAAGTGTCTGGGAAAAGAGCAAAATTTAAATTCGTTGTCGACAAAACATTTGCCACACGACGGACGACGCAGAAGTCTCGTTGAAAATTCGGCAGTTGATTCTCTGACACAGTTCGCAAAATATAACGAATAGAGTTTATACTCCCAAGACAATCAGCAAATTATTGACTCGATAATTTGGATTTAAAATTTGTAGTCTACCGCCAAAAAGTTTAAAAGATTTCAAGCACTTTTTTTAAAATAAGTGTTGATAAATATTAATATTTCAAACTCAGAAGAAAGGTGAAATTTATGACAATAACAAAAGATATGAGTATTATGGAAGTTGTTCAGAAATATCCCGATACCGCTATGGTTTTCATGTATGCGGGTATGGGTTGTCTTGGCTGTGCGGCGGCTCGTTTTGAAAATATCGAACAGGGTGCAGCGGCTCACGGCATTGACATTGACGGCTTGATTGAAGCATTAAACGAAGTTGTTAATGCGTCCGAAGAACCTGCTGAAGAAATTCAGGCGGCTGCTCAGTAAAAAATTTTTTCACATAAAAAAAAACGGTTCACCGAGTTTGATGAGCCGTTTTTTTATTCCGCAAATTTTTTTATATCGACTGCCAATCCCGAAACCGTCAAAAAAACTTTTTCAGATTCTTCAGCTAACATTTGATTTGCAATTCCTGCCAAGTCGCGGAACTTTCTTGCAAGTTTATTTTCGGGAACAATTCCCGCTCCAACTTCATTTGAAACAAAAATTATTGTCGAATCAGAAATTTTCGCCGCGTTAATTAAATTTTTCATCAAAATTTTAAATTCTGAAAAAATTTTTTCGTCGTCGTCAAGATTCATACTGCACAAAAAATTACTCAAATAAATCGTCACGCAGTCAAATAAAATCACGTCGAAATTTTCTGCCGCCTTCAAAATAGTTTTATCGGCATTAAACGGAGCCTCAAAAGTCGTCCACTCTTTCCCGCGTCTTTCACGATGAATTTTTATTCGGCGTTTCATTTCGTCATCAAAAATTTGTGCAGTCGCAATATAAGCCGCCCCATTTTCTCTGAGTTTCAACGCAAGTTTTTCGGCAAATTTACTTTTTCCGCTCCTTGCTCCGCCTGTCACCAAAATTATTTTTCCCATGAAATTTTTTCCTCAAAAATATTTTTCACGAACTCAAACAAATTTCCGCCTTGAAATAAAAATTCTCCTGCAAGTTCAGCATTTTTTCCCGCGTCAATATCTCTTTGAGAATCGCCGATTAAAAAAGATTTTTTCAAGTCAATATTTAAATCTTTCGCCGCTTGAAAAATCATTCCCGCTTTTGGTTTTCTGCAGTCACAAATTTTTGCATACTCAGAAATTTTTCCTTCAGGGTGATGAGGACAAAAATAAAAAGCGTCGATACACGCCCCAAAATTTTTTAAATCATTCTGCATAAATTCATGCAAAATTTTCACGTCATTTTCTGTATAAAATCCGCGAGCAATTCCGCTTTGATTCGTGACGACTACAACCCAAAAATTTTTTTCGTTGCAAAGTTTAACAGTTTCCTTTGCTCCGTCAATCCATTTAAATTTTTCAATTTTATAAAGATAGCCGACATCTTTATTTAAAACTCCGTCGCGGTCAAAAAAAAATGCTTTATTCAATTTTTATTTCTCCAAAAAGTTTTTAAAAAATAAAATGACAGGCAGCCGATAAGCCGGATTCTGTATATGGCAATCATTTATCTGGATTGAACATTACTGCCCAACTCTAGCAACTTACCCGAAAGGTCAGCGAGCAACCTCAACCCTTTCCTATTTAGTTTTGCTCCGCGTGAGGTTTGTCAGGCTTGAATGTTACCATTCAACCGGTAGGCTCTTACCCTGCCTTTTCACCCTTACCGTTTTTCAATTAGGAATTGGGAACTAGGAGTTAGGAATTGAAGTTTGTAAAATTCCTCATTCCACCTTCCACATTCCTAATTAAAAAAGGCGGTTTACTTTTCTGTGACACTGTCTTCAAGATTACTCTCACCGGGCGTTACCCGGCACGCTGCTCTGTGGAGTCCGGACTTTCCTCGTGTAATTTCTTACCCGCGACTGCCTCTGCTGCCTGTCGGAAAAATTTTATCATCTGAAATTTTTTCTGTCAAATTTTCTGCAAGCATATGAATTTTTTTAAATCTGTGCATGAGAGCTTCACGAGTTATAAAAATTTTTTCGGCAAGTTCAGCGACACTGCACGACGGATTTTTTTCGCGAATTGTCATGGCTTCTTCCAAAAGTTCTCCGACTGCAATTTTATTTTTCCGCAAAATTCTTATGTCTTTTAATTGTCTTTGAGCGGTTTCGATGGCTTTGTTTAAGTTTGACATTTCGCAATTCATCAGCCTGTTGACTTGGGCTCTGATTTCTTTTAAATTTCTTGCCGATTCAAAACGCTCGACCGCTACATCTGCTCCGATCATTCCCAAAAAATCGCAGACAGATTCACCGTCACAAAGATAAACGACAAATTCTTCTCCACGCTGATAATAATTCGGATTGAAAGATAATTTTCTCAAAATTTTTTTCAAAAAGTCAGCCTGTTCTTTTTCCATAGAAATAATTTCCAGCCGATAATAACTTTCAGGTCTGTTGACAGTTCCTCCCGCCAAAAATGCTCCGCGAAGATATGCAATTTTTTCCTCGCGTCGATGAAGTTCGGGAGATTTAAAAAAAATTTCTTCGTCCTTTGTAAAAAAAACTCTAACAAAATATTTCATGGATTTTCTTAATTTTTTTGTGCGAACTGCCGCAATTTCCGTCCGTGCATTAGGAAAAACTTTTTTCGTCAGCGTGATAACTTTTCGAGCCGTTGCCGCATTTGAATTCATAAATTCTTTTCGTCTGTCAAAATTTAATGCACCGATATTTAAAAGAGCGATAATTTCAGCCCTTGAACATTCTTGATTTTCGTAAAATTTATGTGCCAATTCGTTTTTCACGTCAGAAGAATATGAAGGCATTTTTCTACTCCACAAAAAATTTATTTCAAAATAATTTCGTCAATCTCTTTGAAAAGTTCTTCAACAAGTTTTTCTTCGGGAACTCTTCTGATAATTTCTCCTTTGCGGAAAATAATTCCCTCTCCGTTCGATCCCGCAATTCCGACATCAGCAGAACGAGCCTCGCCGGGTCCGTTGACTATACAGCCCATAACCGCAACAGTAATATTTTTTTTCACGTCAGATAATTTTTTTTCAACTTGTTCGGCAATTTCAGGAAGATTTATAGTAGTTCTTCCGCAAGTCGGACAAGCTATCAAAGTAGCACCGAAATTTTTTAAGCCCAAAGATTTTAAAATTTCATTCGCAACTTTGACTTCGTAAACGGGATCGCCCGTTAAAGATACTCTGATTGTATCTCCGATACCTTCCGCCAAAAGTGCACCGATTCCCACAGCAGATTTTATAACTCCGGTGTTTTGAGTTCCCGCCTCAGTTATTCCGACGTGCAAAGGATAATTAACTTTTTCGCTCATCAGTCTGTAAGCCGCCAAAGTCATCGGAACATCATGAGCCTTTAAAGAAATTTTTATATCGAAAAAATTTTCCTCTTCCAAAATTTTTACATGCTCCAAAGCTGATTCAACAAGAGCCTCCGCAGTCGGCCCGCCGTATTTCTGCAAAAGTTTTCTGCTTAAAGAGCCTGCATTAACTCCGATTCTTATCGGAATATTTTTTTCTTTCGCCGCAGAAACTACTTCGCGAACATGAGCCGCTCCGCCGATATTTCCCGGATTTAATCTAAGTGCGGAAACTCCTTGTCTGATTGATTCCAGAGCAAGTTTATAGTCAAAATGAATGTCGGCTATAATCGGAACATCTACCGCAGAAATAATTTCATTTAAATTTTTCGCCGAATCCATATCTGGAACAGCAACGCGAACAATATCACAGCCCGCATCTTGTAATTTTAAAATTTGTTCGACGGTTGATTTTGTGTCATTGGTTTTTGTATTCGTCATAGATTGAACGCTGACAGCCGCACCGCCGCCAATTTTAATTTTTCCGACTTGAATTTGTCTTGTAATTTTTCTTTCAAACATTTTTCAATCTCCCAAAAAATTTTTATTGATATTCCATTTTTGCACGCTGAATTTTTATATATTGTCCTTCTTCAACCGTGATATAAACTGAAGAAATTTTTTGAATTATTCCGTTCTTCAAAATATCTTTTATCCCGCGATTTTTTTCGGTGACTTCAAAATAACCGTCCTCATTTTCATTTGCCGTAATTTTATATTCACCTGCAGGAATATCATCAGAAATTTTATATTGTCCTTCAGAAAGTTCGGCAGGATTAAAAATTTCTTTTGGAGATTTATCAACAGAAAAAATTTTTATATCGCCGACAACTTTTAAATATTCTCCGTTGCGAACAGAAACATAACGACGATTTTTAAAATTGTCATTCACGATAATTTTTGAAATATCTCCTGAAGAATCCGGCATAATTTCAAAATATCCGTCGCCGATTAACAAATATTCCCCTGCAGAAATATCTTTTCCGATTTTATATTGACCGGGCAAATAAGCGTCAGAAAAATTTTCTTCGGTAATTTTTTTCACTTCATGATTTTCAAGAAAAATTTCTTCGGCTTTGCTGTCCTCATTAACAAAAGCGAAAATTATAAAAGCCGTCAAAGAAATAATCCCAGTTATTTTCCTTTGAAGTTTTAAAAAATTTGTATCTTTCGGCGGCTTGGCTTTCTCGTATTTGTTTATGTAGTAATAGCTGACAATAAAACCTTCGAAAAAAAATACGCAAATAATTGCAAGAATGTCATCAAAACTCATAATTTTCACTCCCAAAAAATTTATCATCTCAAGTTTTGATTTTATTTCTTTTGCTGTACTTTTACAAGCTGTCATTTAAAGTTATCCACGGGCGTTTAATGAAATTTTTTCTCCTTGAATTGGAAAAATTTCTGAAAAAAATAATTCAAATTATTACTTTTTTGAAATTCATTTGTCAGATTTTGTAATTTTGGAATGTCATTTATCAAAAAATGCCAAAAATTTTTTTCAAAGTTTAAAAATTCAAAGTCAAATTTTTAAAAGTTAATCAATTTGACAAATTTATGAAACGCCCGTGTGCGTGAGTTCACGGGCGTTTCATAAAATTTTTTTCTCCTCGAATCTGAAAAATTTGTGGGGAAAATAACTTAGACCATGACATTTTTTAAAATTTGTTTGTCAGATTTTGCAACTTTGGAATGTTATCTATCAAAAAATGCGAAATATTTTCTTAAAAACTGAAACATTTAAAGTCAATTTTTCAAAAGTCAATCACTTT
>JAFZMV010000159.1 GCA_017553205.1 Selenomonadaceae bacterium | reverse complement strand
TACGTCTGTCAATTTATGTTTCACATAACCTGCATGACGCGGATCTTCTATTTCGGAAAAATATTCTTGCATTTTCAGTCACTACCTATTTTTTTTCAGAGTGTATCATTTTTATCCGAAATTTTTATGAAACGCCCGTGCAATGTATTACAAAGCCCATTTTTTTGCTATAATAAAAAAAAATTACAAGGAGTTTTTAAAAATATGACATTAACAGAAGAAATTTCAAAACGCAGAACCTTTGCAATAATTTCACACCCTGATGCTGGAAAAACAACTTTGACAGAAAAACTTTTGCTTTACGGCGGAGCAATTCATTTGGCAGGCTCAATTAAATCCAGAAAAACTCAGCGTCATGCAGTTTCTGACTGGATGGAAATTGAAAAACAGCGTGGAATTTCTGTAACGAGTTCCGTTTTGCAGTTTGATTATGCAGGCTGCAGGATAAATATTTTGGACACGCCCGGTCACCAAGATTTTTCGGAAGATACTTACAGAACTTTGATGGCGGTTGACAGTGCAGTTATGATTATCGACGCGGCAAAAGGCGTTGAGGCTCAAACGAAAAAACTTTTTAAAGTCTGCCGAGAAAGACGCGTTCCAATTTTTACTTTTATAAACAAACTCGACCGCTATGGAAAAATTCCGCTTGATTTGATGGACGAGATTGAAAATGTTTTGGGGATTCCGACATATCCCATGAATTTTCCGATTGGTGTTGACGGAAAATATTTGGGAGTTTACGACAGACAAAAAAATTTAATTGAACTTTTTGCGGAAGATACAACGCACGGACAAGTTGAAAGAGTTTCTGAAATTTTCAAGCCTGACGATCCCGAAGTTATAAAAAGAATCGGGCAGGAAGTTTGGGACGCTCTGCAAGATGATTTGATGTTGCTTGACGAGGCTGGCGAAAAATTCGACAAGAAAAAAATTGATGCGGGAGATTTAACACCGACTTTTTTTGGTTCGGCGATGACAAATTTCGGCGTGCAGAATTTTCTTGAAGAATATTTGAAACTTGCTCCGCCACCTGCTCCAAGGCTTTCTGACGACGGAATTATTGAACCGAATGACGAAAAATTTTCTGCGTTCGTTTTCAAAATTCAAGCGAACATGAATCCTGCACACCGTGACCGACTTGCCTTCATCAGAATTTGTTCAGGAAAATTTGAAAGAAATATGCAAGTTTGGCATGCTCCGTCGAATAAAATTATAAAACTTGCACAGCCACAGCAATTTCTTGCACAAGAAAGACAAATTATTGAAGAGGCTTTTCCCGGCGATATTGTCGGCTTATTCGATCCGGGAATTTTCGGAATAGGCGACACAATTACAGATACTTCGCATAAATTTAAATTTGAGGACTTCCCGACTTTCCCGCCTGAAAAATTTGCTCGCGTTCAAGCAAAAGACACCATGAAGAGAAAACAATTTGCGAAAGGTATTGAACAGTTGACGCAGGAAGGAGCGATACAACTTTTTTGTCCTGTCGGTTCCGGAACTGATTCTTATATCGTCGGCACGGTCGGAACTTTGCAATTTGAAGTTCTTCAGTATCGTTTGAAGTCAGAATATAACGTTGAAATTTTGATGAACATGTTAAATTTTGAAGTTGCACGCTGGCTGAAATTTGACGACAATAAAAAAATTACTCCGTCAGACCTTCGCGGAATTGACAGAGGAATGTTTTTGCATGACAGAAATGAAAATCCTGTTTTGCTTGTTGAAAATGAATGGGCTTTGGGCTGGATTCATGACAACAATAAAAATTTAATCATGAGTGCCACTCCGTTTGAAAATGTGGAATAAGAATTTAGCCGTTAGTCGTTAGAATTTTACATTATTAATTTTTTCAAAGTCTTTCGCAAATAATTTCGGTTGCCTCGTCGGTGCCGATTTTTTTGAAACCGTCTTTATAAATATCGGCAGTTCTGTAACCGTCGGCAAGGGTTTTATCAATCGCGGATTCAATATTTTTCGCCGCGTCTTCAGCGTCCAAACTGTAACGGAGTAACATTGCCGCACTTAAAATCGTTCCCATCGGATTGGCGATATTTTTTCCGGCAATATCAGGAGCAGAACCATGAATCGGTTCATAAAAGCTGGTAAGTTCTCCGATAGATGCACTGGGCATTAAACCGATTGAGCCGCCTATAACTGCCGCTTCGTCGCTCAAAATGTCACCGAACATATTTGAAGTAACCATGACATCAAATTGTTTAGGATTTAAAGCCAGCTGCATTGCCGCATTGTCAACATACAAATGATTTAATTCAACTTCAGGATAATTTTTTGCAAGTTCGTTTACAACTCTTCTCCAAAGTCTGGAACTTGCCAAAACATTTGCTTTATCGACTGAAGTTATTTTTTTTCTGCGGTTTTTTGCACTGTCAAAGGCAAGTTTCACAATTCTTTCAATTTCGGGAACAGAATAAATTTCAGTATCCCAAGCACGTTCAACGCCGTCAACAAATTCAGATTCGCAACGCTCGCCGAAATAAATTCCGCCGACAAGTTCACGGACAATTAACAAATCAGAACCGCCTACCAGTTCAGGTTTCAGCGGAGAGCCGTCAATAAGTGCGTCGTAAACTTTTACGGGACGAAGATTGGCAAAAAGTCCCAAGCCTTTACGAAGTCCGAACAATGCTTTTTCAGGACGTTTATCAACGGGAAGAGTATCCCATTTTTTTCCGCCGACTGCACCGAACAAAACCGCGTCGGCTTTTTTGCAAGCGTCAAGAGTTTCTGCAGGCAAGGGTTCGCCAAATTTATCGTAAGCAGCTCCGCCCGCGTCACGATAATCAAACTCAAGACCGATATTAAATTTTTCGTCGATTTTTTTCAAAACGACAACAGCAGAATCAGTAATTTCTTTTCCGATTCCGTCGCCGGGAATAACAATAATTTTTTTCACAATAAATCCCTCCAATGTTTCCAAAATTTTCTTCAAACAAAAAAAAATTCCTGTTGATTATCAAAAAACAACAGAAAAAATTTTTTACATGCCATTCTGCAAAAAATACGGATACTTTTTCAGAAAATCTTTCAAGTTTGGAATTGTAATTTCATTTATATCGCAGTGTTCAAGTTTTTTGTCGTCGAAACAGTAAATTCCCTTTTGCATTAAATCTTCAAGAAAATCTTTTTTCAAAAATCTTTCGTCCTTTGTTGAAAGTTCTTTATTTTCGACGGTGGACTTCATTTTTGTAAGAACTTTTTCAACTCCGCCCATATAAGAAAAATGCCAGCCGCCTTCAACAATTCTCGGCAAAACTCTGCGTAAATTTCTGAAATATTGCGGCGACTTCATAAATTTAAATTTCCCGATAACCGTTCCTTCCCAAGCAACTTTTTGACTCGCCCAGTCAAAAAAATAGCAATGATATTGTTGTTTACATACAACGGGGCAATGATTTAAAATTTGAATCGCTCTTATCATTGAACGGAAAGGAATAAGAATTTTATCGTCAAATTCGTCCGGCAAAAAATATTGAACAACTTCAACATCTAATGACTTATCAAATTGACTGTCCAGCAAAATTTTTATCGTATTGGGATCGGGAATTTCATCAACGTCAGAAATAAAAATTAAGTCGTCGGGTTCAGCATCTCCCAAGCCCTGAATAATATTATTTCGCTGATTGTTTTCAATAGACCAGTCGCCGATTCCGTTAAAAGGTACAACTGAATCGTCCATGACGTAACGAATTTTTTTGAAATACTTTTTGAATTCTTTCTGCCGTTCGTAAAAGTTGAAAGGTTTCGGCTCGTTAAAATGAGTTTTGTTTGCCTCGACTATAACAAAATAGTCAACCAAATCCCAAAGAGTATTCAACCGAAGTTCCAACAATTCAAACTCATTGAAAAACGTAAAACAATCATAAACTTTCAAAAAAATCACTACCCATAATTTACTCGCAGAAATATTTCATGGAAGTTTTTTTCCATTCTTTTTTTGAGTAGAAAACTTGAAAATTTTTTATTCCTGTCTGCTCGGCAAGTTTCAAAATAATTTCGTCACATTCCTGACGGCTTTTTGCATGAACCATTGTATACAAATTATAATTCCAATTCGGAGCAGTCGTCCTGTCGTAACAATGAGAAACCGCAGAATTTTTACACATAATTTCCGCAGTTTCGTCAATTTTTTCAGGCGGAACTTCCCAAGCACAGAGAGCATTTGCCTTAAAACCTGCCTCACGATGTCGGAGAACTGCTCCCATTCTGCGAATTTTTTTTTCTTCGACAAAATTTTTTATCCGCCGTAAAAATTCTTCTTCGCTTATTCCGATTTTTTCCGCCAAAACTTTATACGGCTCTTCACAGATTGGAAAATCTCCCTGCAAAACTTTGATAATTTCTTTATCAAGTCGCGTCAAATTTTTTTCGTCCACTTTTTCGCCTCATTGAAGTTTAAATTGTACGTTGAGTTTATATTTTCTTGTGGCTTTTAATCTCAGCATTTTTTTTACTCCATGACATTTTTCGATTTCCGACAAAATTTTTGATTCCTGTTCATCATCTTTCGACAACAGAGTAAACCACAAATTAAATTTTCCTTCGCGTTCGTAATTATGAGTTGTGCCGGAGTAACTGTTTACAAATTTTGCAACGTTTTCAATTTCTGACGGTTCAACTTGAAGAGCTGCCAAAATTCCCTGATAACCGAGTTTGTCAGAATCAAAAAAAGTCCCGATTCTTCGCAGATAACCTTCAGAACTTAATTCGCGTAATTTTTCAATGACAGTTTTTTCGTCTGTGTTGAGTTCTTCCGCGATTCTTGCAAAAGGTCTGCTGTCAATCGGAATACTTTTTTGTAAAAAATTCAAAAGGGATTTTTCAAAAGTTGTAAGCTCCCTCATAAAAAAATCTCCTTCGCCAAAATGAATTTTCGGGCTATTCTACAGAGAATTTAAAATTACGTCAAGCAATTCGGCACGCCCTTCATTTTTCACCGACGAGTAAGGAAGTATTGAAAGTTCTTCAATTTCCAAAATTTTTTTCATGGCGGCAAAATTTTTTTTCTGATCGTTTTTTCCGAGTTTGTCTGATTTCGTCGCGATAACAAGCACGGGAATATTTTTTTCAATCAGCCAGTGAAACATTTTCAAATCCGATTCCATAGGATCATGACGCAGATCAATAAGCTGACAGACAAATTTTATTTCGCGGCTGTTCAAAAGATATTCTTCGATAAATTTTTCCCAAATTCTTCGGTTGGTCTTGCTGGTTTTCGCGTAACCGTAGCCGGGCAAATCCACAAGATAAAAATTTTTGTAAGTCGCAGAATTTTCTTCAGAAATTTTCAACTCGACTTTATAAAAATTTATCGTCCGAGTTTTGCCGGGAGTTTGAGAAGTGCGGGCAAGATTTTTTCTGCACGTCAAAGAATTTATCAGCGAAGATTTCCCGACATTTGAACGACCGATAAAAACAATTTCAGGCAATTTTTCTTCGGGATACTGTTTTTTCCCGACAGCTGACGCGATGTAATCACTTTTAGTAACAATAATTTTTTCGTCCATAATAACACCTGTGAAAAATTTTTTGACATTCTATCACAAAAAAACTTTTCGTCAAAAACTTTGATGTTAAAAGTCACAAACTCCGCAACGCTTGCAATTTTCAAAACATGGAGCAGTATTTTTAAAATCTTCAGCCCGTTTTAATTCGTCGAAAAGATATTTTTTTGAAAATCCCATGTTGATAAAATCCCAAGCAAAAATTTCATCAAAATTTCTTTCACGCCGCAAATAAAAATTTTCGTCAATATTATTTTCCCGTAAAAGTTCTTTAAATTTTTTCATGGAGTCGGATTTTGCAACAAGTTCAGAAATTTTTTCATCGCCTCTTGCAAGTATCGCCTGAATTTCCGCAGATTTTATTGACTCGGAAATTATTTCCACGTCGCGAAATTTTTTTAATTTTCCACGCAAATTTTTTAAAGCCGAATCCAAATATTTTTTCTCAGCCATCGGCGACCACTGAAAAGGCGTGAAAGGTTTCGGGATAAACGGATTGACGCTCAAAGTTAATTTTCCTCCGCCGTTTTCATCAGAAAATTTTTTCAGCCGCAAAGTTAAATCTGCTATCGCGTCCACGTCCTCCATATCTTCAAACGGCAGACCAATCATGAAATAAAGTTTGATATTTTTTATTCCCGCTTTAAAACCGAACTCAACGGCAGAAAAAATATTTTCTTCGGTAATTCCCTTGTTGATAACTTTCCGCATTTTTTCGCTGCCGACTTCAGGGGCAACCGTCAAAGTTTTCAAGCCGCTTTTTGCAAGAGCCTGAACAAGCTCAAAAGTCACGGAATCAGCACGAAATGACGCGACGGACATGGGAAGATTTTTTTCAAGAATAAATTTGCAGAGTTCGTTAATTTGCGGATAATCTGAAATTGCCGCACCTGCCAAGCCGATTTTTTTTTGAAATTTTTCTGCGTCCTCAACTTCAGCTTTTAAAACTCCCAAAGACCTGTTACGCGGTTTTCTGAAACAATATCCCGCCATGCAAAAACGACAATGACGACCGCAACCCCGTGCAGTTTCAATCAAATACATATTAAATTCCGTGTCTGAAGTTTGAATTACTGAATGTGCAGGGAAGTCATCAAGATTTTTCAGCCATTGACGCGAAACTTTTTTCGGAAATTTCGGGACAAAAATTCCTTCCACTTCCGAAAGTTTTTCTAAAATTTTTTCACGGGGCAAATTTTTTGTTTCCTGCATCACGTCCATGAATTTTGGAAGAATAACTTCGCCTTCGCCGATAACAAACGCATCGAAAATTTTTGAAAGCGGAATCGGATTAAAAGTTGCACAAGGTCCGCCGGCTATTACTATCGGATCAAATTTTGTCCGCTCATCTGCACGGACTTTTACTTTTCCGAGTTGTAACATTTTCACGACGTTGAAATAATCAGGCTCAAATGAAACTGAAAAGCCCACGACTTCAAATTTATTTAACGGCATTTGAGTTTCCATGCTTAAAAGTGTCGTGTTAGATTTTTCCATGTCGGCTAAAGTTTTCATTTCGGGCAAAAAAAATCTTTCGCAGGAAGTATCTCCACGCAAATTTAAAAGCTCGTAAATTATGTGTATTCCCAAATTTGACATGCCCACGCGATAAAAATTCGGATAAGCCAAAGCAAATTTCATGCGTCCGCCGAATTGGTGAACTATATAGCCTGATTCTTTTTCCAGTCGGGATTTTAATTCTTCTTCATGTTTTCTTGACATAAAAATTTTTCTCTTTCGATTTTGGATTTAATTTTTAATCTGTCCATCTGCTCAACTCTTTCAACGCAAATTTTATAAGTTGTTCGGTCGTGGAATTTTTCGGAGCTTTTTTGAAAACCGAAGAAATTTCTGAAGAAGTATAACCGAGTGCAGAAAGTGCGTCCGTTGCCTCATCAATCGCAGTAGAAGAAATTTGTTCTGCTTGAAATTCTCCTGCGTCCGAAATTTCTCCCGAAAAATTTTTTAGTTTGTCTTTAAGTTCCAGCAAAAGTCTTTGAGCAGATTTTTTTCCTACTCCGGGCAATTTTGTTAAAGTGTTTAAATCTTGACGTGCAACCGCTGACGCAAAATCTGACGCAGAAATTTTTGAAACAATTCCAAGTGCTGACTTTGCTCCGACTCCGTTCACCGTCAAAAGATTTTCAAATAATTCAAAAGTCGATTGATTTTTAAAGCCGTATAAATTTATTGCGTCCTCTCTGACTGAAGTATGAATAAAAAATTTCGCAGACTCTCCAATTTTTAAATCTTGACGAGTTGCCGCGTCCACAGAAATTTTATAACCGACTCCGTTGACATCTAAAATGCAATCATCGCCGTTCAAAAATTTTATTTTTCCGTTGAGATAACCAATCATAAATGTTCCCTCAAATTTTTTTATTTTTTCTCAAGAAGTTATTACTCCGACGATTAAAATTGCCAAAAACTGTGAGAAATTTTTAGCAGACGTGAAATGCGAATAGAATCTCACGAAAAAAATTTAGTATTTATTGTCGCCGGAGTAATAGAATATCCAAAAATATAACACAGCCCTAATCTTTTTTCAATTTTATTCTCGATAATTTGCTGTAATTGAATTGTTTCCGTAATTTTTTTTGCAAACCGAAAAAAATTTTGTTAAACTACAAACAGAAGGTGTTACGGTTTGTAGAAAAATTTATTTTTGGGAGTTCCGGTAATTATAAAAATCGTTTGAAAGCAAATAAAAAGTTTTTTCATGAAGGAATGAGGTTTATGGAAATAAAAAAAATTCTTGACGGCTCGAATTTGACTGTAGCCTTAATCGGCAGACTTGATGCTGTCACAGCGATTGAACTGGATAAAAATTTAGTGAAACAAATTTCGGACATTGAAAATTTGACGCTTGACTTGAAAGAACTTGATTATATTGCGTCGGCAGGTTTGAGAATTTTATTGAAACTCAAAATAATTATGGACAGTCAAGGAACTCTGAAAGTTATCAATGTCAATACAACTGTTCGCGAAGTCATGGACATGACGGGATTTTCTGATTTACTTTTGCCAGACGAAGAAAAAAAATTTGCGGGCTTTTCAGCTGAATTTTAAATTTTTGGAGGGATTTTTTTGACGATGAAATCTTTGGAATTTGAAGGACTTTTTCTCCGTTCAAAAGTTCCGATTCCGTTTGTTGAGGAAAATTTTTATTTTCCGAAAAAAGTTTTTATCGAAGGGTATTTTCCTGTCGGCACGGTTTTTAAATTTCAAGAAGCTGTCTGCAGTAAAAAAATGGACGCGTACAATTCGACAAACGAAGTCAACGACTACTGCCACGCCGTCAGCCTTCTTTACAGCAATAAATTTAACGGTGCGGACGATTCGGAAGAGGAATACAAAGTTATTTTTCATGTTGATTTGAGTGCATTATTTTTGTTGACAGATCCCATTGATAAAGACGGAAATTTGATTGAAATTTGAATCAGTAAATTTCTTTGTTGAATAAAGGAAAAATAATTTGGCAGTCGAAATTTCAGGGCGTATGAGCAAAAAAATTCTGCGGGAAAATTCTGCCGTGTATTTTGAAATTTCGGAGGTATTTTAAGAATGGAAAATGAATCGGTTGGAATTTTTTACGGAATAGGAGTTGGGCCCGGCGATCCTGAACTTTTGACAGTCAAAGCCATTAATGCAATAAAAAATGCTGATATTATCATTGCACCGAAAACCGAAAAAAAAGAAGGTAGCGTCGCTTTAAACATTGCGAAACCTTATCTGCGTGACGATGTTGAAATTATTTATCAAACTTTCCCGATGGTGACGAATTTTGAAGAATTTCACAAAGTTTTTGAAGAAAACGAAAAAGAAATTTTAAAATTTTTAAACGCGGGAAAAAATGTTGCGTTTTTGACTTTGGGCGATCCGATGTTTTACAGCACATATATTTATATTTTCCGTCTGCTGAAAAATTCTGGCGTGAAAATTGAAACTGTCCCGGGTGTTCCTGCTTTCCTTGCAATTTCGAGTTATATAAATCGTCCGCTTGTTTACGGAGGAGATATTTTGACGGTGATTCCCGCGACTGCCGACCGCGAAAAAATTATTGACGCTCTGAAAATTTCTGATACAGCTGTTTTGATGAAAGTTTATAAAAATTTTCATGAAGTTGCCGAAATTCTCAAAAATGAAAATATGTCCGAAGATGCAGTTTTGGTCAGTCGTTGCGGTCTGAACGACGAAAAAATTATTGAAAATATCGACGAACACAAAGACGAGCAAATAAATTATCTTTCTACAATTTTGACGAGGAGAAATTCAAAGTCAACAACTGCACGATTGAAAATCGTGAACTTGTGTGAAAAATAGAACAAGTTCTGGTTGACTAGCCTAAGTCTTGAGTGACTACGTTACCTGCAAATATATAGGCACCGGCGGACATAAATCCTAATCTGCCGCTCTGCGGTTTGTGGTTAAACAGTTTTGAGCAGTAGAAACGGTGCTGTGCAAACATACAAAACTGCAGGATAACATTGGCGAAGGATTACTACTCTAGCGGGCGGAGGCTTTAAAAGCAATTAAGCCCGCTCGCCTTCTGGCGAAAAATTTTTGAATGGAGGGAGTCGCTTTCCTCTCCTGATTAAAATCAGGAGTTTCTCGCGACGGTTTTAATGAAAAAATTTTATATCGTCGCCGCGTTTTTTTTTGCGGTGAATTTTTTTTCGGCATGCGGAAATAATTCCGAAACAAATAATAATTCCGCAGTAACTTCAGAATCAGAAATTTTTGCTGAAATTACGGACGACGCGGGCAATAAAATTACTCTAAACAAAAAGCCTGAAAGAATTGTTGTTGCCTCCGCATCATTTTTGGAGTCTCTGCACGAACTTGGAGCAAATATTGTGGGCAGACCTGATTCAAAAAATAATACTCCTGACTGGGCTGAAAATATTCCGAGTATCGGAAAAGTTTATCAAGTTGACGTCGAAAGAGTTTTGTCATGTACTCCCGATTTGGTCATAATCAACAAGGGCATGAATGAAAAACTTATAAACATTCTGCAAGAAAATAAAATTCCCGTGCTTGTCATGGAAATGAAAACTTATGACGAAGTAAAAAATTCCGTAAAAGTTTTTGCGAAACTTAGCGGAAACGAAAATAAAGGTGCTGAAATTATTCAGAAAATGGACGCGGATATAAAACAGACTCTTGAAAAAATTCCCGCAGAAAAAAAACGTGTTGCAATTCTTCACAGCACCGCACAAGGTTTGAGCGTTCAGCTTGAAGGAAGTATCGCGGGAAGTATTGTAAAAATGCTGGGCTGGGAAAATATTGCGGACGGTATGACACCTTTTGAAAAAAATCCTGATGCCGCTCCGTACAGCATGGAAACTTTAGCCGCACAAAATCCCGAAATAATTTTTGTAACGAGCATGGGAAATTCCGAAGAGTTGAAAAAAGGCATGCAGGAAGAAATAAATTCAAACGCAGCTTGGCAGACAATCAACGCAGTTAAAAACAACAAAATTTATTATCTCCCGCAAAATTTATTTCTTTTGAGTCCTGCTTTAAATTATCCTCAAGCCGTAAAATATTTGGCAGATTTAATCTATCATGAAAAATAGTTGTTAGTCGCTAGAAAATTATTGAAATAAATTTTCGCATAAAAAAAGAGCTGCTAAAAAATTTTCGGCGGCTCTTTTTTTGTTTGAATACGTTTTAAAGAAATCATTTTTGAAGTTCTTTTGAATACATTCCATGACCGCGTGCGGCGGCTTCGGCAGCTTGTGCAAGTTCGCCCTGTGCGGCTTGAAGATTTTCCTGCATTTCTTTTAAGCAGTCATCGCAGTATTTGCCCGCGAAAATTTCTTTTCCGCATTTTTTGCAAGGATAAGACATGCTGACACCAACTTGAATAAATCTTCCTGCCTCAATAAGACGACGGATAAGAGATTCGGGGGCTCCGGTTTCTTCCATAATCTCGACAATTTTGCATTTAGGGTGATCGCGGACGTAATCAACGACGACCGCTTCCAAGTTTGCCGCTGCTTCCTGACAATTTCTGCAGATTTTTTCTCCGGGCTGTGCCATAAAGATTTTTCCGCAAGACTGACAATTTTTGAGTTTTTCTGCCATGCTAAACACCTCATAACAATTAATTTTTGAATACTGTTAAAAAATTTCCTCCTCGCCGATGTACAGATAAAAATTTCCAAAATCGCACGTCACAGTTAAGAACGAAAAAACATTTTTTTCAAGTCTGCCGAAAAGTGGCGGATATAATTCTTCTTCAATTCCGAGTTGTGAGGCAACTTTTACCGTAAAATTTCCCGTGAAAACATTCAGCATTTCAGCTACAGAGTCAAAATCTTCCTCAATATCTTCGCTGACAAAATCATCGTAAGAATTTGCAAGTTTGTGAAGTGTATTTTGTTCTGCAAGTACTCCTATAACGACAGGCATCGCACCCTGTATTTTCACGCTTGCTCCGAATAATTTTTCAACTGTATCAACAGGAGTTGACGAAAATATTATCGTAGTTTTTAGCGATTCAGTTAAAAATCCATGAAAATCTTTTGCAACGTCCAACGAAGGAGGATAATCAAATTTTCTTTCAAAAGTCAGCGTACTGTACCAATCGGCAAAAACTTTTTCTACCGGCGAAAATTCTTCCCTGTGATAATCTTCCAAAATTTTTTCAAATTGTTCAAATTTTAAATTTCTGTCAACTAAAACCTGTGCAAGTTTTGTAGAAGGCTCTTCAAGCGATTCGGTTAATTCTGCCGTTTTGTCCGCATTTAAAAAATTTTGAACAACTTCATCATATTTTTTTTGAACGTCTTGAGAATGTGTGCGGAAATATTCCATGAAATTTTTCTCGACAGCAAATTCAGATTCAGAAAAAATTTTTATAACTTCCGACACTGAAATAAATCTTTGGAAGATGGCGGCAGTTGAAAAAGTTGGCTGAATATCTTTTGCTTCCGAAATCATTTCTGAAAGTTTTTTCAAGTCAAAAACTGAAGAATTGAACAGAAACTGACCAAAATCGTGAAATTTCATTCTTTCAGCTCGCTTTCTTTAGCCGCCGCCTTTCTCAAGTTTTTTTCTTTTATCTTGCGAATTGACTCAACGGCACGGAAGATTTGATCTTTGGTGTAAGGTTTCTGAATAAAATCTATCGCACCCATTTTTAAAGTCTGCATGAGTTTTTGCGGAGTGCCTGCGGAAGAAAGCATGACAACAGGAACATCGGGACTGACTTCTCGAATAACCTGCAGAGTCTCAATTCCGCCGACTTCCGGCATGACAATATCAAGAAAAATTCCGTCCGGCTCGCTTTCCAAATCGGAAGTGATAGCCTCTTTACCGTTTGTAGCCTCAATAACTTCGCAGCCGAGATTTTCCAATTCATCGCGGAGTTTTTTTCTCAAAAGTTTAGAATCGTCCGTAATGAGCAGACGCAATTTTTTATCATCAGATTTCATCGGAGTACCTTTTGAAGTTTGTCCGTCAACTTTATCCATCACAAAAATCCTCCCGTTAAAATTTTCATCAACTTGCAAGATTTTAACATTCACAAAAAAAACGGTCAAGAAATTTTACAAAATCTCAATTAAATTTTTCGGACTTTTCGTTAAAGTTTCTGCACCGTTTTCCGTGATTAAAACAGTATCTTCTATTCTGATTCCGCCTTCATTCGGAATATAAATTCCCGGCTCGTCCGTGACAAGCATATTTTTTTGCAGACTTTCACACTTGCTTAAAGGACTTAAACGCGGTTCTTCATGAATTTCAATTCCCAAACTGTGACCGAGTGCATGCGAAAAATATTTGTCAAGTTCTGCAGTTTTCAATTTATTTCTGACAGCCTCATCAACAAATTTTCCGCTGACTCCTATTTTTATAACTTCCAATCCATGAAGTTGAGCATTTAAAACCTCATTATAAGAATTTCTCCATTTATCGGACGCATTACCGACACAAATTGTTCGCGTCATATCTGAACAATATCCGCCGTAAATTGCCCCGAAATCCATTGTAATAAATTCTCCGTCGCAAATTTTTTTTTCGCTTGCAATTCCATGCGGCAGACTTCCGCGAACACCTGACGCAACTATTGTATCAAAAGAATTTTTTTCCGCTCCGAATTTTCTCATTAAATATTCAAGTTCTGCGGCAATTTCGTTTTCAGTTCTGCCGACTTTTATAAAATTCAAAATTTCGGCAAAAGCCTTGTCCGCAATTTCACAGGCTCGACGAATCAAAAAAATTTCAGCATCATCTTTAATTTGCCTGAGTGAATCAAGTTCAACAGATTTTAATTCGACTTCTGATAAATTTTCATTCAAATAATTATAATCGGCGAAAGAAATATTTCTTCCCTCAAAGCCCAATTTTTTCACGCCGCAATTTTTTATTTCGTCGGCAATTTTTTTAAAAAGACCTTCCTCATGCTGCACGACTTCAAAATTTTCAGTTTGTTTCTGTGCCTGTTCGGTGTATCTGCCGTCTGTTATCAGTTTGCAGAAATTTTTTGAGATAAGCAAAACTGCACTGTCGCCACGAAATCCGCTGAAATAAAAAAGATTCGCAGTCTTAGTAATTAAGACCGCGTCAATATTTTCATCAGAAATTTTTTTCAAAAGATTTTCAAGGCGTGCAGAAAAATTAAATTTTTCCAACTGAAAAATCCTCCGTTAAATTTTTAATTTTCTTACGGCAATTTCTAACGCCGCAATATAACTGTCAATTCCAAAACCGCAAATTTGCCCCATAACAACGGGAGCAATTACAGAATTATTTCTGAAATCTTCCCGCTTGTGAATATTCGACAAATGAATTTCAATTACGGGAACAGGAATGGCTGCTATCGCGTCGCGAAGTGCTATGCTGTAATGAGTTAAAGCCGCCGCGTTCAATAAAATAAAATCATAACGCCCGCGAGCTTTTTGAATTGCTTCGACAAGTTCGCCTTCAAAATTCGACTGCAGAAAATTTATTTCGTCTACTCCCAATTCTTTTGCCCTTGCATGCAGGACATCATTTATTTCGGATAAAGTCAGCCGCCCGTAAATTTCAGGCTCTCTTGTTCCGAGTAAATTTAAATTAGGGCCGTTTAAAACTAAAATTCTTTTTGTGTTTACTTCGTCAGTGATTGATGACAAATTTATTCTCTCCTTTCACGACTTCCAAATTTTCGCTGCTCATATCCTGAACATTTGAATAGCCGTTGCCTCTTTTAATTTTTTCAATAAGCATATCTAAAATTTGCGGCTCGGCTTGAATTTCCATGCTGACTGAACCGTCAGTTTCATTTTTAACCCAGCCGGTAACTTTCAAACTCAATGCAGTCTGCTGGACAAAAAATCTGAATCCGACTCCCTGAACTCTGCCGACAACATTTACATATTTTCTCACAGCGTTTTCAACGTTTGCAGGCTCAACAATTTCATAATCGTTTTCTCCGCCGAATAAATTTTTAAAAAAATTTTTCATGACAACCTCCGTAAAAAAATTTATTTATCCTCCGCAATAATTATCATGGCAGTAGACACAAACCGTACAATGAATTTTTTATTCAGTCGTGAAATAAATCCTTCTTTTTGCCAAGTAATTTCAATTTTTTCATTCAAAAGACCTTTTATTTCTTCGTCAGTCAGTCCCAAAGATTTCAAAAAAACTATGCTCAAGCCGTCGAAATAATTTTTAATATTTTCGTCGTACTTGTCTGAACCGATAACAACCGCGAAAACTTTATCATCTTTAACAATGTAAGTAATTTCTATCGGTGTGCCGGCTTCAGTTTTAATACTTTTGTCGATAAAATTTTTTATTCCTTCAAACTCATTCAACTCAACGGGCATATCTAAGAAAGAATTCGGATCTCCCGCTTTCAAAACTGCACTGCTTTTTTCAACAAAAGTTTTTAAATTATCTTCGGAAATACTGACTGGAGTGGCTGAAACATTCGCCGTTGAAATAAAGAAAAGACACACCGCAAAAAAAATCTTTTTCCACATGATAAATTTCTCCTCGATAAAAATCCGTCATTAAAAAAAATTTTCAACAAAATTTGTTTGTACAAAAAATCATTGAAAATAAAATTTTCAGAAATATAACACAGCATTAAAATTTTTTCAACAAATGCGGACGATGTTTGATATACTTCGATTTGTCGGGAAAATTTTTCGTATAAAAAAAATTTTACAACTCTCGGTAAGGGAATTGATTTTATCTGCAAATGCTTTGCCTCTGTATTTACCGCCTTATAGTCCTGACTCGAATCCAATCAAGTTGCTTTGATCAAAATTGAAAGCTTTTCTTCGCAAATGGAAAATTCGTGATGTTAAACTTTTACGAAATGCCATGAAAACCACTGTTTTTAGAATTTTACTTTCCAATTGTCAAGGTTGGTTTGTTCACTCGGGCTACTTATATTATTTTTTCAAACCGCTACAAATGCAGGAAATATCTCTTTTTTGTTGAAAAAATTCTCTAAATCAATATAGGGAGATGATTTCATGTCAACATCGGTAGACACCATGAAGAATTTTTTTAATGTTCTCAAACGTTATTCCGACAACACAACTATTGACGGCGTTACAGTTCTCGATCATGCAGTTAAAGCGACAACACGTTTTGGAAATTTACAAGACGCAATAGATAATTTTGTTGCGGATATGGCTTATGCTACCGAAAATTTTGGAGCAGCTGAAAGTTTGAAAAAAAATTGCGGAATTGTTCTCGGTGCGGAAAATGATTTTTCTGTTGATACTGGATCAGTCAGCGGTTCAAATGCGGGAATGACAGAAACAAAAAATGCTCAAGATATTGTTCCCGAACCGAATGTAAATCTCTCTGAACTTCCCTTGCCCGCCGCAGGTTCAAAAAATTTTCACACTTATACAGGTTCTGACGGAAATTCTTTTTCTTATACAATTTCTTACCCGAATGAATATCTTGAAGTAATTGACTATGCAACTGCTTCGCAAGATGATTCAGGCTCTTCAGATTATTCTCAAGTTAAAACTACTTATTTGCATGCAGGAACAAATTACAGCGATGGCAGATACACCAACAGCGGAGAAAATGTTGCAGCTACAATTCTGAATATGATTCGCGGAATTGAAAATTATTGGATTGATGAATCTTTAAAACTTGCTTACGATTCTTTCGGATTAGATTTTCAAAACAAAAATATAAATATCAGATTCGGAATAAATACTCCTTACAGTGCAGATACAGTTCCGACAGGTTATAAAGACTTGGACACATTTTTTGCAGTTGACAGCATAGACATGTACATAAATGTACCCGGTCGTGCAGATTTGGATCCGAATGATATTAACGGAAAATCTACTTCATCAAATTCAAGAAGACAGTTATACATAGATAGAATAATTGCTCATGAAATGACTCACGCTGTTATGTTTGGTGCAGGACTTTTCAAAAATAATATGCCGCAATTTTTTACGGAAGGAGTTGCCGAACTTCTTCATGGTTCTGACGATTATAACGGAGGAAGTACAGCAATTATCAGCGGACTTGCACAAGACAGCGAAAGATTAGAAAAAGCACTGGAATTTAAATCAGGAACGGGAACAGCAGATGCTTATCCTGCCGGTTTTATGTTCCTGCGTTATCTCTGTCAACAATCTCAGCCCGTCAACGTTGAATTTGGTTCATCAGAATCGAAAACTTTCACTCACTCAAATTATCAGGATATTATTAACGATTACAAAGACGGAGATCAGATAAATTTTTCTGCAGGTACAGAAATTGTTGACGTAAATACTTCAAGCAATGATATTTTTGTTTCGTCAAACATCGGGACGGCAATTTTGCGTGACACTCGCGGAAAAGTTCTAAATTTTGCAGACGAAAACGGAAATGTTCAAACTCATGCTTTAGTCGCAAATTGGGCAGGTTCGATTGATTTCAGAGCCGATGACAAAAAAGAAATAATTTACGGTGCAGACAATGCGGACAATGATATTTGGGCAGGAAACGGCGGCTCAAAACTTTGGGGAGGAAATTACGGCAGCGACAGACTTATCGGCGGAAACGGTGTTGATGAATTTATTTCAGGAATTGGAAATGGAAATGATTCGATTTTCAAAGCAAACAGCGAAGATACAATAACTCTTAAAAATACGACACTGGATCAAATTTTATCTGCACAAATAAATTCTGACGGAGTAAATATTTCTCTCACTGACGGAAGTAAATTGAATGTTTGCGGAAATGTCGGAGCAACTTTTAAATTGGCTGACGGCTCAACTTATCTTGCAGATCAATCTTCATACGAATGGAAAAAAACTAACTGAAATCCGAAAAAAAAATAAAATTAAAAAATCCCTACGAATTTACGAAGGGATTTTTTTGCCTAATAGATTTTGATTTTAATACTATTTGCCGTCAACAATTTCCCAAGCACGTTCGCGGGAAATTTTATTGCCTTGATAAGTGTAAATGTTGTCTTCCAAAATTTTTCCTTTGTATTCCATCGTGATTCCGTGAGCCGCAAAGACTTCTCCGACTTTTTCAACATATTTATGACGCAAATTATCGTCAAAAATCATCTTTATAAGGTCACTGTTCGGGTTAGTCGGATCGAGATTTTCAAATCCCTGAATATTACGTTTTTTCGCTTCGAGCATATCGGCTGTAAATTGTAACCAAGAACCGCCTGCAACATTTTCAAGTTCTTCCTCGCTCATCAATTCATCTTTCAAAATTTTTTCGTCTGTCATTTTTAAAACTTCCTTTCTTTTTTTGAAATTTTTATTTTCACTATGTTATATGCACGAGTTCCAAAATTATGACAGAATTTTTATTTTCTTCCTTCGTGTACATCGTTTACTCCTTTCGGAGTTCAACTTTTCATCTCCCCTACCAAATAAAATTTTCGGAAACAAAAAACTCTGTACAAGTTTTTCACTATTACTCCGACGATTAAAATTACCAAAAACTGTGAGAAATTTTTAGCAGACGTGAAATGCGAATAGAATCTCACGAAAAAAAATTTAGTATTTATTGTCGCCGGAGTAATATTCTGTAATAGTTGTAAGGGGCATTTTGATTTGATATTTCTGCTCAATCAATTCTTGTATTGCCTCTCGACTCCAAAGGGAGTATGGCAATTTAAACTCGTCTGGGGTATGTTCTTTTATTGCTGTTCTTATCGATTCAGATTCGCCTTGCTGCAATCTTCTCCTCTCGCCAAATTTTCTGCCACGTATTTTTTCTGCCGGTAAGCTGTTTCCGTTCTTTTGATATTTTTTTAACACTTGGTAGACGTAATCCAAAT
>JAFZMV010000158.1 GCA_017553205.1 Selenomonadaceae bacterium | reverse complement strand
GTGCGTTTATCATCTGACAAAGTATAACCTGCAGTTATTCCGTCTTTGCTGTAGTATTTTGCAGTTGTGCCGCTGACTTTAAATCCTGCCGAAAATTTTTTCGATTGAGTAACATCTTTTGCCAGTGCCAAAGTATAACCGTCGGAAATTGTAACTTTTTGGTTTTTGTCGAGTGCTTCCGAATTTAATGTTACGGTTTTATCTTTCAGTGACAAATCACTTGCCTTTGTGTCTTTCTTTAAACCTTCTATCGTGAATAAAGTTTTGGTGGTTGCCTCTTTATAAGCGACAGTGCGTTTATCATCTGACAAAGTATAACCTGCAGTTATTCCGTCTTTGCTGTAGTATTTTGCAGTTGTGCCTTCGACTGTAAATCCTGCCGAAAATTTTTTCGGTTTAGAAACATCTTTTGCCAGTGCCAAAGTGTAACCTTTATCTTTAGAAATTGTAACTTTTTGGTTTGGGTCGAGTGCTCCCGAATATAATGTTACGGTTTTATCTTTCAGTGACAATTTACTTGACTTTGTACCTTTCTTTAAACCTTTTATAGTGAATAAGGTTCCGCCACCTGCATTTACATAAGTGACGGTGCGTTTATCATCTGACAAAGTATAACCTGCAGTTATTCCGTCTTTGCTGTAGTATTTTGCAGTTGTGCCGCTGACTTTAAATCTTTTCTTGAACTTTTTCGATTGAGGAACACTGCTTGCCAGTGCCAAAGTGTAACCTTTACCTTTAGAAATTGTAACTTTTTGGTTTTTGTTGAGTGCTCCGGATTTTAATGTTACAGTTGTATCTTTCAGTGACAAATAACTTGCATTTGTATCTTTCTTTAATCCACTTATCGTGAATAAAATTCCGGTGGTTGCACTTTTATGAGTGACAGATTTTTTATCATCTGACAAAGCATAACCTGCAGTTATTCCGCCTTCTCCGTAGTATTTTGCACTTGTGCCGTTGACTGTAAATCCTTTCTTGACCTTTTTCGATTGAGTAACATCTTCCGCCAGTGCCAAAGTGTAACCGTCGGAAATTGTAACTTTTTGTTTTTTGTCGAGTGCTGCCGAATTTAATGTTACGGTTTTATCTTTCAGTGACAAATCACTTGCCTTTGTATCTTCATTTAAACCTTTTATCGTGAATAAGGTTTCTCCGCTGCTTGCCGTCGTATAAGTGACGGATTTTTTATCACCTGACAAGACATAACCTGCAGTTGTTCTGCCTTTGCTGTATTTTGCAGTTGTGCCGCTGACTGTAAATCCTGCCGCAGTCGTTGTCGATTGAGGAACATCGCTTGCCAGTGCCAAAGTATAATCGCCGGAAATTGTAACTTTTTGGTTTGGGTCGAGTGCTGCCGAATTTAATGTTACGGTTTTATCTTTCAGTGACAAATCACTTGCCTTTGTGTCTTTCTTTAAACCTTCTATCGTGAATAAGGTTTCTCCGCTGCTTGCCGTCGTATAAGTGACGGATTTTTTATCACCTGACAAGACATAACCTGCAGTTGTTTCGCCTTTGCTGTATTTTGCAGTTATGCCGCTGACTGTAAATCCTGCCGCAGTCGTTGTCGATTGAGGAACATCGCTTGCCAGTGCCAAAGTATAATCGTCGGAAATTGTAACTTTTTGGTTTGGGTCGAGTGCTGCCGAATTTAATGTTACAACATTTCCGTCTGTAACTAAATCTTCTTTAACTGCATTAGAACTTAAGCCCGTGATTGTTGCGGAAGTCGTTCCCGTAACAGAATATGCGATAGATTTTCCGTCAGTCGCCGCAGTGTATGTTGCCGTACCTGTTTCATAATATTCTGCCGTGCCGTTTGAAACGATCCAGCTTGCAGCAAGGTCTGTTTCACTCGATACACCGTCAGCTAAAGCCAAAGTATAATCTCCTGTTCTGGAAATTTTAATTTCGCTTGTGCCGAGTGCAGCAGCTTGCAATTTTACGGTAGAATTGTCCACCGAAAAATTATCAGTTGTTACTGTTGAACTTAAGCCTGTAATTCCCGCAACATGTTCACTGGGGGACAGTCCTCCGTCTGCTTCAACATAGTCGTAAATATAAGCCGTACCGTTTAAAACAGCAAGAACTTTATCTCCAGAACGTGTATAAGTCTTGCCTGTGTAAACACAAGTGTTACCGTCAGTAAGTTTAATTTTGTAAATTGTTCCGCTTGTAATTTTGTTGCCTTTGACTATTGTAGATGTATTGCTCGTCGAAGCGACAATAAAAGTATTTGTGCCGTCCGTGATTTCCCTAAATTCTTTATCGAGTATATATTCCGCATTATCGTCGATTGTGACAGTTATATCACTGACGTCTGCGTTGCCGACTTTTGTCAGAGTTGTTGTTGAAAAGTCGAAATGTGCAACCGTTACACCATTTTTTGTAAAATCTGTATCTTCAGTGGTTGATGTCAAATCGATTTTCGAGTCGGTGATAGTTTGTTCAGCAAAACGCTGTAAATCAAAGACAAAATTATTTTTCATATTACGACCTTCTTTCGCGGTTAAAACAAATGAAAAAATTCCATAATGCTGTGAATATTATCGGCGAAAATTTTATCTCCGTCAATAGTATAAGTTATCAAATCTTTTTCAGAAGTGAGATTTTCATAATTGGTAGCAGAAATTTTTTCACAAGCTGGAAAACATAGCTTGCAAAATTTTTCTGCAGGATATAATTTTAAAATTCGAGTAACTTTTTTTTAAACTTTGGTTTATTTAAACTTGCATATTCTGCGGCACTTTCATTAAATTTTTTCGCCTCAATGTCATCAAAAAAATTTTTACGCCACTCTGTATAATCAAATTTTTCTCTCAAAACCGCTGAAATAAATTTTTCTGTTTCGACAGTCCCCATAAATTCCAAAAGACATTTTAAGCCTTTATCCATAATTTCAAAATCGAAAATTTTTTGCCTGAGTAAGGATTTTTTGCATTTTCAAAAATTAAAATATACGAAGAAACAAGCTGAAATTTATTATTTTTAATGCAATCTTGAATAAGTAATTTTGCTTGGGTTTCCAAAGAAATTTTTAATTGAGTTTGGTCATCATAAGGACGATTATAACAGCAATTATCCAAATAAATTCTCACAAGATCACCTCAAAAAATTTTTATAAAAATTTCCAAATTTTGTCAAAAAAATAGCCCGAAGGCTAAAAAAATTTTTAATTTTGTTCGCTTAATTTTTTTGACTGATCTGCAGTAATCAGTGCAGAAATAATTTCGTCAAGTTCTCCGTTTAAAACCGCGTCAAGTTTATGAAGAGTAAGACCAACTCTGTGATCTGTAACTCTTCCCTGCGGAAAATTATAAGTTCTGATTCTTTCGCTCCTGTCGCCTGAACCGACTTGATTTTTTCTGTCCGCCGCAATCGCCTGATTTTGTTCAGTTACTGCCAAGTCGCGAACTCTTGCACGCAAAACTCTCATTGCTTTTTCTTTATTTTTAAGTTGAGATTTTTCGTCCTGACATTGAACAACAATTCCGCTCGGCAGATGAGTAATTCTTATCGCCGTTTCTGTTCTGTTGACGTACTGACCGCCCGCACCGCTTGCACAGTAAGTATCAATTCTCAAATCATTTGGATTTATTTCGATGTCAACTTCTTCAGCCTCAGGAAGAACCGCAACAGTCACCGCACTTGTATGAATTCTTCCGCTTGATTCGGTGACGGGAACTCTTTGAACTCTATGAGCTCCGCTCTCGTATTTTAATTTGCTGTAAGCGTTTGCACCGTCCACCGTGAAAGAAATTTCTTTAAAACCGCCGATATTTGTGGGACTTGAATCAACAATATCAACTTTCCAGTTTTGTCTTTCTGCGTACCGCGTGTACATTCTGAATAAATCTCCCGCAAAAAGTGCCGCCTCTTCTCCGCCAACTCCTCCGCGAATTTCAACGATAACATTTTTTTCGTCATTGGGATCTTTCGGCAAAAGCAAAATAGGAAGTTCTTTATCAAGTTCGGATTTATTTTTTTTCAGTTCGGCAAGTTCTTCAGCCGCCAAATTTTTTAACTCTTCGTCGCTTGAAGTTTCCAATAAATTTTTATCTTCTTCAATCTGTGCGGTAATTTTTTTATATTCCTGAAATTTTTTTACAATCGGTTCAAGCGAAGAAAGTTCACGAGTCAATTTTGTAAATCTTTCCACGTCCGAAATAACAGAAGGATCGCCGAGTTGTGATTCAATTTCGCGGAATTTATCTTCAACCCGCTGTAATTTTTCCTGCAATAAATTCAGATCCTTTCAAGTTTACTTAAAATATAAGAGACAGGAAAAAAAATCTAATTCCTAATTCCCTAATCTCTGCCGATTCCGATTTTTTCCATAACAAATTTTTGTTCGGTTTCCATTTCGATTCTGTCATTTTCTTCCATGTGATCGTAGCCGAGAAGGTGAAGAAGTCCATGAACTTCCAAAAAAATAATTTCACGCAAAAAACTGTGTCCGAATTCTTCCGCTTGAATTTTTGCACGTTCAACGGAAATAATTATATCGCCTAAAGTTTCAAACTCTTCATCTAAAATTTTCGGCTCTCCGCTTTCACGAAATGCAAAACTTAAAACGTCAGTAGGTCTGTCAATTCCGCGATATTTTTTATTCAGTTCATGAATATTTTTATCATCAGTCAAAGTTATGCTGATTTCAGAATTTTCCACGCCGTAAATTTTTCCGACAGTTTCAGCTGCACGAATAATTTCAGACTCAATATTTTTTTCGACTTCCAAATTTTCAGGAGTTTTATCAATCAAAATATTCATGATGTTTTTCAAGCGTCCAATTTTTTTGCAAGAAGTTGATTAACCATTTGCGGATTGGCTTTTCCCTTCGTGAGTTTCATAACTTGTCCGACTAATGCTCCGACAGCTTTTTTATTTCCTCCGCGATAATCTTCAACAGCTTTTGAATTTTTCGCTATAACTTCATCAACAATTTTTTCAATTTCGCCGGTGTCGGTAATTTGTACAAGTCCTTTGTCGTTTACAATTTTTTCGGGAGAATCTTTTGATTTCCACATTTCAACAAAAACAGTCTTGGCAATTTTTCCGCTGATAGTTCCCTTTTGAATCATCAAAATCATTTCAGCAAGTCTTTTTGCATCGACGGGAGAATTTTCAATCGTCAAATTTTCTGCGTTGAGATTTTTGGAAAGGTCGGACATAATCCAGTTGGCAACAAGTTTCGCGTCCGCTCCGATTTTTACAGCGTCATCAAAATATTCAGCCATCGCTCTGGAACTTGTAATAATTCCCGCGTCATATTCTGAAAGACCAAAATTTTTTATCAATCTTTCTCTGCGAGCGTCAGGAAGTTCGGGCAAAGATTTTCTAAAATTTTCAATTTCTTCGTCAGTCGTAATAATCGGCGGCAAATCAGGTTCAGGCATGTATCTGTAGTCGTGAGCGTCCTCTTTTGATCTCATTGATTGAGTAATTCCCTTTTCGGGATTCCAGGTGCGAGTTTCTTGAATAATTTTTCCGCCGTCGTCCAAAACTTCAGCCTGTCTTTCAATTTCGTAGTTAATTGCATCTTCCAACGCCTTGAAAGAATTTATATTTTTCATTTCTGTTCTTGTTCCTAATTTTTCAGAACCGACAGGACGAAGAGAAACATTTATATCTGCTCTTAAATTTCCTTCTTCCATTCTGCAGTTAGAAACGTCGATATATTCGAGAATTGATTTAATTTTTTCCATGTAGGCTCTTGCCTCTGCTGCGGAGTGCATATCAGGTTCAGAAACAATTTCAATCAACGGAACGCCTGTTCTGTTATAGTCAACATTTGAAGTTGCGGAATCTTTTATGTTTGTTCCGCTGTGAACTAATTTTCCCGCGTCCTCTTCCATGTGAATACGAGTAAGGCGGACAGTTTTTCTTTTGCCGTCAACATCAATATCAACATGCCCTTCGTAAGCAATCGGCAAATCATATTGAGAAGTCTGCCAATTTTTCGGAAGGTCGGGATAATAATAATTTTTTCTGTCAAATTTGCTGTACTTGTTAATTTTGCAATTTGTCGCCAAACCTGCTTTAATAGCAAATTCCACGACTTTTTTGTTTACGCTGGGCAAAACTCCCGGTAATCCCAAACAAACAGGGCAGACATGAGTATTTTGCTCCGCTCCGAAAGTCGTAGCACAACCGCAAAAAATTTTTGTCGCGGTTTTTAATTCGCTGTGAATTTCAAGACCTATTACAGGCTCATACTTCATTTTTTTATCACTCCAAAAAAATTTTATATAAGTTTTGAGATTATAACGCTGCAAGAAATTTTCCACAAGAAAAAAATTCCATGCCTTGATTCAGACACGGAATTTTTAATGATTTTTAAAATTTTTTATTCTGCTGAAAAATTATCACGCAAAAATTTCAAAGTAGTTTTCGGAACAAATTTTTTTATTGTGTCGAAATCTTTTTCGCGTAAAGCCTCACGAACTTTTTTTGCACTGATAACTTCGCCGTTGACTTCTCTTCTTGGAATTTCAGAAAATTCTATGTTGTACTGCGGAAAAATATTTCTCATGGTTTCGTTATACTGACGAGTAACAGAATCTTCGGGTTCTTCTCCAACAAAACGAATTGTAATTCCCAAACTCGGAGCAATTTCTCTTGCAAAAATTTCTACATCTTTTGAAGAATCAACTTGAACGTCCTGCAAATTTTCTTTGTTGAAATATCCTGAAAAAGTTTTTTGAGAAATTATAAATTTTCCGCTCGGTAAAACTTCAACGTTTGAAAATTTTTTAACTCCGGCTTGAACAAGTTTAAATCTGTCGTCAAATTTAAATTCGCTTTGATCTTCTTCGACAACAAAAACATAAAGTTTTTTAACTTTTTTTGACGCATATTCAACCAAATATTCATGACCGAGCGTAAAAGGATTTCCATTCATTACAATCGCACCGACTTGAAATCTTTTTGCACGAAGTTTGTGTTTGTATTCTTCCAACTCTTTATTTTGTGAAAAACTTCCTAAACTTGAAAAATTTTCTTGCGGTATTCCGTAACGA
The DNA here is from genome assembly GCA_017553205.1 of Selenomonadaceae bacterium. GTDB lineage: Bacteria > Bacillota > Negativicutes > Selenomonadales > Selenomonadaceae > Quinella. The sequence continues at coordinate 18,546 of JAFZMV010000158.1, read as the reverse complement.
TGAGGAGCGGGAGGCGGATCAGGATATTCAAATTTAACATTTTCAAAAAAATTATTTGAATGTAATACAGCAAACATTTGTTCCGCCATTGCTTTATAACCAAGTTCATTGACGTGAGAAGTATTAACGTAAACTTCTCCGTAATTGTGCGGGCGTTCAAAAATTCCGCTAAGATCAAATTTAGGAATTTTATCTGAAGTCATGTTGTCGAAGAAAACAAAAACCATGTCTCCGTCTTTCAACTGAAGTTTTTGCAGATTGTAAAAAATATCTTGATAACGATAAGTGAAAAACTGAGAAATATTTTCTACGCGGTAAGGAAGATTTTTTTCGTTGATAAGTTTCTGAATATAACTTGGAATAGTTTTATCATAAGGAGCACCAACTCCGAGATGAGAACAGCCGCCCAAAAAATAAATTTTGTTTTTAAAAATTTTCGGCTGATTCGGAACAAATCTTTGACCATTTTCAACGTGAATAAGCGGGTTGTCATTATCAATCAAAGTCGTTGAGCCGTCAGAATTAGTTTTACTGCCCGTCAAAGTCAACAAGTCAATTAATTCTTGTTTCGTGTAGCCGAGAAAATCATAAGGAGTTTTAACAGTGCCGTCGGTGTCATTTCTCAAACGTTCTGCATAAGTTGCAAGAGGAATATTTTCTTGTAGAATTTGTTTTTCATTCTCTGTGATGTGCTGATTTTCTATCATAATCGGGAAATTCATGAGAAACAGTCTTACTTTCGGACGGCTTTTTAAAAAAGTCAAAAATGGTATTTCCACATAAGCGGCAAGAATAAATTTGTTTACAAGCTCCTCGAGGTAAATAATTTTGTCTGAATTGACGTTGAGTCTTTTTGTCGTCAAGAAAAAAATTCTGTCATAATCCTGCGGATTATAATTTGCAATAGGATTTACGGTCAATTCATCAAAAATTGTTCCGGGATTGCGATGAATTTTTTCCGCTTTATCTCCCAAAACCATTCCGAAATCAGTTTGAAATTTAAAACGCTTTTCAAAACAAAACTGAACATAAATTTCCCACAGCATCTCCGATTTAGAAAAATCTTCAGCAACAAACAAAACTTTTTTCAAATTGTTGTCAATGCAGAATTGCGGAAGAGTATAACCTGCTGTAAAACAATCACGAATGTAGCCAAAAATTTTTTCATCATTCATAAAAATTTCCTCCTAAAAATTCATATATTTAAAATACTGTCAGAGGCAATAACTGCCCCGTCACCGATTGTCAAAGGCTTGTCGGGATTTGTACTTTTCAAAATACATCCTCGACCAACCCAAACGTCATTGCCTATATTTGTTCGACATATTTTATCAGATAGTGCTTTAGAACCTGATGTCAGTACTTGAGGATAAATTGTATAAGACTCCGCACCATTACTCCAAGTGCCATAGGCTACACCTTAAAGCAGGTTCCAAAAATTAAAGCCTTGACTGCCATAAATCAAACTCCTTTGTCATGATTAGATAAGCAACATTACGCCGCTTTTTGATAAAAAACTTCATACAAGCAAAGACCATGAGCGGGAGCAGTAGCCGGAGCAAGTTTTCTGTTTTTTGCGTCAAAAATTTTTTTAAAATCTTTTTCGCTTAATCTTTCACGACCGACAGCCACAACCGCCGCAACAATATTTCTCGCCATGTGATATAAAAATCCGCTGGCATGAATTTTTATTGTCAAAATTTCTGCGTCAAAAATTTTTTCGGAAAAAATATCTGTTTCAAAAATCGTCCGAACAGGATTCATTTGAGTTTGACTCGCCGCTTTGAATGAAGAAAAATCATGAGTACCTTCCAGAATTTTTAAAACACGTTTCATTTTTTCAACGTCAAGAGGATACGGAATATGCCAAGCAAAATTTTTTGTAAAAGGATTTAAAATTTTCCCGCGTTGAATTTTGTAGATATAAGTTTTGCTTTTTGCACTGTGCAAGGCACTGAAATTTTCGTCAGCCTCCCAAGCGTCACGAACAACAATATCACTCGGCAAAATTCCGCTCGCCGCAATCGGGATTTTTTCAACTTCAATTCTTCCGCTTGTAAAAAAATTTACCACCTGCCCAAAAGCATGAACCCCCGCATCAGTCCTTCCTGAACCTATCATAACAATTTTTTCTCCAAAAATTTTTGCAAGCCTGTCTTCTAAAATATTCTGCACGGCGACACTCGGAAATTTTTGACGCTGAAAGCCGTTGTATTTCGTGCCGTCATAAGAAATTAACAACGCGATATTTCTTTTTTTCATCTCACAACTCCAAAAAAAATTTTCTAAGAACTAACCGCTAAAAATTACATTGGCGGCGGTCCTCCATGACCCATACGACGAATATTTGGAACGGCGGCTTTTTTCTCGGCGGCTTGATAAGTAACTGAAATTTCATCGTCAATATTTAAATTTCCGCTTGCAACTTCGACATATTCTTCGCCATAAAGTCCGACGGTGATATAAACTCTTTCTGCGATTTGCTGTCCTTTTTCATCGCGGGTAATTTTTTCGACGTACGAGCCTTTGCCGTCAGTTTTTACCGCAGAAATCGGAACGCACAAAGCATTTTTTACTTGACCGACAACAATATCAAGTCGTGCAGTCATTGCGGGAAGTAAAAGATTTTTCGGATCGGGAGCGTTGAAAGTCACATAGTAATAAATAACCGAATTATTCGACGAAGAATTTGACGACGAAGAACTTGAACTGCTTGTACTCCATGAATTTGAAGTATCAGTTTGGGAAATTTTAGTTACACTTGCAGAAAATTTTTCGTCAGGGAAAGCGTCAACATTAAAACTTGCCTGCTCTCCGACTTTTACGGAACCGATATCAGTTTCATCAACTTTTGCTTTAACAAGTTTTTCGCTTAAATCGGCAATTCTCAAAATAACTGTCGGATTGCTCGTCCCTTGAACAGCCATAGTCCCTGCGGTCTGCGGCTCGCCTACAACAATTCCGTCCATAGGAGCGGTGATAACTGTTTCACTGACATCAGCTTCTGCTTTTTCAAGTGCGGTTTTTGCTTTGTCGTATTCGTATTGAGCGTCCTGAAGTTCTTCCAAAGATTTTGCACCGATTTTGTAAAGTTTTTCAGTCCGTTCCAATTTTTGAGATGCATTTGTCAAGGAAAATTGTGCTTGATCTCTAGTCGCGTCAACGTCTTTTCCGTCTAAAATTGCAACGACCTGTCCGGCGGTGACTTTTTCATTTTCCTTAACTAAAACTTCTTTGATTCTTGCGGTAATTTTGCTGGAAACTTCAACAGAATTCTTTGGCTGAACTGTTCCCGTTGCTGAAACTGTTTTTGTTAAATCCATTCTTATAACTTTTTCAACATCATAAGTTGGAGCTGCTGTCAATTCCGCAGAATCGCTGTAAAATTTATATCCGACTGCCGCACCGATTAAAATCAGAATCACTATAAAAATTTTTACTTTCACTAAACTGACCTCTTATATATTAAAATTTTGGCGAATTATAGCATATTTAAAAAAGGTTTAACAAAAAATTTTTTTTAGTGTGACAAACAAGAAAATTTCATCAGACAACGAAATAAAAAATTCACAAAAGTTTTTGGTAAATTTTTAGCAAAAAAGAAAGGTTGAAAAATATTTTGAAAATCAGAATTGCAAATCTTTCTTCCGAACTCAATGATGAAAGAAGTTTGGAAGAAATTATTTCTGCACGTTTAAAAATCAGCGTAAAAAAAATTCGAGGAGTAAAAATTATTCGTAAGGCGATTGATGCCAGACGTTATAAAGGCTCGGCGATTAAATTTAATTATATCGTTGACGTTGAACTTGACGGCGGAATAAATTTTCACGACAAAAATATTAAAAAAATTTCTTCATCAGAAAATAAAACCTTAAAAATTCCGCGTCTTCCGAAAGTTTTAAATTCTCCTCGTCCTGTTGTTGTCGGTTTCGGACCTGCAGGAATGTTTGCGGCGTTGACTTTGGCGAAAGCAGGTTACGAGCCTATAATTTTTGAACGCGGCGGAAATGTTGACGAAAGAACGGCGGCTGTTGAAAAATTTTTTCACGGCGGAGAACTCAACGAGAATTCTAATATTCAATTCGGAGAAGGCGGTGCGGGAACTTTTTCAGACGGAAAATTGACTACTCGATTGAATGACGATTTAATTTTTTCTGTTCTGAAAATTTTTGTTGAGGCGGGAGCTCCCGAAGAAATTTTATATTTGCAAAAACCGCACATAGGGACAGATAAACTTCGCGGAGTCGTAAAAAATATTCGTCAACAGATTATTGAACTCGGCGGAAAAATTTTTTTCAATTCTCAAGTAACGGATTTTGAATTTGATTCAGATAAAAAAATTTCTGCCGTCATTGTGAACGGCGAAGAAAAATTTTCAACTGACGCGGTTTTTTTTGCAGTGGGACATTCTGCCCGCGATACTTATGAAATGCTTAATCGTCATAAAATTTCTATGGAAACAAAAAGTTTTGCGGTCGGCTTGAGAATAGAACACCCGCAGGAATTTATAAACCATGCTCAATACGGCGAAGATTTTAAAAATACGAAACTTCCAGCCGCAGATTATATGCTGACTTACAAAGATTTAAAAAATAATCGCGGGGCTTACAGTTTTTGCATGTGTCCCGGCGGTCAAGTTGTTGCGGCTACTTCAGAAAATTTTCAAGTTGTAACAAACGGAATGAGCAATTTTGCAAGAAATTCGGGGACGGCAAACAGTGCGATTTTAGTTACTGTAAACGCGAAAGATTTTGAAAAAGATTTCGGCGGAGATGTTTTAAGCGGAGTGAGATTTCAGCGGCATTATGAAAAATTAGCTTTTGAACTCGGCGGAAAAAATTTTTCTGCTCCTGTTCAAACTGTAGGAGATTTTTTAAACAATCGTGCAGAATCAAAAAATTTTTTGACGAAACCGACTTATCCCGTCGGTTTTAAAATTGCCGATTTAAATAAATGTCTGCCAGCCGAAGTTTCCGCAACTTTGAAAGATGCTTTGATTTTTTGGGACGGAAAAATAAAAAATTTTGCTGCGGCGGATGTCATTTTAACGGGCGTTGAAACTCGAACAAGTTCACCCTGCAGAATTATTCGCGATAAAGAAAATTTTCAGTCAATAAGTCATGCGGGAATTTTTCCGATCGGAGAAGGTGCAGGATATTCGGGCGGAATTATGAGCAGTGCGATTGACGGAATAAAAGCGGTAAAAAATTTTATCGGAGATTTTTGATATTTTTCATCTCAACATATCAACTTTTTCAATTTCGTAACCTTTTTTGTTTAACGCACGAATAATTCTTTCAATATGTTCATGATTATTTGTTTCAACAGTCACACCGAGCAAAACTTTTTTGAAACTGTTCGTAACAAGTGCCTGATTGTGATCGAGTTTAACGACGTTTGCATTTTCATCAGATAAAATTTTTGCAACGTTCAAAAGTTCGCCGGGTTTGTCAGCAAGTTGAACATTAAAACAAAAAATTCTTCCGCGTGCAATTAAAGTCTTATCAATCAAGCCCGACAAAGTAGAAATATCAATATTTCCTCCGCTGACGATTGCAACAACTTTTTTATTTTTGAATTTTAATTTACTTAATGCGGCTAAACTCAAAACTCCTGCACCTTCTGCAATAAGTTTATGTTTTTCTATCAAACTCAAAAGTGCAGACATAATTTCCATTTCGTCTACCGTAATAATTTCATCAAGATATTTTTTGCAGAATTCAAAAGTTAAATTTCCAGCAGTTTTTACTGCACAACCGTCGGCAACTGTATCAGAACTTTTTAAAGTAATAATTTTTCCTGCGTCGAGTGCGGCTTTCATACAGGCTGCATTTTCCGGCTCAACTCCGATAACTTTTACTTGAGGACTGACTAATTTTGTCGCCAAAGAAACTCCTGACGCAAAACCGCCGCCGCCAATCGGAACTAAAATCGCATCAACGTCTTTCAATTCGTTAATAATTTCAAGAGCCGTCGTCCCTTGTCCGAGTAAAACTTCTCTGTCGTTGAAAGGGTGAACATAAATATAACCGAATTTTTTTTGAAGTTCCAAACTGTATTTATATGCGTCGTCGAATCCGTCGCCATGCAAAATAACTTCAGCACCAAAATTTTTTGTCGCTTCAACTTTTAAAATCGGAGTAGTCGCAGGCATGCAAATGACAGCTTTTACTCCCAATTTTTGTGCGGCAAATGCAACGCCTTGTGCATGGTTTCCTGCAGAAGAAGTTATCACGCCTTTAGATTTTTCTTCGTCGGTAAGTTGAGAAATTTTATTATAAGCTCCGCGAAGTTTAAAAGCTCCCGTGTGTTGCATATTTTCCGGCTTTAAAAAAACTTCGTTGCCGCTGATTTCTGAAAAATAATCGCTGGGAATGAGTTTTGTTTTTTTTACGACTCCCGCAAGTTGTTTATCAGCCCTGTAAACGTCGGCGATAGTAGTTTTCTCTACAATCTCTGAAAAATTTTCAGTATTTTTTTCTTCGCTCATAAATTCTCCTCCAATAAAAAAATTTTTGCAATTCTATCACATAAATTATTTTTACACAAAAAAATCTCAACAGCAAAAATTTCGACAAAAATTTTCAGTGTAGATTTCAGCTTGAAATTTATGAATTATCCGTGTAACGTTATTTTTTTTGCTACCATTTTTTTATTTTCTATGATAAAATTCGCGGCGGGTAAAATATTTGGGAGATGATTTTATGGAAGTTTCAATTATTATGGGCAGTGACAGCGACTGGAATATCATGAAAAAAGCTGTCGAAGTTTTTAAAAATTTCGGTGTGGAAAGTGAAATTATTGTTGCGTCTGCTCACCGTACGCCTGAAAAAGTTCATGACTTTGTAAAAAATTCTGACGCGAAAATTTTTATTGCGGCGGCTGGTATGGCGGCACATTTGGCGGGAGTCGTTGCATCACTTACAACAAAACCTGTCATAGGTGTTCCGATTAAATCCGAGCCTTTCGACGGTCTGGACTCTCTTTTAAGTACGGTTCAAATGCCGAGCGGGATTCCCGTTGCTACTGTTGCGGTGAACGGTTCAAAAAATGCCGCTCTTCTTGCTGTAGAAATTTTGGCGTTGAGTGATAAAAATCTTGCGGAAAAACTTTCCGATTACAGAAAAAATATGGCGGAAGAAGTCGAGAAAAAATCTGAAAAAATTCAGGCGGCTTTTTCTGAAATGTGAGGTAAAATTTCATGAAAAAGTTATTTTTCATTCTGACAATTTTTGGACTGATAAATTTTTCAATTGTGAACGCTGAAAATTTTCCCGACGATACCGAAGAATTTAACGGTCATCATTATGCTGTAATTGACAGGCATATGGATTTTGAAACCGCACAAGAATTTTGCAAAAGTCGCGGCGGTCATCTTGTAACAATTACTTCAGAGGATGAAAATATTTTTATCAAGGAACTTATTCATCGTTATGCAACGAGAAATTTTTACAGAACAGGCGGATTAAAAAATAATTCTGACGAATGGACTTGGATAACGGGAGAAAAATTTTCTTATTCCGACTGGTTCAAAGGTGAACCGAAAAACAGTACTGTCGTAATTTTTAAAGATGCAAAAATTGGTTTTAACACTTACTGGAAAACCGCAGAAAAAGATGAAGAAAATCCCGCTGAAGATTACGGCTTAATTTGCGAATGGGACTTTTAAGAATCAAAAGTTTGTAAATTTTTTTACTTTTAATTTATTGGGGAGGAATTTTTTTATGGAAAAGAAAAATGCTTTGTATGAAGGTAAAGCAAAAATTATGTATGCGTCCGACGATCCCAAAAAACTTATCGTCTATTACAAAGATGACGCTACCGCCGGCAACGGTGCAAAAAAAGGCACAATTCATGACAAAGGAATTATCAACAACAAAATGAGCGAATTTTTCTTCAAACTTCTTGAGTCAAACGGAATTCCCACTCATTACATCGAAACTTTGAACGAACGCGAAATGGCTGTAAAAAATTTGGATATGGTTGCTCTTGAAGTTATTGTCAGAAATGTTGCGGCAGGTTCTCTCGCAAAACGTTTGGGATTTGAAGAAGGAACAGCCTTGAAAACTCCCGTGCTTGAATACTGCTACAAAGATGACGCACTCGGAGATCCGATTGTAAACCGCTATCATATTGCAGTTTTGGAGGCGGCAACTAAAGAAGAACTCGACGAAATTGAAAAAATTTCTTTCAAGGTCAATGAAGTTTTGAAAGATTTTCTTAGCAAAAGAAATATTGATTTGATTGATTTTAAATTGGAATTCGGACGCGATGAAAACGGAAAAATTATTCTTGCGGATGAAATTTCTCCCGACAACTGCAGATTTTGGGACGCAACCACTAAAGAAAAACTTGATAAAGATCGTTTCCGCAGAGATTTGGGCGGAGTTGAAGAGGCTTATCAAGAAATTTTGAGTCGCATAACCAAATAGAAAAATTTTATATCTGGGTTAAGAGGGAAAAATTTTTCCTTCTTAACTTTTGATTTTTGAAGAGGAAAATTTTATGGAAAAAATGACTTACAAAGATTCTGGCGTTGATATTGACGCGGGAAATAAATCAGTTCAGCTTATTAAAGATGCCGTTAGAAAAACTTATCGTCCCGAAGTTTTGGGAGAGTTGGGAGGATTCGGCGGACTTTTTGCACTGAAAAATTATGATGAGCCGATTTTAATTTCAGGCACTGACGGAGTCGGAACAAAATTAAAAATTGCTTTTCTCCTCAATAAGCATGACACAATCGGACAAGACGCGGTCGCCATGTGTGTGAATGATATTTTGGTTCAAGGTGCCGAGCCGTTATTTTTTTTGGATTATTTGGCAGTGGGAAAACTTGAACCTGAAAAAGTTGCGGAGATTGTCGGCGGAGTTGCAAATGCTTGCAGTGAGTCGGGTTGTGCTTTAATCGGCGGAGAAACTGCGGAGATGGCGGGATTTTATCAGAACGGCGAATATGATATTGCAGGTTTTGCAGTTGGCGTTGTCGAGAAAAAAAATCTGATAACTTCCGAGAGAGTTAAGGCGGGAGATATTTTAATCGGTCTGCCGTCAAGCGGACTTCATTCAAACGGTTTCAGCCTTGTGAGAAAAATTGTTTTTGAGCAGAAAAATTTTAAAGGTGACGAATTTATTGATGAACTCGGAAAAACTATCGGTGAAGAACTTTTAACGCCGACAAGACTTTATCCGAAAACCTGCCTGCCGATTATTCAAAAATTTGGTGAAAAACTTCATGGAATGGTTCATATAACAGGCGGTGGTTTTTATGATAACATTCCGCGAGCTTTGCCGAAAAATTTTGGCGTGGAAATAAATTCTGATGCTTGGGCTGTTCCTGAAATTTTTAAACTTCTTCAACAGTGGGGAAATGTTGACTGGCATGAAATGTTCAGAACTTTTAACTGCGGAATCGGAATGGTTTTGATTTTTGACGAAAATTCTGTTGACGATTTGGACGCTTATTTAAATGAAAACTATGAAGAATTTTATAAAATCGGTCGTGTTGTCGAAGGCGAAGGAGTGAAAATAATTAGGAATTAGGAATTAAAGTTTGAAAAAATTTTTCTCTTTTTAATTCCACATTCCTCATTGAACAAGTGGGGAGGTTTTTTTGTGGTTAAACTTGCGGTTTTATGTTCGGGACGCGGTTCAGATTTGCAGTCGATAATTGATTCAATTCAACGCGGAGAACTTCAAGCAGAAATTTCTATCGTGATAACTGACAAGCCGAATGTCATGGCGTTGGAACGTGCGGAAAAAGCCGGAATAAAAAATATTTGCGTGGACAGAAAAAATTTTGATACCCGTGCAGATTTTGAGGCAGAAATTTTAAAAAATCTCGTTGGAATTGATTTGGTAGTTTTGGCGGGATTCATGAGAATTTTAAGCCCTGACTTTGTAAGAAAATTTTCGGGACGTTTGATGAATATTCACCCGTCATTATTGCCCGCATTTCCCGGAGCTCATGCTCACAGAGATGTTTTGGCTTACGGCGTAAAAGTTTCAGGCTGTACAGTTCATTTTGTGGACGAAGGAACTGACAGCGGGCCGATAATTTTGCAATCGGCAGTAAAAGTTTTGGACGACGACACAGAAGAAACTTTAGCGGCGAGAGTTTTGGAACAAGAGCATATAATTTACCCGCAGGCAATTAAATTATTTGTCGAAGGAAAATTAAAAATCGAAGGCAGACATGTAAAAATTTTGGAGGATTGAATTATGAGCAAACCGACAGAAAAAGTTTTTAAGGCGATGGAAGAATACATCGCGTCGCTGGGAAATCCCCCGCAGAGTGTTGAAGAGTTACAGAAAATTTTGGAAGAATTTCAAGAAAAATATAACAGTGAAGTTCTTGAACGCGAACCTGTGACCGAAGAAAATGCTGAAACGGCAGATGATTATTTGGAATTGGCGGACAAAGCCAAAACTAAGAAAAAAGCTCTTCAGTATGTAACAAAGGCTTGCGAATTGGACGCAAATAATATTGACGCTCAATCTCAGTACATTGACTTGACTGTTAAAAACGGAGTTGAAGCAGCAGAGCGTTATAAAAAACTTCTCGTCAAGGCAGAAGAACAACTCAAAACCGCAGGAATTTGGACTAAAAATACTGTCGGAGATTTCTGGGGAATTATTGAAACCCGTCCTTATATGAGAGTTTATTTAAGTTATATGGAAGTGCTTAAAACAGACTGCAGACTCACTCAGGCGGCTGACGCATGCAAAGAAATTTTGAAACTCAATACTAACGACAATCTCGGAATTCGTTACGAACTCATGCATATTTATGCCGTGACAGAAGATGTAAAAGGTGCGGAAAGACTTTTCAAAAAATATCGCAGTGAAACAAGCACACAATTTTTGATGCCGTTTAGTCTTATTTATTACAAAGTCGGCAACGAGAAAAAAGCTGAAGAATTTTTGAAAAAGGCTGCTGAATATAATTCGGATCTTGCAAAATTCTTTAGAATTTTTGGGACAGCGGAATTTAGAATGCAAATGGCAGAAAGCATGTCTGTAAGTTACTATAGTCCGGGAACAATGAGCGAAATTTTTGCGGCTATTAACGGAAATGATGACGTTTATTTGAATACACCAACTTTTTTTGAGTGGGGAAAGAAACTTTTAAAAGATAGACGCGGAAGAAAAGCGAAAAATTCCGATACGAAATAAAAAAATATCGGTAAATGATTATTCGGGCAGACTATATAGAAAAATTTCAGTGCGACGGAAAAATTTGCGGCTCACGTTGTTGCAGAGATTGGAAAATTTTTGTTGACGACGAAACTTATAAAAAATTTTTGCATGCTGACGACAGCACGGAAATTTTGAAAAATCTTGAACAAGAAAATAATTCTTTCGTCTTGAAAATGACAGAGCAAGGGCTTTGTAAATTTCTTGACGAAAATTTTTTGTGCAGACTTCAGAAAAATCACGGAGAAGATTTTTTGACGGCTGTTTGTCAAAGTTATCCGCGTATCACTTATAAACTCGACGAAGAAATTTTTCAGCAGTCAATGACGTTGACTTGTCCCGTCGCCGCAAAAATAATTTTGCTTTCCGAAGAAAAAATAAATTTTGTAGAAGAATCGGAAATAAAATCTCGGCTTATTATCAATTTTTCAAAAAAATTTTTTTACTCTGCGGAAAAATTTTTGCAGGTACAATCACGGGCAATAAAAATTTTGCAGGACAGAAATTTTTCGATAAATGAACGGTTGAAAAATCTTTGCGGGCTTTTTCATAAAAAAAGTTCTCCGTCGTTTGACATTGAAAAAAATTCTGACGCACTCATAAAAATTTTTGACGAAATGTATAATGCAAATTTAACTGACGAGAAGAAAAAAATTTTACGGCGGAATTATTTGAACAATCGCGAAAAAATTTTATCGCAGGTTTACGAAAATTTTTCTTTTGTCTTTGAAAATTATTTAACGAACGAATTTTTTATGCGGTGTTATCCTTGTGCATTTGTCGGCGACGATTGGACGAACTGCAAAATTTTTGTGACGAGTTACAGAATTTTGGAATTTTCTTTGATTCTGATGACTCTTTCAAAAAAAACTTTGACACTTGAGGATTTAATAAATTTAATTTGTTCCGTCAATGACAAACTGGATCACAGCAGAGGCGGAATGAACGCGATAAAAAATTTTGCGGAAAATGTTGACGACGAAAAATTTTTTTCTGCAATGATTTAAACGGGAGGTTTTATATTGGACGAAAAAAGAAATTTATTTAAAGCGTTTTGGCATTTGTTCAAAGGCTATTGGAACTCTGAAGAAAAATGGAAAGCAAGAGGACTTTTAATTTTTGTCATTGCATTGAATTTTGCAATGGTTTGGTTTTTGGTTCAAATAAATACTTGGTACAACGAATTTTATAATTCTCTTCAAAATTATGAGTGGGAATCGTTTTGGCCGCTTGTCGGAAAATTTACGGGGCTGGCATTTTGTTACATAATTATCGCTGTTTATGCGGTTTATCTTCGTCAGCTTTTAGAAATTCGCTGGCGAACTTGGATGACGAATAATTATTTAAATTCTTGGATGAAAAATCAAACTTATTACCGCTTAAAAGATTCCACCGATAATCCGGATCAACGTATTTCTGAAGATATAGGCTCTTTCGTCAGTTTGACTTTGCAGTTTATCATAGGATTTTTAAAACAGATGACAACTTTGGTTGCCTTCGGTTTTGTTTTGTGGGAATTATCTGGCTCGTTTACTTTTAATTTTGCGGGAATGGAATTTGTGATTTACGGTTACATGTTCTGGTTTTCTTTCGTTTATTCTGGCGTTGGAACTTTTTTGGTTCACAAAGTCGGGCGAAAGTTAATCGGTTTGCAATTCAATCAACAACGTTATGAAGCTGATTTTCGTTTCTCCATGATGAGAGTCAGAGAAAATTCCGAAAGTATTGCATTTTATCGCGGCGAAAATTCCGAGTTGGAAACTTTTACGGAAAGATTTAAAAATGTCATTCAGAATTTTAGAAAACTGATGACCAAAACAAAACATTTGAATTTTTATTCAAACGGTTACGGACAACTTGCAGTCATTGTTCCTTTAATTTTGGCGGCACCGAGATATTTTAGAAATGAAATTCCTTTGGGCGGACTTATGCAAACAATTTCGGCTTTCGGAAGAGTTCAAGACGCTTTAAGTTTCTTCGTCGATTCTTACGCGGGAATTGCGAATTTGGCGGCTGTTATAAATCGTCTTGCAGGATTCACCGAACATGTTGAAGAAGTTCAGAAAGTCGAAAGTAAAGTTAAAAAATCTTTTGCCGACTCTTTGAAAATTTCCGATTTAAATATTTCTTTGCCGAATGGTCGAGAACTTTTGAAAAATCTTTCTTTAAAGTTGGACAACGCGAAATATTTATTGGTGACAGGTTTATCAGGTTGCGGAAAATCTACGCTTTTGAGAACTTTGGCGGGACTTTGGAAATATTCGGCAGGAGAAATTTCACTTCCGAAAAATTCTAAAGTGATGTTTCTTCCGCAAAAGCCTTATTTGCCGTTGGGAAGTCTGCGAAGGGCTTTAATTTATCCCGCCGCCGAAAAAGATTCACCACCTGACGAAAAATTGAAAGAAATTTTAAAAACTGCCGACCTTCCCGAACTTGTCGATAAATTGGATTTGGCGGAAGATTGGAGCAAAATTTTATCAGGCGGAGAACAACAAAGGCTGGCATTTGCAAGAGTTTTGCTGGCTGAACCGAATTATATTTTCTTGGACGAGGCAACCAGTGCACTTGACGAGCCGAGAGAATTGGAAATGTATAAACTTTTAAAAGAAAAAATTCCTCAAGCCTCAATTATCAGCGTCGGTCATCGTTCAACACTTTTCCAAATTCACGACGAAGAATTGAAACTTGAAGGAAACGGCTCATGGAATTTGCGAGAAATTATTTAATAAAAAAATTTTTTATGGAATGGAGAGATTTTTTATGAAGAAAAAATTTTTGGCGGCAATTTTGGCGGGACTTTTTACAGTAGGAAGTTTTTCAATTTCAGATGCGGCAACTCGTGAAGAAATTTCTGCAATCAAAGTTACGACGGCGAGTGATTTTAAATATTGGAATGAAGATTCGCCGACTTTGAAAAAAATTGTAGATTTTGTCGAAGATGTTACAAATCCCGCGAGCAAAAATTTTATTCCGATTGGTGACAGAATTGCAACTTTTGACATGGACGGGACTTTTTATTGTGAAACCGCTCCGATTTATTTTCAAGAAGCAATGTTTTTTTATCGTGCGTTAGAAGATAAAAATTTTAATGCACCGAAAGAAATGGTAAATTTTGCGAAAAAAATTAAGCCGAAAGTTTACAACAAAACGGGATTGACACCTGCAGAAAATCAGCAATATTTTAAATATCTGACAAAAGCCTATACAGGAATGACGGACGAGGAATACCGTGCGTATGTCAGAAATTTTATGCAGACGAATGAGGACGGATTTACAAATTTAAAACGCGGAGAGGCTTTTTATTTGCCGATGGTTGAAATAATTTCTTATCTCACCGAAAATAATTTTGATGTTTATATTGATTCTGCCTGCGGAGTCAGCACAACGCGGGAAATTGTAGGGGATATTTTCCCGATACGTTATGACAGAATTTTAGGTTCAGATTTTGTTTACACTTCAACAGGAATGGGCAAAGATGTTCCCTCTAAACATTTTTTTGACAGACACAAAGAAAAAATTATAATTTCAGGTGAACCGATTAACGAAAACGCAAAGACCGTGAAAATTTTTTCCATCATGAATCAAATCGGAAAGAAACCTGTTTTGGCTTTTGGAAATTCTTCAGGCGATACAAGTATGTTTGAATATACTTTGACGAATGATAAATATCGCAGTGAGGCTTTTTATGTTTTGTGCGATGATACCGAAAGAGAACTTGGAAAACCTGCCCGTGCAGAAAAAGAAAAAGCACTTTCAGAAAAACGCGGCTATAATACAATTTCCATGAAAAATGATTGGAAAACAATTTACGGCGACAATGTGAAAGTTGAAAAATAATTTTGTGAAATCTCATTTTAAAAATGCTATAATGCCTTAATCTAAATTTGAGGACTTTTTTTTATAAGTTCTGGGAGGTTTATGGATGAAATCGGAATTTACTCTTAAACTTGAACGGTGCAAGGGCTGCGGAATTTGCGTAGAGTTTTGCCCGAAAAAAGTTTTGGAACTGGATAAACTCGGAAAAATTTTTGTTGCACGTCCCGAAGATTGTATTGCCTGCGGACAGTGTGAGTTGCGTTGTCCCGATTATGCAATTTTCGTGGATAAAATTAAAGCGGAAAAGGAGGCGGCGAAATGAGTGCGAAACTTATGCAGGGCAATGAAGCAATAGCTGAAGGAGCTTTGGCTGCCGGCGTGAGATTTTTTGGCGGATACCCGATAACGCCGTCAACAGAAGTCGCCGAAATGATGGCTAAAAGACTGCCACAGGTTGGCGGGACTTTTGTACAAATGGAAGATGAGATCGCAAGCATGGGTGTTGTACTTGGTGCGTCGCTTGCAGGTAAAAAAGTTTTAACAGCGTCGTCAGGTCCCGGAATTTCTTTAAAACAAGAATTAATCGGATATGCGGCGGCGGCTGAAATTCCTGTCTTAATTGTAAATGTTCAGCGTGTAGGCCCTTCAACAGGTCAGCCGACTGCACCAAGTCAAGGCGACGTTATGCAGGCACGCTGGGGAACTCATGGAGATCACTCAATTATTGCACTTTCTCCTTGGAGTGTTCGCGAGGCTTTTGATTTGACTGTTAAAGCCGTAAATTTTGCGGAAAAATTTAGAACGCCCGTAATTTTGTTGGCTGATGAAATTGTCGGTCATTTGCGTGAAAGTGTTGAGCTTCCCGCAGAAAATGAAATTGAAATTTATCCCCGCAGAACTCCAAAAAAATCTCGTGAGGAAGGTTATCAGCCTTATGAACCTGATGAAGATTTAGTTCCGAATGTTGCGGATTTTGGCAAAGGTTATCATGTTCATGTAACGGGCTTAATTCATGATGAAACAGGTTTTCCTGTCGGCAGTCCGAAAGTCACGGAGAATTTTATAAAACGCATGCATGAAAAAATTTCTCGTGCGTCTGATGAAATTATTGCAGTTCATGAAGAATTTATGGACGACGCGGAATTTGCAGTAGTTTCTTTCGGAGGAACTGCCCGCACTGCTTATGAATCAGTTTTAAATGCTCGTAAGAAAGGACAGAAAGTCGGCTTTGTTCGTCTGATAACAATTTGGCCCTTCGCGGATAAAATTATTTTTGAACTTGCAAAAAAAGTTCGCGGAATTTTGGTAGCTGAATTAAATTACGGTCAAGTTGTCGGAGAAGTTCAAAGAGCCGCTCAAGGTCAATGCCCCGTTAAATTCTGCGGAAAATATGACATGACAATTTTTGAACCTGAAGAAATTGAAAAATCCATTGACGAAATGATTGAAAATTTGTAACGATAAAAATTTTCTTATGAAAACAGAAAAGGAGATTTATTAATGCCGAGAAAAAAAGTTGAGATAAAAAAAGATGAGTTGCAGGAACTTGGATTAAATGAACAGACTCCCCGTGAAATTGTCGAGGAACTTAACAGACATATTGTCGGGCAGGAAGAGGCAAAAAAATCTGTCGCCATTGCCCTGAGAAATCGCTGGAGAAGTCGTAAACTTTCTGATGATATGCGTGATGATGTCATTCCGAAAAATATTTTGATGATTGGTTCAACCGGTGTCGGCAAAACTGAAATTGCCCGCCGTCTTGCAAAACTTGTTAAAGCACCTTTCATAAAAGTTGAGGCAACAAAATTCACTGAAGTCGGTTACGTCGGACGCGATGTCGAATCAATTATCAGAGATCTTATGCAAATTGCTGTCCGCATGGTTCGTCAGCAGAAAACCGAAGAA
This sequence comes from Selenomonadaceae bacterium, assembly GCA_017553205.1. GTDB lineage: Bacteria > Bacillota > Negativicutes > Selenomonadales > Selenomonadaceae > Quinella. The sequence goes on along the minus strand of JAFZMV010000158.1, from coordinate 1,632 downwards.
GTCAAAGAAAAAGCCCGCGAAAATGCCAACGAGCGTTTACTTGATATTTTAGTTCCCGAGCCAAAAAAATCTCAGAATCCTTTAAGCAAACTTTTTGGCGGCGGAGATAATGACGGAAACGAAGATAAAACCGAAGAACCTAAAGACAACAGCAAAGCCGGCAGAGAATTTGTCAAAAAACGTCTTGAAAAAGGCAAAATGGAAGATGAAATGATTGAGTTGGAAGTTTCAGACCACGCAAAACCGATGGTCGGAATGTTCAGCGGCTCAAGTCTTGAAAGCATGGGCGATAATCTTCAAGATATGATCGGTTCTCTTATGCCCAAACGCATGAGAAAAAGAAAAGTTACAATCGCCGCCGCAAGAAAAATTCTTGAACAGGAAGAAGCGGAAAAACTTATCGACATGGAAGAAGTTGCCGAAGCTGCTGTTACACTTGCTGAACGCAGCGGAATTGTTTTCTTTGATGAAATTGACAAGGTTGCAACTCGCGGAAGTGTCGGCGGTGCCGATGTCAGTCGTGAAGGTGTGCAAAGAGATATTCTGCCGATTGTCGAAGGTTCAACCGTCATGACAAAATACGGTCCTGTTAAAACGGATCATATTTTATTTATTGCGGCGGGAGCTTTCCACACTGCAAAACCTTCTGATTTAATTCCCGAACTTCAGGGACGTTTTCCGATTCGTGTTGAGTTGAAATCTTTGCAGAAAGAAGATTTTGAAAAAATTCTTACCGAACCGCAAAACGCACTTATTAAACAGTATAAAGCACTTCTCAAAGTTGAAGGACTGGAATTGGAATTTAAAGCCGACGCTATCGGAAGAATTGCGGAAATGGCTTATGATGTCAACGAACAGTCAGAAGATATTGGAGCAAGAAGACTTCATACTTTACTTGAAAAACTTTTGGAAGATGTTTCATTTGATGCTCCCGACATGGTTAAGGAAGGAAAAACAAAAATTTCAGTTGACGCGAAATATGTTGATGAACGACTGAAAGAAATTGCTAAGAATCGTGATTTGTCACAGTTCATTTTGTAAACCGCAAATTTTTAAACAAATAAAAAAAATAAAAATCTCTTCAGAAAAAATTTTGTAAGAGATTTTTTTTTATAATTAAAAATAACCTCTGATAAACCGCGTAATAATCAGCGTTTTGTATCCTGTTTGTAGTCTACCTAAACGAGCGTAGACGAATTTATAGTTAGTTTGCGAAAAAAACGGCTCTTCCGATTGATTTTTGGAAGAGCCTAAATTTTTATTTTTTCTTTGGCGTGTTTTTTTCATCACCATTATTCTTTGAATCTTGAGAAAGTAATTTTTCTACTTTGGCTGAAAGACTAGTATTTTCATCGATAGCCTGTTTCTTCGCCTTTTTCACGACATCTTCATCAAGTGTAAACGTAAACCTCTTTTTCATAAAACCTCCTCCTTACTTAAGTAATTATACAACTTGTTCTCAAATATTGCAATGAATACTTTGCAACGAATCACGGGCGTTTCATAAAAATTTCGGATAAAAATAATGATACACTCTGAAAAAAATAGGTAGTGAGTGAAAATGCAAGAATATGTTTCCGAAATAGAAGATCCGCGTCATGCAGGTTATGTGAAACATAAATTGACAGACGT
>JAFZMV010000157.1 GCA_017553205.1 Selenomonadaceae bacterium | reverse complement strand
GCGTGTTGAAAAAGTCTAAAGTTGAATCATGACAGCGGCGAGAATAACGAAATTTAGGAAACAAATGGACAATTTATCGTAACGAGTAGCGATGTGTCTGAAATTTTTGATCCGCTGGAAGAATCTTTCAATGATGTTGCGGACTTTATAAAGTTCAGGGTCGAAGTCGTGTTTTACGACGGCATTTGACTTGTCAGAAATACAGGCGACAGCTTCTTTTTCTGAAATAAAATTGCGAATTTCTTCAGAGCACTTTCGGTTTTGTTCAGAATTATTTTACCTGAAATTTTGCTTATGTCATTTTTATTTTCTGAGTTTACCAACACACTCTAGCTTTTCATTGTCAAAATAAAATTTTACGTCCTCAAAAAGTTCTGGCTGATTTTTCTTCAATGTCAGAACATATTCCCCGCCTTTTCGGGTTATTTTTTTGCAAGTTTCTCTCTGACAGTGCATCGCATCTGCCGTTATGATTTTTCCTTTCACGTTCAGAATTTCCAGCATTTCGTCCACTGCTACGATTTCGCCGTCCTCACTTACAAATTTTTTCATCAAATTGATTATTATTACTCCGGCGACAATAAATCCTAAATTTTTTTTCGTGAGTTTATATTCGCTCTTTATATCTGCAAAAATTTTTCAAAGATTTTAGGAATTTTAATCGTCGGCGTAATATTTCGGAAAAATATTCTTGCATTTTCAGTCACTACCTATTTTTTTCAGAGTGTATCATTTTTATCCGAAATTTTTATGAAACGCCCGTGTTTTATTATTAATCAGCCTTGTAAAAAAATAAAAACATTTGCTATAATAAGCACGCTTGTTTTTACAGGGGAGGATTTTTTTTTGAAGAATTTTTTTATTTTTGTAATATTGACAGCAATGACAACTTTTTTTTCGGTGTTCGGAATGTATGTGGCGGAAGTCACAGATGTTTTTCAACTGCAGAAAAAAATAACCGGGCCGAAATTTTCAGAAGAGGATGGAGAAACTTTTTTAAGCTGGACAAATTTGAATTATCCTTGCGTGTATAAAGTAGAAACATACAGCAAAACGACGGGACTTGTAAAAAATTCTCCGCCATATCATTTATTAAACGCGGAAGAAATTTCAGAATCAAAATATAAAGTTCCTCATGCGGGAATACCGACTTATTATAAAATTTCTGCACGGGGAATTTTTCAAGAAATATTTTCGTCAAAAAATTTTATAGCAAATCCGAATTATCCGACTCCTCCGCACCCTGTTTCAATATATCATTATCCGAAAGAAAATCCCGCAAGTTTAATGCCGTTTTTAGTTTGGCATAAAGTACCTGACGCGGTTTGTTATGAAGTAGAAATTTTGAGTGCTCCGCCTGAAATTGAGGGCGGAACAAGTTTATCAAAATATTTTCATTTGGACAGCACAAGAAAAATTTTTACAAACGGTTATCAGGCTGACTTAAGACAATACAAAAATTATGATTATGTTTATTGGCGGGCTCGTGCGTTGACTCTTCATCAAGAGCCGATTGGAGAATTTTCTCGTGCAGAAAAAATTTATCTCGACAAAGATAAAATTATGCCGGACTGTCCCATAATAAATAATTTTGATTTTATGGCTTATATTCCTCTGCCGATTTATCCCGTCTATGATTGGATACCTTTGAACGGTGCGAAAAAATATGAAGTCGAACTTTTAAACCACCCGCCGAAAGTTGAAAATGATATTGAGCCTTCTCCGGACAGTTTATGGCGACAGACAACTTTGGATATGTCCAGCTGTTATGACGAATACGCCAGACCTTATGCAGGACCTTATTATTGGAGAGTCAGGGCACTTGATGAAAATGACAAACCTATCGGCAGATGGTCGAATTCTGAAAAATTTGTCGTGGCTGATTATTCAAAGGGCGTTGAGTATGCAGTTTTGGGCGACAGTATTTCACATGGCGGAGGAGCGATGAGTTATTCTCCGAGAGCTTTGGAGTACAGTTGGGAAAGTTATTTAGATTTTCCTGCGGTTAATTTGTCGAGGAGCGGTGATATTTCTTCGACAACTTTGGCGAGATTTGAAAAAGATGTTCTGCCGTTTAAGCCGAAAAATTTAATTATCTTGACGGGAACAAATTCTATGCGTGCCGAAAATATTTCTGCAGAAACTGTTATAAGCGATTTGGAAAAAATTGGAACGCTCTGCAGGGAAAATAATATTAAACCGATATTTTTAACGCTCATGCCGATAAATCCAAAAAATATTCGTTATGCTTTCCGCACTCCGACAGATCCTCTTTGGCATGAAAAATTAAAACAAGTCAACGATTTTATAAAAAGTCAGGATTATTATGTAGACCTTGAGCCGTATTTTTATGACAGGCAGGGCAATATGGACGAAAATTTTTCAATCGACGGAATACATCCCGACCTTCGCGGAAAAATGTTGATGGCTGAAATAGTAAATAAAGATAAAGCGTTAAAAAAATTTTAAGTTGCAGAAAAAATTTGCAGTAACTTTTGTTTTTTGATAGACTGCACAAAGTTTAAGGGGGAATTTTTTTTATGCCTGTAATGGAATATTTGGAAAGAAATGCTGAACTTTACGGCGATGAAGTTGCACTGATTGAATTAAATCCCGCAATGCCGAATAATCAGCGAATGACTTGGAAAGAGTTCAGCTTGATTGAGCCGAATCGTTTTGAACCTTACCGCCGAGAAATTACTTGGAGCGTCTTTGACGAAAAAGCAAACCGTTGTGCAAATTTTTTATTGGATCGCGGAGTAAAAAAAGGCGACAAAGTTGCAATCATCATGTATAACTGCCTTGAATGGTTGCCGATTTATTTCGGAATTTTGAAAACGGGAGCCATTGCCGTTCCGTTTAATTTCCGTTATGACGCTGAAGAAATTTTATATTGTGCGGAACTTGCGGAAGTTGACGTTATAATTTTCGGAAATGAATTTATCGGACGTATTGAGGCAAACGCTGAAAGACTTTCACGCGGCAGACTTTTAATTTATGTCGGCGATAACTGTCCGAGTTTTGCAGAAAGTTATCATTTACTTTCCGCGAATTGTTCAAGTCATAAACCTAATTTGGATTTTGAAATTACTGACGAAGATTTTGGAGCAATTTATTTTTCTTCGGGAACTACAGGTTTTCCGAAAGCAATTTTACATAAACACCAAAGTTTGACACAAGCCGCACAAATGGAACAAAAACATCATTTAACTTCGCGGGAAGATTGTTTTTTGTGTATTCCGCCGCTTTATCATACAGGAGCAAAATTTCACTGGATGGGAAGTTTGGTTGCGGGAAGTCGTGCAGTTTTATTGAAAGGAACTAAACCTGAAATAATTTTAGATGCTGTGTCAAAAGAACATTGCACAATAGTTTGGCTTTTGGTTCCTTGGGCTCAAGATATTCTTGATGAGTTGGACAACGGTCAAATAAAAATTTCAGATTATCAGTTGGATCAGTGGCGACTCATGCATATCGGAGCTCAACCTGTTCCGCCGAGTTTAATTAAACGTTGGAAAGAATATTTTCCGAAACATGATTATGACACAAATTACGGCTTGTCAGAGTCAACTGGTCCGGGTTGTGTTCATCTTGGTCTTGAAAATATTTCTAAAGTCGGAGCAATCGGCGTGCCGGGTTATCGTTGGGAATGTAAAATTATTGACGAAAACGGCGAAGAAGTTTCCAAAGGTGATGTCGGCGAACTTTGCGTAAAAGGCCCCGGCGTTATGACTTGCTACTATAACGACGAAAAAGCAACTGCAGAAGTCTTGAAAAATGGTTGGCTTTTAACGGGTGATATGGCTATGCAGGACGAAGAAGGATTTTATTTTCTTGTTGACAGAAAAAAAGATGTCATCGTTTCAGGCGGCGAAAATATTTATCCCGTTCAGATTGAAGATTTTCTGCATAAATTTAATAAAATTAAAGATGTTGCGGTTATCGGTCTTGCTGACAGACGACTTGGAGAAATTTCTGCGGCAATTATCGAAATTAAAGACGGCATGACTTGCACGGAAGATGAAATAAATGATTTCTGCAAAGAACTTCCGAGATATAAACGCCCGAGAAAAATTATTTTTGCAGATATTCCGAGAAATGCTACAGGAAAAATTGAAAAGCCTGCATTAAGAAAACGTTACGGTGCAGATAAACTTGTCGCACTTGAAAACAGAAGTTAATAAATTTTTTGCAAATAAAAAAAATCCCAACGGCGAATAATTCAGTCGAAGGGATTTTTTTGTGGAAAATTTTTTGTAATTAAACGTCAAGTATGTCCAGAACCTCATCGAAAGAGATTTGCTTACCGTTAAAATAAAATTCGGCAGGAGCATTTCTCGGTGAGCCTCTGTCTCCGGTGTTCCAATGTACGACTTCAATGTTAAAATTTTTGGCAAGATATTTGCGAATGCCGTCACGAGTACTCCAAGTTGGACTTTTGCCAAGTGCCTTGCAAATATCTTCAAATTCTTGTCGAGTTCCGCCAGCAACATTTTTAAGCTGTTCATCACTCAAAATTTCGTCTTTCAAAATTTTTTCTCATCAATCATTTTTTTTCATCTCCTTTCAATTTTGTTTCTGCTTAATTATACGCACAATTTACAAAATTATGACAAGATTTTATAAAAATTTTTTCGCCGCATCAAAAAAAATCTCCGACACTTGCCGAAGAAATTTTTTTGCGAACATTCGCCGAGTTTTTGTTGGTTATTCAAGATTTTAATTTTTAATCCTTTTAAACATATCCCAAATATCGCCTAAGCCGCCTGCAACTTGGTCGAGTTGCTTATCATCGAGCTTTTCAAGTTCAGCATTGATTTTTTTCAAAATTTCTTTGCGAGTTGACAAATTTTTTTCGTCCTGCAAATTTTTTTCTTCAGCCATTGTAATTACCTCCTAAAATTTTTTCAAAAATTATTTCACTTCGTTATATGCACGAATTACAAGATTATGACAAAATTATAAAAAAAATTTTTTTACACCGTCAAATTAAAAAATCCCAACGACGAAATTTTTTCAGCTGAAGGGATTTTTTGTCTTTATTTTAAATGTCAATGCCCATGTTTGTTTTGATGAAATTTCTGACATAGCTTTTGTCATGAGTTTTTTTGTAATCAAAACCGGGATATTGTGCACCCGCAAGAACTCTTCCAAGAGCCGACTCGTGAGAATAATAACTAACTCCGATATCAATCTGACTCCAACTGTAGTGATATTGATTTGCTTCAGAGGAACTGGGAGTATAATATATGAAGCCTTTAGTATACCAAAGGGAATACAAGTCATCTACGCTCTGAACATTGTAGCCCAACTTTCTAAAAAAAGCCATGTCAACGTCAATTTCCGACTGAGTTCCGCCTGCAACTTTGTCGAGTTCTTCATCGGTCAAAATTTCGTCCTGCAAAATTTTTTCGTCTTTCATTGTGATTACCTCCTTTAAAAAAATTTTTGAAATTTTGTTTTCACTCTATTATATGCACGAGTTACAAAATTATGACAGAATTATAAAAAAATTTTTTCTCACCGTCAATTTAAAAAATCCCAACGTCGAATTATTCAAGACGAAGAGCTTTTTTTACGAAGAAATTTATCAAAATTTTTTATTTGGCAACACTTATATAGCCACCATAAACACTGTTAATCATAAACGGTTTGGTCGTTCGGATTCAGGTTTTTTCCTGCTGCGTCGATGTAATCTATAACATTTTGAAAAGTAAGATGTCCGCCTGTTTTCAGGTCTCTAAATTCAGCAGGAGCATTCTTTGATGAGCCTCTGTCTCCGGTGTTCCAATTTACGACTTCAATGTTAAAATGTTTGGCAAGATATTGGCGAATGCCGTCACGAGTATTCCAAATTGGACTTTTGCCAAGCGCCTTGCAAATATCCTCGAACTCTGCACGAGTGCCACCTGCGACGTTATCAAGTTCATCGTCGGTCATCAATTCATCTTGCAAAATTTTTTCGTCTTTCATTGTGATTACCTCCTTTAAAAAAATTTTTGAAATTTTGTTTTCACTCTATTATATGCACGAGTTACAAAATTATGACAGAATTATAAAAAAAAATTTTTCTCACTGTCAAATTAAAAAATCCCAACGACTTTTGCCGAAGGGATTTTTTTTATATTTTTTGAGATTTTCTTCACGGGTTACCAATTCCATCGTCATGAGAAAAAGTGTAACGAATACGACCAAATTTGCTTTTCAAGATTTTAACAGCTTCATCGCGTGAAATTTCTTTATCGCCTGCAAAATACTTGTTATGATGATTAGACCATTCTGTTACACAAGTAATTCCGACTTTAGACCAACCTGCATCAACCTCCGCGCTATAAGATTCCCAGTGAACTAATAAAGCCGGAGCATTATGATAATCTGAAATAATTCCATAATCATAAAGAAGATGGCTGTCCCATGTTGTTTCTTGCATATCTCCGCCAGCAACCTGTTCCAATTCTTCATCGCTCAAAATTTCGTCGGAAAATTTTTTCTCATCTTTCATTTTAATCACTCCTTAAAAATTTTTTGAAATTTTGTTTTCACTCTGTTATATGCACGAATTACAAAATTATGACAGAATTATAAAAAAATTTTTCACACCGTCAAATTAAAAAATCCCAACGACTTTTGCCGAAGGGATTTTTTTTATTTATCGCCGTAATGCTCTTTACACTGATAAATTTCTATCATTTCATTTTCAATTTTAAAAATAAGTCGATTTTTTTCATCAATTCTGACGCTCCACCAGCCTGAAAAATTTCCTTTCAACTTTTCAGGCTTACCTTTACAATTATAACCATTTCTGTCTATGTCTTTAATTAAATCGTTAATTTTTTTCAAAGTTTTTTTGTCTTGAGTTTGCCAATATAAATATTGTTCCCAAGCTATATCGTGCCAAAATAAATTCATCAATCTACCTCAATTAAATCGTGTTTATGCATATTTCTTCCGTGTTTTGCATCTTCGGCAATTTTTTTGAGTTCAGAAATATTTTCTTCGCTCCAAAAAGTATCAAATTCCAATTTTCCGCCATACTTAACGCTGTTCATCAAAATTTTTACACAATCTGTCAAACTCATTCCGGTTTTTTCTTTAAATTCTTTCAAATCTTCTCTCTCGAAAGCAAAATTTATTGTTTCGGTCATTTTTCTCACCTCGACAAATATTTTAGCATAAAAATTTTCCTGCGAAAATAAAAAAATCCCAACGACTTTTGCCGAAGAGATTTTTTTTATTTTTAGACGTGTGTAACTAAATATACCCTACATCTTCAGAAGCGGTGTTCATAAAATTAAAACGGCATAGAACAGCAATTTCTTGAATTTTAAAAATACCGTAACTGCCAGAGAAAATTTTGTTATGAACACCGCCTATCAGAGTAAATACCAATTTTCAGTTTTTTAGCCTGTTCTCTTGCAATTTTCCAAGCTTCCTCTTCGCTAATGCTCTTATTATTGAAGTAGTATTTATTGTCAGCAAATCCACTGTGATACTCAAGTTTGATTCCAACACTTGCATATGCACATTGAATACGGTCTTCAATCTTTGTACCGGGAGTCCACATTATAGTATCACCGCTATAATATGGGCAAAGTCCAATCTCACTAAGAATATAGGAATCAGCAGCAGTTTGCCCTATACATCCGCCTGCAACTTTTTCAAGTTCTTCGTCGCTCATCTTTTCGAGTTCGTCATTGATTTTTTTCAAATTTTCTTCGCGTGTTGCCATTTTTAAAACTTCCTTTCAATTTGTAAATTTTTTTTGAAAGTTTGTTTTCACTCTATTATATGCACGAGTTACAAAATTATGACAGAATTATAAAAAAATTTTTCTCACCGTCAAATTAAAAAATCCCAACGAATTGCCGAAGATATTTTTAAAAATTTTTTCATAGTGCATTTTGCAGTAAAATTTGTACAACAAAAAATTTTTTCAAATATTTCATTCATGAAAATCTGATTTCAAACGAGTTTAATATTTGCGTTCGCAATATGTGCTTGGGAACAAATATAAAAAATCTTAACAATG
>JAFZMV010000156.1 GCA_017553205.1 Selenomonadaceae bacterium | reverse complement strand
TCATTTTACACATTACTGCACACATCACTATTGTTAATACGTCTGTCAATTTATGTTTCACATAACCTGCATGACGCGGATATTCTATTTCGGAAAAATATTCTTGCATTTTCAGTCACTACTTATTTTTTTCAGAGTGTACCATTTTTATCCGAAATTTTTATGAAACGCCCGTGAGAAATAAAAAAACAAGTTCTGAAACTGCGGAAGTTAGTACAGGTTACTTTTACAAAAAATTTTGAATGACAACAAGCAAAAAATATTTTAGAATGAAGGGCAAAATTTTTTTACAGAGGGCGAAAAAAGATGAGTTACTTTTTAAGAAGAAATGAACAGAATCTTTTTCACGGAAAGTTTTCTATTTTCCCTGAAGATTTATTTTTTCATGCGATTTCTACGAGATTGGGCGGAGTAAGTGAATCACCTTTTGACGGTTTAAATTTGGCTCTGCATGTCGGCGATGATTCCGAAAAAGTTTTGTCGAACAGAAAAAAATTTATTCAGTCACTCGGTTATAATCTCGAAGATATTGTTACGCCGAATCAAGTTCATGGAGAAAAAATTTTCCGCGTCGAAGAAATTCACAGAGGTCGCGGAAGTAAAAATTATTCTGATTCAATTTCCGAAACTGACGCACTTATTACAAATGTTCCGAATCTTCCTTTGATGTTGTGTTTTGCTGACTGTGTTCCGATTTTTTTTGCGGACACTGAAAATTTAGCTGTCGGAATTGCTCACGGCGGTTGGAAAGGCACGATGGAAAAAATTGCGGCGAAAACTTTTTTGGCAATGAAGGAAAATTTTGGAACTTCGGCAAAAAATTGCATCGTCGGAATTGGTCCTTCAATCGGTTCATGCTGTTATGAAGTCGGCAGGGAAGTTTTGGAAGAGTGCAGAAAATCTTTTCCGAATAATTTTTCAGAAATTGTAACTGAACGCGACGGAAAAAACTTTTTAAATCTTTGGGCGGCGAATAAAATTCAACTTCTTGAAGTCGGACTGCCTGAAGAAAATATCGACGTTGCCGAAGAATGTACCTGTTGTAAAAGCAGTTGGTATTTTTCATATCGTGCGGCGAAAAAAAATAATTTTAAAGATACTGGAAGAATTGCAGCAACCATAGGAATTAGAAGTTAGGAGTTAGGAGTTAGGAATTTAAAAAATTTTTCTTTGTTTAATTTCTCATTCCTAATTCCACATTCCACATTGATAGGCGGGGGGTTTTTAAGATGATGATTTTGCCGGCTGTTGATATTCGCGGCGGAAAATGTGTAAGGCTTACTCAAGGGGATTTCAAGCAGGAAATTATTTACTCGAATTTTCCTGAAGAACAAGCTTTAAAATGGCAAGAAATGGGAGCGGAATTTCTGCACGTCGTTGACTTGGACGGAGCAAAGGAAGGAACTCCTACAAATATTTTTTCCATAAAGAAAATTTTGGACGTTGTTGAAATTCCCATAGAAGTCGGTGGCGGTATTCGCACCATGAGTGACATGGAAAATTTACTTGATATGGGAGTAGAAAGAATAATTTTGGGGAGCATTGCAGTTGAAGACCCTGACCTCCTGCAAGATGCCGCCCGCGAATTTGGCGGAGAAAAAATTGTTGTGGGAATTGACGCACGTGACGGAATTGTTGCGGTTCATGGCTGGGGAGATTCTGGCTATATTAAAGCTGAAGACCTTGCCATGCAGATCGGCGACTTTGGAATTTCTACGATAATTTATACGGATATTTCACGCGACGGAATGTTGAGCGGAGTTGACGCAGAAGTTTTTGCAGATCTTGCAAGAAAAACAGGAATTTCAATAATTGCGTCGGGCGGAGTCGGTTCACTTGATGATATTCGCGAGCTGAAAAAATTTGAAGATGACGGAATTGTCGGCGTGATTGTCGGAAAGGCTATCTACGAAAATAAAATAAATCTTGCAGAGGCGGTTGAAATTGCTAAGTAAAAGAATTATCCCATGTCTTGACGTAAAAGAAGGACGCGTCGTAAAAGGCACAAATTTTGTCGGACTTCGTGACGCAGGCGACCCGATTGAACTTGCAAAAAAATATGACGATGAGCGGGCAGATGAATTAGTTTTTCTGGATATTACCGCCTCTCATGAAAAACGCGGTACCATGATAGAAGTTGCAAAAAATTGTGCGTCACAGGTTTTTATTCCGTTCACAGTCGGCGGAGGTATTCGCACGGTTGAAGATATGCGGGAAATGTTGAAGGCGGGAGCAGATAAAATTTCCGTAAATTCTGCGGCGGTGAAAAATCCCGAAATAATTTCTGAAGGTGCGGAAAAATTCGGCAGTCAATGTATAGTGTTGGCAGTTGATGCAAAACGCAATGAAAATTTTGAAAAAAATTTCGGCTGGGAAGTTTTTATAAACGGCGGAAGAACTCCAACAGGTTTGGACTGTCTTGAATGGATTCAAAAAGCTGTCGGACTTGGTGCGGGAGAAATTTTATTGACAAGTATGGACGCGGACGGAACAAAAAACGGCTGTGACATTGAATTGACTCGTGCAGTTTCCGAGTTGGTGAATGTTCCTGTAATTGCGTCGGGCGGTATCGGAGAACTTGAACATTTTTACGAAGTTTTGACGGCGGGAAAAGCTGACGCGGCTCTGGCGGCATCCGTTTTTCATTACGGAAAATATAAAATTCGCGAAGTCAAAGATTATTTGAAAAGTCGCGGAGTTGAAGTAAGATTTTAAAAGAAGGAGTTTTTTTATGTTCGTAAATTTGAAAGAAACTGCAGAAAAATTAAAATCTGCAGAAAATATTTTGGTAACTTCTCACATAAATCCGGACGGAGATGCAATAGGTTCAACTTTGGCACTAATGCAGATTCTTCGTTCTATGAAAAAAAATGTACAGGTTTACATTGACGACAACGTTCCGAAAAGTTTTTTAAATCTGCCCTGCGTTGACGAAATAAAACGTCCTGCCGAAAATGAAAAATTTTCTGCTGATTTATTTGTTGTGCTTGATACTTCCGCTGACAGAATAGGAAAAGTTTCTGAAATGACTGACGCACCAATTTTGAATATAGATCATCATGTTACAAATAAGGGCGTTGACTGTGATTTACATCTTGAGGTAGAGGCGGCGGCAACCTGCGAAATTATTTTCAATATTGCCCATGAACTCGGTGCAGAAATTACTGAAAATGCCGCCATTTGTCTTTATACGGGAATGGCAACCGATACAGGATTTTTTAATTATTCAAATACAAAGCCGTCAACTTTCCGTGCGGCGGCTGAACTTGTTGAACGCGGAGTTCAACCAAATTTAATTATCGAGCAGATTGACAAAAGAACTTTCCAAGAAGTCAAAGTTATGAGTGCGGCTCTTCGAACTACAAAACTTTATTTCGGCGGAAAAGCGGCTGGAATGTTCGTAGATGAAGAACTTTACAAAAAAACCAATACGACCGAAGGTTTTATAGATTTAATTCGCGTGATTGATACTGTGGACGTTGCTTTTCTTTTGACTTCGCATGAAAAAAATATTTGCCGTGTCAGTATGCGTTCAAAAAATGCAAACGTTGCTGAAATTGCCAAAAGACTCGGCGGCGGCGGTCATATTCGTGCGGCGGGCTGTACTCTTCAAAAAACTTTGGAAGAGGCGAAACAAATTTTAATTCAGGCAATCGGCGAATATTTAGTTGAAACAAACAATATTTCCCGCGAAGAATTTGAAAACTGCGAAGAAATTTCTATTTCAAATTTTTAAAATTCTTTTATTCAGTCTGAATAAATCTTAAGGCAAATAATTTTTGTTTAAGTTGAAAATATTAAACTTCGATATATAAGGCGTGAATAAACAAACAACAAAAAATTCAGGTCAGTAAAAAAAATAATTTGAATGGAATCCTAAATTTTATGACAAGGAGCGTCATAAATCTGACACATGATAAAAAGGAGAAGTGGTTTATTATGATGCGTTCCTTGTTCTCCGGTGTTTCCGGTTTGAAATCTCATCAGACAAGAATGGACGTTATTGGTAACAACATTGCAAATATTAACACGGTAGGTTTTAAATCCAGCCGCGTAACTTTTTCAGATATGCTTGCTCAAACTCAAACAGGTGCTTCTTCGCCTTCGGATAATCTGGGCGGTACTAACCCTAAACAAATTGGACTTGGTGCGGCAGTTGCCAGCGTTGATTTGATTTTTACTGACGGTTCTCCGCAGGCTACAGGAAAAAATACTGACGTGGCTCTTTCAGGCAATGGGCTTTTCGTATTGAAGAGCGGTAATCAGACTTATTTCACTCGTGACGGTGCTTTTGAGTTTGACGCAGAAGGAAATTATGTTTTACCCGGTAGCGGTTATTATGTTCAAGGCTGGAATGCAGTTGACGGCTCATTAAATACAAATGCTCCTACTACAAATATAATCGTTCCGGCAGGTAAGACCATGCCCGCAGCAGCAACTACTGCAGTCGATTTTAATGGCAACCTTAATTCAGGTTCTCCAATTATAACAGCTATTACTTATACAAAGGGTACGGGCGACGAAACAACAGTTTTGAACGGCGGTAAAATAACCGCGGTTGAATTTCAGGATGCACAAGGAAACAAAGTGGACGGTGCTGACAGCTTGGACGATGAAGGTGTTGCACAAGCAAAAATAACCTACACTGATTATCAAGGAAATACCGGAAAGACAGCTGTTGTAGATGCCGTAACCTATAAAGGTTCTGTTACTGTAGGCGGAGAATATGTTTCTTCGGTAAATGTTGACGGAAAGAATGTTATTTCAGCAACTTTGACATTGAGTGACGGCACTACTCAAAAAGTCACTACAGGATACTATCAGCTTGCTCACAGCATACCCGTTACTACATCCGCAAGTCTTTATGACTCCGAAGGTAATACACATTTAATCACTTTGTTGTTAGATAAGAAAAACGCTACCAGAGATGAAATTGCGGCATTACAAAAAGCCTACCCGAATTATGAAACAACTGATAAAGCAAATTATGACGCAGCTTTAGAGAAATTTAATAACAGATGGATGGCATACATTGCACCGAGTACAGGCGAAAAAGATCCTGCCGTTCAATATACTCAAACAGAAAAGAACGGTTCAAAGACAGAAGGATATTTAAACCGCATTACTAAAGAAGATTATGAAACCAAGAAAACAGAATATAATGCTTTGTCAGAGAAGGAAAAAGCTCTTGTGATCAATCCCGAAGAAATGTATTATCCGATTTATGACACTTCAGGTGAAACAACGGAGGATCATATACTGGCTTACGGTGCTGCAGGTTACATTTACTTCAATACAGACGGTTCTTTGAACTCTGCAGAAACTTCTGGTTCTCAAATGCTCCTTCAATATTCAGACGGTAACGGCTCAGATGACACTTCGGCATCTATAGATTTCAGTGGTTTAACTCAATATTCGGGCGGCTCTACTGCTTTCCCGACAGCAGATGGTTATGCTTTTGGCGTTTTGCAGTCCGTAGCTGTTGACGGAGCAGGCATTATTACAGGAACTTACACAAACGGAGTAAGACGTTTTGAGGCTCAAATAGCTGTTGCTCAGTTCGTCAATTCTACAGGTTTGACAAAAGTCGGCACAAGTCTTTTCCAGGAATCCAACAACTCAGGTGCGGCGAATGTTAAGACGGTTTCTGCTCTCGGCTTGACCGTAACTCCCGCTGCTCTTGAAATGTCTAACGTAGACCTTTCAAATGAACTTTCCGATATGATTATTACTCAACGCGGTTTCCAGTCCAATTCCAAAATTATAACCGTCGCTGATGAAATGCTTGAAACTATTATCAACATGAAGAGATAATAAAATCTGACTGAAATAAAAAAATCCTCTCTTTTGAGAAATTCAAGAGGGAGGATTTTTTGTTGTGAAAATTTTTTGATTTTAAATTTCAGCAATTACATTATGCTTTGCAAAGACTCCGATAATTTCCATGAGTTTTGTTTTTTTCGGATCGTAGTCAATAGTTGTTTCGCCGTCGTGTGCATGAATATGAACGTACATTACGCCTGGAAGTCCGAGCAAACTTTTTTCAACTTCTTTTGCACTGTCTTCGGTGTAACCATTTGCATTGAACTGCAGACGGTTTGTTCCGTTATTTTCTCCGCAGCCACATTCTTTACACATAAAAATTTCTCCTTTTTCGAAATTTTAGGAATTAGTTTTTAGAATTCAGGGGTTAGAAAATTTTGAATACCTAATTAAACATTAACTCCAAAATTTCTGCCGAGAGCAGCAAGTCCTCCGCTGAAACCTGAACCTATCGCATTAAATTTCCATTCTCCGTTGTGACGATAAATTTCGCCGACAACAACCGCAGTTTCTACAGAAAAATCTTCGCCCAAGTCATAGCGGATAAGTTCTTTGCCAGTTGTATCGTCAACAACACGAATATAAGCATTTGAAACTTGACCGAAAGTCTGCTTGCGGGTTTCCGCATCATAAATTGTAACGGTGAAATCAATTTTGGAAATGTTAGCGGGAACTTTTTCGAGATCCACTTTAATTTCTTCGTCGTCGCCTTCACCTTCGCCGGTCAAGTTGTCGCCCATGTGTTCAACGGAGCCGCTGACGTGTTTAAGATTGTTATAGAAAACAAAATCTTCGTCGCCGTTGACTTTTCCGCTGTCGTTGAGCAGGAAAGCCGCCGCGTCCAAATCAAAATCAAAACCGCCGTCGTATTTGTTTACGTCCCAGCCCAAACCGATTAAAATTTTTTTCAAACTGGGATTACCTTTTGTCAAGTCAACTTTCTGACCTTTTCTTAAACTGACAGCCATAAAAAAAACCCCTTTCAAAATTCAATCCTTTCGACCGACGGTCCAATTAAGACCCCAGTCAAAATCTTCGTCCATCTGCTGTGAATCATAATAGAAATTCACAATTTTTTCAACACTGAATGTTCCGCCGACATTTTCCAAAAGAGCAATAGCACAAGTTGGCTTTTTAGAGCCGTAGTCGTCCATTCTGACAATTAAATCGGGATTGCCGGGACATTTTACCGTAACAATTCCTTTTGCTTCTTCCCAGTTCGCCGCACCGGAATAAATAAACGTGAAAATTAAAATTCTTTCAATTTTATTTATAAATTTTCCGTTGACTCTGATAGTTTCGCCGCCCGCATTATTTCCCGTTCTGTCGTCGCCGTCAAGTGCAATATAAGGCGGAGAATTTAAATCGCCGAATAAATTTCCCAACGCCTGAACCGCTCCAATTTCGCCGCTTTTCAGTTCGTAGAGGCAAGCCAAATCTAAATCAATCCCGCGATTCAAAAATTGGCTGAAAAATCCTGACTGCGAAGGCTGACTCCAATTTAAATTTATAACAATTTCGCCCAGACCGTTTTTGTTTTTGGTAATTTTTACTTTCTGTCCCTTACGAATTTCAATTTTTTTCGGAGCGGAAGTATTTTCTGAAGAAAATTTTTTTGACTTTGGCGGTTCAATTTTTTCTTGAGGAGGAGGAGCCGTCATTTCGTCAGTAACTTCTATTCCAAAATTTTTACAGAGTGCGGCAAGTCCACCGCTGAAACCCGCACCGACCGCGTTAAATTTCCAAGAATTTTTATATTTGTAAAATTCGCCGAGAACTATGGCATTTTCAACAGAAAAATTTTCGAGCGGAAAATTTGCAACTTCTTCGCCTTGAGCATTTTTTATTCTCAAAACTGCCCTGCCAAGCTGACCAAAATTTTGTTTTCTGATTTCAGCATCATAAATTGTTGCGGTAAAAGAAATTTTTTCTATACGCTTGGGAACTTTTGACAAATCAATTTTTAGAGAATCGTCGCTCAAATGGCTGACGCTTTCCGAATTGTGCGAAGTGTTGCCGTAAAAAATAAAATCTTCATCGCCGCCGACTTTTCCGCCGTATTCTTGAAGAAAAGCCGCCGTATCAATTTCAAGCGGAGAATTTTCCCGCTCAAATTTCACAGTGAAAAAATTTTCATCCAAAGAAATTTTTTGACCTTTGCGAAGTTCCATGAATTTCACCGCCCTAAATTTTATTTTTGGGAAAATTTTTTTTAGTGTATCAATTTATAACAGATAAAGTATCGCCGATTGCATGTGCTAAATTTAATCTGTAGCGAATGACATCATGATAAGCACTGACATGATTTTTTTTCGCCTCAGTCAAAGAAACTTCCGCATCAAGAACATCAAGTAAAATTCCTTCGCCTGCACGATATTTTTCAGTAGCGATAAATCTTTCTTCTTCGGCAAGTGCAACCGCTTTTTGAGTTGTTTTTATTCGCGTCAACGCAATTTTTAAATTTTTATAAGCCGTGATAACTTCTTCGTGAACTGAATCAATATCAGTTTTCATGGCAAGTTGAAGGCGTTCAAGTTCAATTTCTGCGGACTGAATTTGAGCCTTTGTAATTCCGCTGTCAAAAATATTCCAGTTCGCATTGATTCCCGCAGATGCAGACGGCGTTAAATGCCACTCCCTCGAATGAGCATCTAAACTTGCACTTATTTCCGCAGAAAGTGTCGGACGTTTTCCGGATTTTGCAATTTCAATATCGACTTCGCCTTGATCTATTTTAATTTCGTCGGCTTTTAAATTATTTCGGTTTTCGTCAGCCTTCGTCAAAAAATTTTCAATCTCTTCCATTTCTAAAGAAGTTTGAAATTCTTCGACAGTTAAGCCGGAAATTTTTTGCAATGACATGAGAGTTGCCAAATTTGTCAAGTTGACTTCATAAGCCGCACGAGATTTTGCGGTATTTTGTTCGGCGTTTGAAGTTTCGACTTGAGCACGAAGTAAATCAATTTTTGCTTTTGCTCCCGCGTCATAGAGTGCGGAAATATTTTTTTCATGTTCAGCCAAATTTTCTTCAGTTTCCAAATAAACTTTTGATTCGGCTAAAGTTTCCAAAGCATTTACATAAGCCGTTGCAACGTCATGAACTAAATCATCTTTTGCTTGATTGAACAAAAATTTTGCCGCGTCAATTTCCAATTCGGCAGATTTTATTTGAGATTCCAATTTTTTACCCGAATAAATCGGAAGTGAACCGCTGATTCTTCCGGAAATTGATTCAGACTCTTCCGTTCCTTCAGTTTTTGAAATATTTCCTCCACTTGTCGCCGACACAGAAAAATTTTTATTTCCTTTCGCAATTTTTAAAGATTCTTCTGCCACGTCGATAGCTTTTTCAGTTCTTTGCAGATTCGGATTTTTTTCCAGAGCCGTCTGTACTGCCTCTTGTATTGTCATTGCCTGTGCCGCTGTCGGCAGAAACATTATTAACAGAACCGCCGTCAGAAATTTTTTCATTCAAATTCTCCTCTGAAATGGGATTTTTTTTTGCTAAATTTATAACATCGTCAACAGTTACCGCAGAAATTTTTTTGTCAGAATTTTTTTCTTCGGAAACTTTTTCTTGTGCGGGCGGTGAAGATTTTTTTACAGGTTCCGCAGATCCTTCCAAAGTTGCGGAAAGTGCTGCCTGTGCCTTGCGAAATTCTCTTAAAGCCTTTCCGAGTGACTTGCCCAATTCAGGAAGTTTGCTCGGTCCGAAAAGTATAAGCCCTGCGACTAAGATTATTACAAATTCTCCCGCACCTATTCCAAACATTTTTTTATAAAACCTCCGAAAAAATATTACGCGGAATTATATCACGCACATTTATTTAATCAAAA
Source organism: Selenomonadaceae bacterium (assembly GCA_017553205.1). GTDB lineage: Bacteria > Bacillota > Negativicutes > Selenomonadales > Selenomonadaceae > Quinella. The sequence goes on along the minus strand of JAFZMV010000156.1, from coordinate 6,714 downwards.
TTTTTTTTGTGATATAATTTTTTCGAGGTGAAAATATTATGTTGATTGACAGAAAAAATCTTTTCGAGTTTTGTGAAAAAATTCGTATTAAGGGAGAAAAAATTATTTTTACAAACGGTTGTTTTGATATTATTCATGCGGGACATGTTCGTTATCTGACTGCGGCAAAAAATTTCGGCGGGATTTTAATTGTAGGTCTTAACAGTGATGAATCCGTCCGCAAACTCAAGGGAGAAACTCGCCCCATAAATAATGAACAAGACCGTGCAGAAGTTTTGCTCGGTTTAAAAGCCGTAGATCATGTTGTTTTGTTCGAAGAAAATACTGCAGAAAATTTAATTTCCGAAATTCGCCCGAATATTTACGTTAAGGGCGGAGATTATAATTTGGAAAATCTGCCCGAAGCAAAAATTGTTCAAAGTTACGGCGGCGAAGTAAAATTTATAAATTTGGTTGAAGGTCGTTCTACTTCAAATATCATAAAAAAAATAAATTCTACTCCTCCAGCAGAATAATTTTTTTTAATTCGCGAGTTTTATTTAAGTCGATAAGTCTTTGATTTTTTGAACCGCGAAAATTTAACTCCAAATCTCTCAACTCTTCAATATATTCTCCGTCAACAAGCACGTCGATATTTTTTAAAAGTTCTTCGGCATCGGCAGGAATATTTTCAAATTTATATCCCGTGTAGCACCAAACATTTAAGCCCAAAATTTTTGCAGCTTTGGCAAGTTCCAAAGCAGGTTCAATTTGCAAAAAAGGTTCTCCGCCGCTCAAAGTTATTCCGGTCAAGAGCGGATTTTTTTTTATTGCAGAAATAATTTCGTCAGTTTCCAAAATTTCTCCGCCGTTTAAATCATGTGTGGCAGGATTATGACAACCTTTGCAGTTTCTTAAACAGCCCTGAAAAAAAATTGTAAATCTGATTCCCGTTCCGTCAACAAAAGATTCTGGGACAATGCCCGCGATTCTGATTTTCATAAACGTCACCCCAAAAAAAATTTCTTGCCTCAAATTATATCACTAAAATTTTTCATGACAATTTTTAAAAATGCAGGAAATTTTTTTCACAAGTCTAAAGAGTCCCGATTATTTTTTTGGAGGAATTATTTTGAACAAAAAATTTTCTGCACCGCTCGTCGAGGCAATGAAAAAATATTCGGCAGACGGTGCATTTGCTTTCCATACGCCCGGACACAAGCAGGGACTTGGAGCTCATGAACTCTTGAAAAATTTAATAACGTCGGAAGGACTGCGGCAGGAAGTTTCATTGATGGAAGAACTTGACGACTTGCACAGCCCACACTCCTGCATAAAATCGGCTGAAATTTTGGCGGCAGAACTTTTTCATGCGGACGAAGTTTTTTTCATGATAAACGGGACAACTTCAGCAGTTCAAGCCATGATTTTATCGACGCTAAAGGAAGGCGATTTTGTTTTTGTTCCGCGAAATTCTCACCGCTCAGTTATGGCGGGAATAATTTTGGCGGGAGCAATTCCGATTTTTTTGCCGATAGAGTTTTCAAAAGAATTAAAAATCCCGCTGAATTTGAAAATCGAAACTCTTCAACAGGCAATAAAAAATTTTCCGCAAGCAAAAGCCTTAATTTTAACTTCGCCGAATTATTACGGAGTGGCGGCAGATTTAAAAAAAATTTCCGAAATTCTTCACGAAAATAAAATGTTACTGCTTGTCGATGAGGCACATGGAGCCCATTTAAATTTTTGTGAACAACTTCCAATTTCTGCAATGGACGCGGGGGCAGATTTATCGGCACAATCAACGCATAAAATTTTGGGTTCCCTCACTCAAACTTCCATGCTTTTGGCGAAAAAAGATTTTATAGACTTGGAAAAAGTTCGGCGGGCGGCAAGTTTATTACAATCGACAAGCCCGAATTATTTATTGCTCGCTTCCCTCGACATCGCACGACTTCAAATGGCTGAATCAGGACGAGAAAAAATTTTATCTGCTGTCGAACTTTCAAAAAAACTCCGTGCAGAAATAAATTTAATTGACGGCTTGAAAACTTTCTACAAAGTAAAAAATTTTTCGCTGGACTTAACAAAAGTCACCGTCAACACAGAAAATTTAAATTTGACGGGATTAGAGGCAGAAAAAATTTTGCGTCATGAATTAAAAATTCAGTGCGAACTTTCTGACGCGGAAAATTTATTATTTTTGATAACTTACGCTGATAATAAAGAAAAAATTTCAAAATTAGTCAATGCCCTAAAAAAATTATCGTCGTACAAAAAAAAATCTCCTCTGCCGACTTTTAAAAATTATTTTTCCGAAAAAATTTCTGTCGCAGAAGTTTCACCGCGTGAAATATTTTTTTCTAACTGTGAAAATATTCCGCTTGAAAAATCTGTCGGGAAAATTTGTGCAGAGGAAATTACTTTTTATCCGCCGGGTATTCCGATTTTAAATCCCGGGGAAATTATTACTGCTGAAATTTTGGATTATATTCGCGAAAATAAAAAAATCGGAAGAAGAATTATAGGAGCGTCTGATGTCGAAATGAACACTATAAAAATTTGTTTTATTACTCCGACGAAAATAAATGGTAAAATGAAAATATAGAAAGAATGAATTTAAAAAAGACGAACCCTGAAATTCGAGAGTACGTCAAAAGCAGAATAATTGAGTTTAAAGAAAAAGGATATGCAGTAAAAGAAATCGGAGAATTTTTAAATATAAACGACGATTATCCTGAAAAAATTTCAAATTTGTTTCTCCAAAAAAATTTGTCCTTTATCGAAGGTTGCTTTGTCGCTTGGTTTTTGTATTTTTATTCGTCGAAGTAATAAAATTCTCTGACATTAAAAATTGATTAAAATTTAGTTAAATTTTGTTTTTTACTATTGCAAAAAAATTTTTTTGGAGTATGATATGCACGTTTTAGAGATGTTCACGAAAGATTTCTTGGAAAGGATGATAGATTATGAACAAAAAAGTTTTTGACCTTCAACTTTTTGCAGTGGTGACCAGCAAGTTGACAGCGGGAAACGACAAAAAAAAGTATACTCAAAGCAATTTAAAAGTTTATGCCCTCGCCGGTAATGACACTATCGACAGTTCGGGCAAAACCGTTACTATTGACGGCGGAACAGGCAACGACGAACTTTCTGCAAGCGGAAAAAATAATGTTTTGCTCGGCGGTGCAGGTAACGATTACATTATTGCTCAAGGAAGCGTAAATTCAGTAGTCGGCGGAGAAGGCGACGACAATATTGAAACTTACGGAGCCTCAACAACAGTTGTCAGCGGTTCAGGAACTGATAAAATTTTTGTAGGCGGAAGTTGGTCTTATGTAGATGCAAGCGAGTCTGATTCCACAGATATTACCGCCGAAGAACAAAATATCACAATAATCGGAAGTACTAAAGGTTATAACTATATTTCCGCAAGCGGTTCGGATAACTCTATTATTGGCGGATCAAGCGGTGACGCAATTTCTTTCAGCGGTTCAAATACAACAGTTGACGGCGGCAGCGGTAATGACACCATCAATGATACTGCCAAAGAAAAATCTTTGATTAACGGCGGAAACGGAAATGATAAAATTTTCTCCTCCGCCAATAACGCCACAATAAACGGCGGTGCAGGTAAAGATACGATTGAAAGTTCTGGCAACAATTCTTTTGTATACGGCGATGCAGGTATTGATCATATCACTATTAATGGCAAAGACAATACAGTAAGCGGCGGTGCAGGTAACGATATTATCAGACTTGATGAAACCGGTGCAATAAATACCGTCGTTCAGTACACTGTCGGCGATGGCAACGATATTATTTACGGTTTCAAAGCAGATGACAAGCTGGAAATTATCGGTGGCTCATTAAAAGCTACAGTGAAAAGTGGCAATGATATTGTCGTCAAAACCAACAAAGGCAAAGTAACTTTGAAAAACGCCTACACTTATAAAGATGAGTTAAACCTTGATAGAAATATAATTCCTGAAACCCTCACTTGGAAATATGATTCACCAACAAAAGTAGTTACCCTTACTTCCGATTTCAGAGGAGACTTGGTAAAATTAACAGGAGTCAAATCGATTGATGGCGGTTACGAAAGATATATTAAAGTTAATGGTAAAACCGTTACAGTATCCAATGAAGTACTCGACAACAATGACGTTACTGTATCTGAAGGATATACTTTGAAACTTGACAGCACGGTTCCGATTTCAAGAACAACTAAAAGTGCCACTATAGATATTGAAGGCACCGATGCAATTTATACTTCAGCTGTTACTTCTGCGGGTTATACTCTTTCAAGCGATAAAACTAAAATCACTTACAACACAGCAGGCGGTGGCGAGGTACTTGCAACTATAAAAGGAATTAAAAATTGGGCAAGTGAAGATGACTTTGCTATTGATGATGAAAACAAAACTGTTACTTTGTCAAAAGGTGCATTGTCTAAAGGAAATGTTGCGATAAAATCTGAGGCAGGCTACACTTTGGAACTTGCTGAAGGTCTTGCTTCTGAAACGATTTCTAAAGGTTGGAGAATTGATGATTCTGCTTTGACTGCAACCTTTAAAACCGAAGAAGTTACCGAAGGTTATGAACTCTCAAGCAAGAAAAATACTATTGTTTATGTAGAGCCGAGTGGCGGAAAAACTCTTGTAAAAATCAGCGGAATCAATTCCAAAGCAACTGAAGAAGATTTTGAATTGAATAGCAATGATAAAGTTGTAACTGTATCGGCAAATGCACTTGGTACAAGCAAAGTTAAAATTTCTACCGGCTACAGTTTGGAATTGGGCGATGATGTCGAAACTCCTTCGGTTGTAGAAGCGGGCTGGGAAGTTGCAGGCACAAAGGCAACTTACAATAAGGGCGGAAAAACTGCAGGTTATACTTTGGCTTCGGACGGAAAATCTATCACTTATTCTGAAGCAAGCGGCGACGGAAGTACTTTGATTACTGTTGACGGCTTGAAGGAAGGCACTGAATCAAGTCAAATCACTCTGAAAAATAAAACCGTTACTTTTGCATCAGGCATTGTTGGAGCAGATGGAGCCTCTGTCGAAGGTGGCGGATACACTTACGCTTTAAGCAGTGCGGGTAAATTGACAAATGTCGGAAAAGCAGCAACCTTGAAAGGTTCTTCAAAAAATGACACCTTAACAGGTGGCAAAGGTAATGACTCCTTGTCAGGTGGAAATGGTAACGATAAATTGATCGGCAATAAAGGAAATGATACTTTAATCGGCGGAGCAGGTAACGATACTTTGACTGGTGGAGCAGGCAAGGATGTTTTTGTCTATTCAAAATCTTCAGGTAATGACGTTATCACTGATTACAAGGCAGGACAGGATAAAATTAAAATTACTTCCGGAGCAATTACCAAAGCAACCGTTAAAGGCAAAGATGTAATTTTCAAAGTAGGCACGGGAACTATTACGGTTAAAAACGGAAAAGGCAAAAGCATCACAACGATTAACGCAAAAGGAAAATCCACGACCAAGAAATATACAAGCACACAAACAATTTCTGCAAATGTGTCTAATTTGTGGTTTGCGGAAGAAAATAATTTTGTGACATCAGATAATCTTTCCGAAATTACTAAAAATGATTTGACACCTTCTTCCCTTGAAAAAATTTCTGCAACAAATTATGATAATCTTACTGCGGAGAATGATTTCATTACTTACTCTGATAAATAAGTTTACCATTCGTAATGATAAAAAAATTCGCTTTTATGTGAATTTACTGTTTATGATCGATACTCCCCCGAATTTGTTCGTGGGGAGTATTATATTTGATACGAAAAAGATTTGTTGCCATTTGTAAATTTTTTGTCTGCTGAATATTTGCATTATAAAAGCCCCACAAAACTTGCGGGGCGTTGATTTCTTATGGAGCCGACTGTCAGAATCGAACTGACGACCTGTTCATTACGAATGAACTGCTCTGCCAGCTGAGCTAAGTCGGCGTGTGTCGGTTATGGTAATATAAAAATGTTGCTCTGTCAAGAAAAAATTTTCAATGACAGACGGGCGTTTCATAAAAATTTTGGATAAAAATGTTACACTCCGAAAAAAATAAGGAGTGAGTTAAAAGTGCAAGAATATTTTTCTGAAATAGAAGATCCTCGCCACGAAGGTTATTAAAATACAAATTGGCATATGTTTTAACAATAGTGATGTGTGCGGTAATGTGCCGAATGACCGAGTTTTGTGAAATAATTTTTTTTGCAGAGAGCAGATCGGAATTTTTGGCAGAGAATTTTGGAATAACAAAAATTCCGTCAAAAACTAATTAATACTCGGGCAAGAAAAAATTCACGAGAAAACAAACGAAATAGCGACATTTCAAGAAATGCCGGAAATTTTGAACGTAAAAGGAAAAATAATCATGGACGAATTGAGAAAAGAATTTGCAAAAAAATGACAGATACAGAATGGCTGAAAGAGCGTTATAATTGGTCAGGATTGAAAAATGTGTTTGCGGTGGAGAATATAATTTCCACAGCGAAGAAAACAACACAGGAAACAGGCTATTATATTTCTTCGTTGAAAGCAGACGAGGAAAAATTTTTGTCGGTGGTGAGTGAGCATTGGAAAATTGAGAGTATGCACCGGATTTTGGACGCAGTATTTGGCGAAAACTACTGCGATTTTCAATCGGAACAAGCACACATAACCATAAATATTTTCCGAAAGTTCGCCATTGCTTTACACAAAAAATATTTGG
>JAFZMV010000155.1 GCA_017553205.1 Selenomonadaceae bacterium | reverse complement strand
GTTCGCCATTGCTTTACACAAAAAATATTTGATTAAGATTAAAAGCAAACGCAGTATCAGGCAAAATCTTTTATCCTGTCTTCTCAATGACAAACTGCTCCTTGATGTCATTTCCGCTTAAAAATTTATGAAACGCTCGTGAATTTCCGTGAAATTTATTTGACGTTAAAGCTGCTAAGTGATAAAATTGCAACGTTTTCGGTTATTGATTTTGACGCGGAGGGAGGGAAGATATCGTGGCTAATGAAGTTAAGGTTGGAAAGAACGAATCCATCGACAGTGCTCTCCGTCGTTTTAAGCGTACATGTCAAAGAGCAGGAACTCTTGCAGAGGTTCGCAAACGCGAACATTATGAGAAACCGAGTGTCCGCCGTAAAAAGAAATCTGAGGCGGCTCGCAAACGCAAATTTCGCTAAGAAAATTTAACTAATCAGATGGAACATAGTTCAGAAGTAGAAGTCCCTTCAAAGGGGCTTTTATTTTTTTTGCAAAAATTTTTTAATAAAAAAAGACCGAAAACCCGGTCAGAAAAATTAAAATTTGTAAATAAAAGTTTATCAGTTTGGATTAAATTTCTTTTCAAATTTCTCCAAAATTTCATCGCGTCTTTTTTTCGAGCGTGAAAAATAATCGTAAATAAATTGTCTGTCATGATTATCGACGGCTTGAATGACTTCTCCCAAAATATCCTGCAATTCTCTAAGATGATTGGAAATCGCCTCTGAATTCGTCATGCAAATATCTGCCCACATATCAGCGTTTGAACTTGCAATTCTTGTTGTATCTTTAAATCCGCCGCCGATAAGTTTCAGACAAAAATATAAATCTCCGCCCGCTTGATTTAATAAATTTACAAGAGCCGCCGCCGTAATATGAGGAACATGACTTATAATCGACGCACAACGGTCATGGCGTTCAATGTCAAGCGGAGTAAAATTCGCCTCTGTCAACTGCAAAAGATTCATAAATTTTTCGTAAACATCAGCGGGAATATTCGCATCATCAATAATGACGTAAACTTTATTTTTGAAAAGGTCGGCACTTGCCGCAGTAACTCCCGACTTTTCTTTTCCCGTCATAGGGTGACCGCCGATATAAAAAATATCTTTCGGCAGAATTTTTTTCAATTCTTCGGCAATAAATTTTTTAGTACTTCCCGCGTCCGTCAAAATTGTTCCGGGTTTAAGATAAGGCAGAATTTTTTTCACCATCGGCACAATTTGCAGAACCGGCGGACTTAAAAAAATTATTTCCGCATTTCCGACAACTTTTTCAATATCGGAACTTGCAAAGTCTACCGCTCCCAAATCCACAGCAGTTTTCATGGAATTTTCTGTCCTGCAAAGACCGGTAATAAAAATTTTATCTCCCAACTTTTTTTTCAGACAAAGACCGAGTGAACCGCCGATTAAACCCACGCCGATTATCGCCAGAGTTTTCGGAAGTAAAATTTTTTCGTTCATAAAGTTTTTCCTACAGCTTTTGCAATTCCGTTCAAGTCATTCATCAAATTTTTGAAACTTTCGGGAGTCAATGACTGATTACCGTCAGAAAGTGCAACTTCAGGGTGCGGGTGAACTTCAATCATCAAGGCATCTGCTCCCGCCGCTATTGCCGCTTTTGACATGGGTGCGATCATTGTTCTGCGTCCGGTTCCGTGACTTGGATCTACAACAATCGGCAAATGCGAAAGTTCTTTAATTGCCGCGACTGCCGACAAGTCCAAAGTATTTCTGGTAAAAGTTTCATAAGTTCTTATTCCGCGTTCGCAGAAAATAACATTTTCATTTCCGCCGCTCATAATGTATTCAGCCGCATTGAGCCATTCGGAAATTGTTGCAGAAAGTCCGCGTTTAAGCATGACAGGTTTTTTACTTTCGCCGAGTGCTTTCAACATTTGGAAATTCTGCATATTTCTTGCTCCGACTTGAAGAATATCCGCGTAATTTTCGACAAGTTCAAGGTCAGATCTGTCAACAATTTCAGTAACAACTTTCATTCCGAATTCATCGGCAACTTTCCGCAGAAGTTTTAAACCTTCTTCGCCCAAGCCCTGAAAATCATACGGCGAAGTTCTCGGCTTAAATGCTCCTCCGCGTAAAATTTCCGCACCGCAACTTTTAACAGCCTGTGCAGTTTCTCTGAGCTGTTCCAAACTTTCAACGGCACAAGGACCCGCCATGACAACAATTTTTTCTCCGCCGATTTTTACTCCGTCAACATCAATAATTGTGTCGAGCGGGTGAAAATCTCTGCTGACAAGTTTATATTTTTCGGTAATGCGGACAGTTTTTTCAACTCCTGCCATCATTTCCATTTCGAGATTGGCGATAATTTTTTTATCTCCGATAACTCCGACAATGGTTCTGTCTTCGCCTTCAGAAAGATGAGTTCTTAAATTTAGTTTCTCCAATTTCTTTAAGACGTTTTCAAGATTTTTTTTCGTCGCATTGGGCGACATTACAACTATCATTAAAAAATTCCCCTTATATGATAAATTTAGGTTTAAAGTCAACCTATAAACTTTTGATATTGATTAATCAATATTGATAAGTTTATCAGAGCTTTTATCAATTTTCAATATTTTGAGATTTTTGTTGACTATAGAAAAAAATTTTTTTCAAAAATTAAACGAAATAATAAAATTTTTACGTAAAAAACTTTTCAAAATTCTGCAAGTCTATTAAAATGTTCGCGGAAAACTTTTTTGGGGAGGAAGAAAAATTTTGAAGGTAGCTTTTCACACTTTGGGCTGTAAAGTGAATCAATATGAAACTGAGGCAATGCAGAAACTTTTTTTTGCGGCGGGCTATGAAATTTCAAACGAAATTGAAACTGCTGATATTGTTGTGGTAAATACCTGCACGGTGACCGCGTTGAGTTCTCAAAAATCAAGGCAGATGATTAGAAAATTTTCCCGTGCAAATAAAAATGCGGTCTTGGCTGTTGTCGGCTGTTATGCACAAAAAGAACCTGAAAAAATTTCTGAAATTGACGGCGTTGACATAATTATCGGAACTTCTGACAGAATGAAAATTGTTGAACTTGTTGAGAAAGTTTTAAAAAATCGCAAAGAAAAAATTTTCTTCGTCAATGATGTTGAAAATATTTCTGAATTTGAAGAACTTCCGCACACTCCGCAAAGAACCAGAGCATTTTTGAAGATTGAGGACGGCTGCAATAATTTTTGTTCGTATTGTATTATCCCGTTTGTTCGCGGTCGAGTTCGTTCAAGAAGTTTAGAAAGTATCCGTGCAGAATGTCGGGAACTCAAAAAAAATAATTTTAAAGAAATTGTCTTAACGGGAATTCATATCGGTGCTTACGGCAGGGATTTTAAAAATAAAATTTCTCTTGTCGATGCGGTGAAAATTGTTTTGGAAACTGCTGAACCTGCAAGACTTCGGCTCGGTTCTCTTGAATCTGCTGAAATGACTGACGAACTTATTGACTTGATGAAAAATGATTCAAGAATTTGTAACCATGTTCATTTGCCTTTGCAGTCGGGCAGTGACGAAATTTTAAAAGCCATGCACAGACCTTACATGACGAAAAATTTTTCAGATTTAACTTCTCGGCTTGTCAAAGAAATTCCTGAAATTTCTATCGGGACTGATTTAATTGTGGGATTTCCCGGCGAAACTGAAAAACATTTTGAAGAAACTTTAAATTTTTTGAACAGTCAACCTTTCAGCAAAATTCATGTCTTTCCTTATTCGTTGCGTGAAGGAACTTTGGCGGCTGAAATGAAAAATCAAATTGATTCGCAGACAAAAAAAATTCGTGCCGCAAAAGTTTTGGAAATTGCGAACACGAAAGAAAAAATTTTTGCCGAAAAAATTATCGGGCAGACTGTGGAAATTATCGCGGAAACTGAAGAAAACGGACTTATTGACGGACTCACAAAAAATTATATCCGCGGTTATGTTCCCGCTGATGAAAAAATTAAACTCGGAGAATTCATCAGAGTTAAAGCCGAAAAAATTTTTAAAAACGGAATTAGGGGAGAGTTTTTATCATGAAAAAAATTTTTTTCTGTGTGATGATTTTATTTTTTTGCATGCAAACTTCACACGCTGAACAGGCATGGGTCTGGGGAAATGACAGAATCAGTGTTTTCATCGAAGATAACGAACTTTTTTGGGACAAAGGCGGAAAAGAATTTTCTGTAACAGTGATTGATATTATTACCGGTCATAAAGACGAGAACCGCAGTAAATTTAATTTTTATGAACGCGGAGAAAATTGGTTTTATTCAATTAACGGAAAAGCTGAAGTCATGCCTGTATCAAGTTTAAATGCTTCGGGCTGTATTCTGGACTTTGCAAAAAAAACTTTGAAAAAATCTGAACCAAAAACAAAATCAGAAAACAAAACAAATTCATAACTCTGTTAAAAATTTTTTATATGATCAAGAGGGAGAGTCAGAAAAATAAATTTTTTTGACTTCTTCCGCTATTTGATAAATATTTCGCGGGAGAAAATGAATATTGTAGCCGACAAAATACGGGGAAGTTGCAAAACGCGGCATCATTTTGGCGAAAATTTTTTCATCGCGGCGGTAGAAAAAAATATTATAACTTTGAAGATTTTTTCTGAAATGATTCATCAAATAATGAACGCCGATTTGCAAAAAGTCAGCCAGAGTTTCCAAACTTCCGCCGCCCTCGACAATAATATTTAATTCGCCGAAACCGACACGCGGACAATTTGAAATATTTAATTCAACGCCGTTTTTTTTCGCAATAACAAGCCCTTGAAGTTCTTCCACGTCAAAAAGAAGTTCAGAATTTAATTTTGGAAAGCCGACAATCTGCATGTGAGGGTGGCGAATTGTTCCGCCTGACATCGGACCGAAATTTTTAAAAAACAAAACTTCCTCATACTTTCCGGAGTTCAAAAGTTTTTTCCAATGTTTTACGCCCATTTTTATAACTCGGTGCATGTGTTCCCGCGAATATTTCGGCATGTCGCTGTAACAGTCCGCACCTTCAATCAAAACAAATTGATCCGCGTTTTCTATGACGTTATATTTATTTTTCAAGAAAATAATATCGCCGTCCGTGTCGATAATGTCGGTTAGTTTTTCCACATCGCAGAACGGACAGGAATTATTTTTGTTGACGATATTTTCGGGCTTTGTTTTGCCTACGTCCGTATTAAATTTTATAAGATTTATATTCATCAAATATGTGCGGTGGATACCCCCTGCTTTAGCTGTGAGGAGGAAACCGCACTCTCTCCATTCAAAAAAATTTTTTTCGCCAAAAGGCGAGCGGGCTTAATTGCTTTTAAAGCCTCCGCCCGCTAGAGTAATAATCCTTCGCCAATGTTATCCTGCGGTTTTGTATACTTACAGCACTGTCCCTACCCCTCAGAACTGTTTAACCATAAGCCGTAGAGCTACAAGTTAGGATTTACGCTCGCAGGTACCTATATTTTCGCAGGTAACGTAGTCAGTTAAGACTTAAGCTAGTCAATCAGGACTTTTTGCAAGCCCCCGCCTTTAGGCGTGGGGTTATT
>JAFZMV010000154.1 GCA_017553205.1 Selenomonadaceae bacterium | reverse complement strand
TTTTTCACGAATTTCAAAATTTGCTACAAATTTTTTTAAGATGGTATGAAAAAATTTTAAAAAAATCGGCAAATAAATTTCAAAAAAGTTATACATTCCACCATTTTTATAAAAATTTTTCTTCATTCCGAGAGAAAAAAAATTTTATAAAACGTCTGCTTTTATTTCTGAAATTTCCTTGACAAAAAAAACATGCTGAAGTATACAAAAATAAAAATATTTTTTTCTAAAAAAATTTTGGGAGGTTTTTTGTTATGAGTATTCTTGCCGCAGTCGTCGTTCCGCACCCGCCGATAATTCTGCCTGAAATTGGTCGCGGAGAAGAAATAAAAATTTCTGCAACTTCTGACGCTTACAAAAAAATTTCTGAAAAAATTGTCGCATTAAATCCCGACACAATTATTATCACCAGTCCACATTCGATTATGTACGCGGATTATTTTCACATTTCGCCCGGAAAATCTGCCGAAGGAAATTTTTCAAAATTCCATGCTCCTCAAGTCGAATTAAAAATAAATTACGACACTGAATTTGTTAAAAAACTTTCTGATAAGGCTATGAATGAAAATATTCCTGCGGGAGTTCTCGGCGAAAAAAATTCTGAATTGGATCATGGGACGATGATTCCTTTGAGATTTTTGGAGCAGGCGGGATTAGATTTTGAAAAAGTAAAATTTTTGCGAATAGGTTTAAGCGGTTTATCTGCCGCAGATCATTATAATTTCGGAAAAATTATTTCAAAAGTTTCTGACGAACTCGGAAGAAAAATTATTTTTGTCGCAAGCGGAGACTTGTCGCACAAGTTAAAACCTAAAGGGGCTTACGGTTTTGTTGAAGAGGGTCCGAAATTTGATTCGGAAGTCATGGAAAATTTGAGCAGCGGAGATTTTTTAAAACTGTTGACGATGGATTATAATTTATGCAACCGTGCCGCCGAATGTGGTTTGAGAAGTTTTTGGATTATGGCGGGTGCACTCGACAATAAAAAAATCTCTGCTGAAAAATTATCTTACGAAGGAACTTTCGGAGTCGGTTACGGAATTATTTTTTTTGACATTCTCGGCGAAGATTCGGAGAGAAATTTTGCTGAAAAACTTTCCGAATTTAAAAAGATCGAATTGGAAAAAAGAAAAAATCTTGAGGACGATTATATTAAACTTGCTCGCCACAGTTTGGAATTTTTTGTAAAAAATCATAAGCCCGCCGAACTTCCGAAAAATCTTCCTGCAGAAATGATTTCACGTCGTGCAGGTGCTTTTGTAAGTTTGCACAAGGACGGAAATTTGCGGGGCTGTATCGGAACAATTTTTCCGACGCAAAAAAATATTGCCGAAGAAATTTTACAAAATGCAATTTCAGCCTGTTCAAGAGATCCGCGTTTTTCACTGGTTGAAATTTCTGAACTTGACGACATTATTTACAGCGTGGATATTTTGGAAGAGCCTGAAAGAATTTTTTCGGAAAAAGATTTGGACGTAAAAAAATTTGGAGTTATCGTAGAAAATAACGGGCGGAGAGGTTTACTTTTGCCTGACCTTGAAGGAATTGACACGGTTGAAGAACAAATTTCAATCGCAAAACAAAAAGCAAATATCGGAGTTCGTGAGAAAGTAAATTTATGGCGGTTTGAAGTCATTCGCCATCGGTGAAAAAATTTTTTATAACCTGCAAAAAAAAGCACCTCCCGCAAAAATTTATTTTCCTGCGGAAGGTGTTTTTATTTTTTTATGCAGAATTTACTTAACTGTTATGACAATCTCGGAATCGCTTTCACTTGTTATTGTTGCTCCGTTATCGACAAGAATTTTTTTCAAGGCTGTTGCAACTTCGTTATCAGCTCCGACAATCGCCGCTTTCTTGCCTTTGAGAGCGTCAGCTCCTGCTTCTCTGATAGAAATAGAGTCTCCAATTTGAACAGCGGGAATAGGTTTATCTTCGACGTGAATACTGCCTTCCATCAAGTCGCCTTTGCCGCCGTCAAATTTAATAATGACATGACCGAGAGTGCGAATATTGCTGTGAACTTCACCGCCGACTTTCAAAATTTTAAATTCGCTGTCTGCAACTTTGAGAACGTCGCCGGGTTTAATAACACCGTCGAGTTTATTTCCGCTGTGAAGAACAGAAAAATTGCGAAGTTCAGGTAACACCATAGAATCATCGAAGAGAACAAGCATTTTTACTGCACTCAGAAATTTTGGAACGTCGCCGCCAACACCAACAATCTTAGTTTCATAAAACTTTTTCGACATTATTAGAAACCCTCCTAAATTTAAAACACTTCAAAAACTAGTGATAAATTCGGTAGGCAGAAAATTTATCCTGCTTGATTGTAAAAAAACTTTCTGAAAATTTTTTCTTTATTCAAAAAAATATTTGACAAATCATAACATAATAGTGATATTATAAAAATGAGGTGAATTAAAATGAAAATTCATGGAGCGGTGATAATTGAGCAAGGTGTAACTTTTGCGATAGTCGCCGTCAAACAATCCGTAACAAATTACACTTCCAGAATTATTCACACAAGACAGCAACTTCAATATTTTTTCCCGAATATGCCGATAATTTTAATGTCGCAGGATAGAAACGGCACTCCGCATTTTTACGGAAGAAAAGATATTGTTGAATTTTTAAAATCAATTCGACTGGATCAAATTCCTTGGAAAGAATATCATATCTACTGAAAAATAATTAACGAGGTGACAAAATTGAGGAAAAAAATTACATTGGCACATGGTGCGGGCGGAAAATTCAGTGCAGATTTAATTCATGAAATTATCCTGCCGGAATTTAATAATAAATTTTTGAATGAACTTCATGACGGTGCGAAAATCGGACAGCTTGCCATGACTACTGACAGTTATGTAGTACGCCCGATTTTTTTTCGCGGCGGAAATATTGGAAAATTATCAATTTGCGGCACGGTGAATGATTTGGCGGTGACTGGAGCAGTTCCAAAATTTTTGTCGGCGGCTGTGATTATTGAGGAAGGTTTTGACTTCGACGACTTGAAAAAAATTGTCCGTTCGATGAGTTTGGCGGCGGAAGAGGCGGGAATAAAAATTGTCACGGGCGATACAAAAGTTGTCGGCAAAGGGCAAGCGGACGGAATTTTTATAAATACTGCGGGAGTCGGTGAACTTATCGAAGGCGTTGGAATTTCCGCAAAAAATATTTCTGCAGGCATGAAAATTTTAATTTCCGGAACAATCGGAGATCACAGCGTAACAATTTTGTCGGAGCGTCACGGCTTAGAACTTCCCGAAAATATTCAGTCTGACTGTGCACCGCTGAATAAAATGATTTTTGAAATGCTGAAAGTCGAGCCGAAAATTGCAATGCTCAGAGATGCAACACGCGGAGGAATTGCGGCGGTGTTGAATGAAATTGCGGAAGTGGCTGGTGTCGGGATTTTGCTTGAGGAAAATAAAATTCCTATTCGTGAAGAAGTTCGCGGAGTTTGTGATATTTTGGGTTTTGACGCTCTTGAACTTGCAAACGAAGGAAAAATTATTGCGGTTGTTCCTGAAAATTCTGCCGAAAAAATTCTTTCTGTCATGAAAAATTTTGAATACGGAAAAAATTCTGCGATAATCGGCGAAGTTGTAGAAAATTCTGCGGGCAGAGTCGGTTTAAAAACTTCAGTCGGCGGAATCAGAATTGTTGATATGCCTGTCGGAAATTTAGTTCCGCGTATCTGCTGAAAAAAATTGCGGCTCATGTCCCAATTAGTTCAGGGAATGAACCGCTTTTTTTATGTCTGAATCTTTTTAAAATCAAGTGAAAGCATTCAACAAATTTCCCGAATGAATACCTGCATAAGCCGCAGTCATCATATTTTTTGCCGAGTAGAGAGATTCTGAACGATTAGAATTTTTTTTGCTTGCGTAATCGACTATTGACGGGAAAAGATTTTCGCCTTGACGATTTACCCGCTCAACTTCCTTGTTAAGCTGTCCTGTCAAGCCGTCACTGCCCAAAACTTCGCCGACGTTTTTTGAATCGTTTTGCAAAGCATTTGCGAAAGTCTGAGTATCAACTGACAATTCGCCCGAAGAATTTACAGAAATTCCGATTTCGTTCAGGGATTTTGTCAACTCTTCATTTTTGCTTAAAGATTTTTCTTTTAAATACTGTGCGGCATCGTTGTAATTTTTAACAAAATTTTGAACTGCATTTTCAACCGTTTGAGTTTCTTCAGTTTTTGCAGTGTCATCTTGTTTTTTGTCGGCAACAAGATAATTTTCTGCAAACTCTTTGAAATAATCCCGCTCGACTTTTTGAGCCTGTCCCTGCTGACGGCGAGAATTTGCAGCCTGCTGAACTTTTGTATCTGCCTGTCCCAAATTATTTCTTTCGTGCGGAGGAATATTATTTTTTGCAAATTCTCCAAGCGTCGAAAGATTTGAACGAACTTCAGGTTTTTCCGCTTTAACTTCTTCCGCAGGAACATCTTCAGAAGTTTCAACGGGTTCAGACTGCACGGAATTTTTGAGATTATCGGCAGACTTCTGCAAATTGCTGAGTGCGTCTTTGAGATTAGAACCGAAATCGGCTTTTTCGGTTTTGTAACTTTCTACAATCGTCGTTAAGCCCGGTTGACCGCCAAACTCTGATTTTAGAAAATTCGCACCCGTTTGAATGGAACCTCCAACCAAAATAGAGTCATTAGCTGCCGCCATGTCCAATTTAAAAAGTTTGTGCGACAGCTGAGCGACCATGTCACTCTGCTTTGTAATTGAACTTACAGTCGGCATTTTTTTCACTCCTCCCTGAAAACAAAACCACTTATCCGAAACACCTGCGAAAAAATAATTGCGTATAAATTTTTATCGTTATTCTTTGCAAAAAAAAAAAATCCTGCCACAAAATTTATTTCGCAAGTTTAATAAAGGGGGCAGTATAATTAAAGTCAACATATTCAATCGGATTCGGATTATTTTCCAGATTTTTTAAAAAGTCTTCAGTAAGACGGGCTTTTTCGTCAAGACGTTCAAGTTTTCCGATACGAATTTGAACAGAGCGTTCAGTATTTGTATAAGCGACGATATAATTTTCTTCGATAATTGCAATTTCAGAAATTTTGTTCAATGCGTCGGCATTTATTTTTTGAAGAAAAATTAAAACTTCTTTAACCATTTTATCTTCAACAGTATCGCCGATATATTTGTCATGTACAGTTGCTCCCGTTATCATCGGAATTTGCATGACTTTCAAAGTTTTGTAGCTGTCAAGAATTGTCCCTGATTTATCCAAATCCAAATAGCCGTAATCACAGATAATTGTTGCAACAGGTTTTCTTTCTTTGATTGTGACTTCAAGAGTGCCGGGAAGTTTTCTTCTGACGGTTACTTCTTCAATTCTCAAATCGCTTGAAAGTCTTGTAGCAATAGTATCAGTTTCCAATTCAAAAAGCGGTTCGCCGATATAAATATTTCCAATTTTAATAACGTCTTCTGTGGTAATGTAATTCGCACCGTTTAAATTTATATTTGTCAGAGTGAAAAATGGAACATACACAAAAGCACCCAAAATTGCACAGGTAATAATTAAAAAAATTATTCCCTTGAAAATTCTGCGTCCGCTCCTGTGAACTCGTTTAATTTTCGCCATAAAAAAATTCTTCTTTGTTTCCTTTGTTTAAGATATTTCGTACAAAATAAATTTTCCAATATCTTAATGATTTATTTGATTGTACTCATCAGTGTAAACGTCTTTAAAGAGTCCTTTCAATCCCACTGGATTTATAGAAATTATGTCAACGTCGGGATAATGATTTTCCGCAAACATTTTCATGCGAGCGTAGCCGATTTTTATATTTGTCATTGTCAAGTTGCTTGGATTGTTTTCATCATAAAAATGACCTGTCGCAGTAGTATCTAAACCGACAAAATATAATTCTTTTGGATATGTGAATAAGGCAAAATGAATGGCAGAAAAAACCGTACTGTAAAAGTCAACCAGTGGATGAAAGCAAATATCTTGATAGACATGTTCTCCCGTCATGGTAATTTCTGTGTAGAATCTTGCAATATTATTATATTTCATCGAAATTTCTTCGGAATAGTTAAAAGCGGCAAAACCCTCCATTCTTTCAAGTCTTTTGCAAATAAAAATTTTATCCTTAATTCTTTCAAATCCGACTTCCATTTTTGGATCACAACTCAGGTTTCCTGCACTGTCATTTGTAAAGAGATAATCAAAGGAAATGTTTTCTTTTCGCCAAGCAAAATTAACTCCAATATGAATTGCATCTTTTATCGGAATATAATGTTCTACAGTAGGTCCGCCACCTACAATCACAACTTTTTTTCCGCGAAAAGCATTTCTATATTCGGCAAAAGCTTTTGTATTTGTCGCACAAAGTTCATTTTGCTCGGCTATGCGATATTCAAACTCGCTGATTTTTTTCATGAAGTAATTCAAGTGCCAGTCCATGACTCGTCCAGACTGTTTAAATTCTTCAAGTTTCTTTTTCATTTGGAAAATTACAATATCAGAAACCGCCACGATATTTTTGCAGCCGAAATTTTCCAGCAGTCGCAAATCTTCAGTAATTAAATCATTAGGAGAGGCAACAAAAAAAGTTGCCGTATTTTTAAAATGTATCAAATATTTTAAGGGAATCACAGGCAAATTTTGGATTGTCTGTTGTGCAAAACCGAAAGGCAAATTCTCTCGTGTAATGCAGAGAAATCTTGTATTGCCCAATCCCCAACGAAATTTTTCATTTGAGTAGCGAAAAAAATCAAGAAAAATCATTCCCTCCTCTTTAACAGGGTAAATAATAGGCTCCTCGACTTCAGCTATCATTTTGCAAAGTTCTTCTAAATTATCAATGTACTTCAAAAATTTTCACCTCGTATTTTTAATTGCTCCATGATAAGCCAGTCACTAGGCTCGTCAATTTCAAAATAAGTTTCTTCCGACATTTCATACAGACCAATTTTTCCTGAAATTCGACACTCTGACTGCAAAAGTCTTTCGCGGCTTGTAATATAAAATGCCCCGTTTTCAACAAAAAATCCATTCCATTCTTGTCTTCGCGGTCTTTGCATTGGATTGTAATTTTGAGGGACAGCATTTTCGTCAATTTCTTGCCAAATAAATCTTTTTTGCCGAACTACAGAAAGAAGACTGTCATAATTTCCTTGAAAAAATTTTTCAAGTCCGCCGTTTAAATCTTCAGTTTTCAAAAGCGGACTTGTTGCCTGAATCAAAATAATATTGTCGAAAGAAAATTTTTCCGCAAACTCCATCATTGCCGATTCAGTTGAGGCAGTGTCTTTTGCAGTTTCTTCAGAACGATCTATAACTTTTACTTTTTCAAGCTGAAAGGCTTTAACGGTTTCAGAGATTTTTTCGGAATCAGTCGCGATAAAAACCTCGTCAATTTGCGGACAATCATTTGCGGCTTTTGCCGTCCAATATACTAACGGCTTTCCGCAGAAATTTTTTATATTTTTCAGCGGAATACTTTTACTGCCGCCGCGTACGGGAATAAACGCAAGATTTTTAATTCCACTCGACAATATGTTTCAACTTCTTTCTTTGTACTTCCTCAATATCCAAAATTTCTTTTGATTTATAAGTTAATGCCTTGAAAGTATTTCGTAAATCGCGAGCAACTCTTCTCATGCCGTCAGGCTCAAGGCTCGCCGCATGATCCGTACCTTTCCATGTGCGATTTAAAGTAAAATGTCTTTCAAAAAATTGTGCACCCAAAGAAAGAGCAACTGTATCAAAAGCAATTCCGGGATTATGATTTGAAAAACCGATCGCCTTAACCTCGTTGCCGAAAGTTTCTTTAAGTCTTTTGACTTCCAACAAACAAATATCTTCAGGCGGTACGGGATAACCGGAAGTGCAAGCATAAATTACCAAATCTTTTGTGCGGTCAAACTTTTTGAAGAAATCCACAATGGATTTTTCTTCCGCTTGAGTCGTCATACCCAAAGACAAATGAATTTCTCCGCCAAAATTTTTGCAAAGATATTCCAACATCGGTTTATTTAAATTGCATGCAGAAGGAATTTTTATAAACTTCGGATTCAATTCGACAATCTCTTTTGCCGAAGTCAAATCCCAAACTGAAGTGCTGTAAGTCAGTTTAAATTTTTCGCAGTACTCTTTTAAAATTTTGTGCTGTTCTGCTGTAAATTCTAAAGCTTCTCTGTGAAGCCCGTAGGTTTCGCCGTAAGAATTATAAGGAACGGGATGAGGAGCGTTATATTCTTCTTTCGTCAACAATTCTTTAGGACAACGTTTTTGAAATTTAACAGCATCGACTTTGCAAAAAATTGCAGCGGTTTCAATCATTTCTTTTGCAATTTCAATATCGCCTTTATGATTACAACCAATTTCTGCAATAACGTAGGGCATTTGATACATAACTACCACCTTCAAAATTTTTAAATCTTTTTCAAAAGATAAAATAGAGTACTATTACTCCGGCGACAATAAATACTAAATTTTTTTCGTGAGATTCTATTCGCATTTCACGTCTGCTAAAAATTTCTCACAGTTTTTGGTAATTTTAATCGTCGGAGTAATACAAGCATCATTTTTATTCAAAAAGTAAAAGAACTCTTAATTTTCGCTGAAAATATCAGCTTGTCTTTCCGATGCACGTTTTACATCAAACATTTTTACAAGTTCTGCAACTGCTTGAGTCGGAGAAATTACTCCATGCAAAACAGCCTCTTTAATTTCGGGCATGCGTCCCGTGATAACCGCGTCACCGAAAAATAATGTGTGCAGATATTCATCAATCATTGCATGCATCCAGTCCAAAAGTTGAGAATCACGACGCTTTTGAAAAACTCCGCTTTCAGTAGTCAACTTTTTGAAAACTTGAATTACCTGCCAAAGTTCAGCAAGTCCCGTCTTTTCCACTGCACTTGCCAAATATGCATGAGTTGGCCAGCCTTCTGTAGCAGGACGGATAAATTCAATCATTCTTTCGTATTCTCCGCGTGCAACTTTCGCACGTATTAAATTATCTCCGTCAGCTTTGTTTATAACAATCGCGTCGGCAAGTTCCATAATTCCTTTTTTGATTCCCTGCAGATCGTCGCCCGCACCTGTCAAAACTACAAGCATAAAAAAATCCACCATAGAACGAACAGTTGTTTCAGATTGACCGACACCGACTGTTTCAATGATTATTA
Source organism: Selenomonadaceae bacterium (assembly GCA_017553205.1). Taxonomy (GTDB): domain Bacteria; phylum Bacillota; class Negativicutes; order Selenomonadales; family Selenomonadaceae; genus Quinella. The sequence goes on along the minus strand of JAFZMV010000154.1, from coordinate 9,437 downwards.
CGTCATAACCTGCCGCCTCACACATCAGCATTGTTTCACGGCTTTTTTTTGCAACTCCGCCTAAAGTTCCGCCTGCAGGACTGGGACGAATAAACGCTTCAGGACGACGGCTTAAAGTTCCCATTCGTGTTTTGTCGCCGAGAATTGAGCCGCGAGTAACTGAACTTGTGGGATCAATCGTCAAAACCGCGATTTTATGTCCGTTATCACAGAGCATATTTCCAAAAGATTCAATCATTGTAGATTTTCCTGCACCGGGTACGCCTGTAATTCCGATTCGCAGGGCTTTTCCAGTTCGCGGAAGAAGTCTTTGCAAAACTCTTTGAGCCTTTGCAAAATGTTTCGGGCTGTTACTTTCAATTAAAGTTATTGCACGAGATAAAATCATTCTGTCGCCTTTTATAACGCCTTCAACAATTTCATCTTCAGTTAAATTTTTTCTTTTAGCTTTGAAACTTCCCGACGCATAAGCCGGATTTATATTTCCGACAGTCGTATCTTTTATTCCTTCAATTCCGCTCATAACTGCCGATTGATTCGATACAGCCCATTCGGGAGTTGTAGTTGTGTAACCGGACATCAAGCCGCCTCCTCTCTGCTTAAGAAAATTCAAAAATTATCTGCTGCAGTATTCTCCGTTGTGTTCGTGGCAGTCATAATTACCATGATGAGCCTCCGAAATTGAAAAAATGCCGAAAGTTGAAATTGCAATCAACACTCCGACAAAAATTTTTTTCAACATAAATAAAAAACTCCTTCCATTGTAAAATCATGACGTAATTATAATTTTATTTAGTTGGAATTGCAAACGCCCATGCTTTCCGAAAAAAATATATTTCAAAAATTTTATGCACTGTGAAAAATTGTTCCGATTTCTTCGCCGTTCAAAACTCGTCTTAAATTTTTCGTATTCCTTCCCGAAACAATCAACATGGTTACTCCGTTTTTTGTAGCAAGTTTCGCGGCTTGAATTTTTGTAAACATTCCGCCCGTTCCAAGTTTTGTACCTGCTCCGCCCGCAATTTTTTCAATATCAGAATTTATTTCGGTGACTTCTGAAATTAATTTTGCGTTACCGTCAACTTTCGGATTTCCGTCATAAAGTCCGTCAATATCTGTCAAAATTATTAAAACTTCCGCGTCAATCATTGCGGCAACCATCGCGGACAAATTATCATTGTCGCCGATTTTAATTTCGTCAACTGCCACCGCGTCATTTTCATTTATAACGGGAATTGCTCCCATTTTTAAAATCGCCATCAAAGAATTTCGGGAATTTTCGCGGGCATGTTCGTCAGTCGCATTATTTTTCGTCAAAAGAACTTGACCAATAGTTTGCCCGTATTCCGCAAAAAATTTTTCGTAAATATGCATTAAAACGCCTTGACCAATCGCGGCAAGTGCCTGATTTTCGGGAATAGTTTCAGGTTTGGACTTTAAGCCCATTTTTCCAATACCTGCCGCAATAGCTCCCGAAGTTACAAAAATAACTTCCTTGCCTGAATTATGAAGGTCTGCAAGTTCACGAACTAAAAATTCAATTCTATTTAAATTTAAATTGCCGCTGTCCTTGTAGGTAAGCATACTTGTTCCGACTTTTACGACAATTCGACGGGCATATTTTAAATTTTCTCTCGTCATGAATTTTTTTCCTCAAGCTGAAATTTTACGGCTTTGACAACATTTTTCATAAGCATTGCGACAGTCAACAAACCTACTCCGCCGGGTACCGGAGTTATCGCTCCTGCAACTTCCACAGCGTTTTCAAAATCCACATCGCCGACTAATTTTTTAGGGGCAATTCTGTTTATTCCCACGTCAATTACTGTCGCACCAGGTTTAATCATATCTGCAGTAACAAATTTCGGTTTGCCCATTGCCGCAACTAAAATATCTGCCTCGCGTGTGACTTCCGCCAAATTTTTTGTATGAGAATGACAGACAGTCACAGTTGCATGACGAGCCATCAACAAATGCAACATCGGCTTACCGACAATATTACTTCTGCCGATAATGACTGCACGTTTTCCGTCAATTTCAATTCCTGCCAAGTCGAGCATTTCAATACAGCCCGCAGGAGTACAGGGAACAAGTGCAGGACTTCCCGTAACTAATTTTCCGACGTTCATCGGGTGAAAACCGTCAACATCTTTGAGCGGATCAATTCTGTTTAAAATTTCTTCAGAATGAGATTTAATCGCGTCAGGAAGAGGAAGTTGCACCAAAATTCCATGAATATTTTTATCTGCGTTGAGTTCGTCAATTTTTGCAAGCAGTTCATCTTTCGTAGTGCTTTCTGACATTGCAACGACTTCAGAATTTATTCCGAGTTCTTCGCAAGTTTTATGCTTGTTTCTGACGTAAACTTGTGACGCGGGATTTTCTCCGACGATAATTACGGCAAGCCCGGGCGTTACGTTAAATTTATTTTTAAGTTCTTCGACTTCCAATTTTGCCGACTCTTTTATTTGTGCGGCAAATTCTTTTCCGGATAAAATTTTTGCACTCATTTATTTAAAACCTCCAGAAATTTTTTACAAGCACGGGAAATATCTTTATAAGTCGTTTCATAATCGTCCGTATAATACGGGTCTGCAACTCCGCGATTTTCTCCCGCAAAACTCATCATCAAAAAAATTTTTTTATCGGGGTCGCCGCCTGAAAATTCTTTCAAGTCGGAAATATTTTCTTTGTCCATTCCGACAATATAATCAAAATTTTTATAATCCTCTCGCGTAAATTGTTTGGATTTTCTCCGCGTGAAAGGAATATTATTTTTTTGAAGTTCGCCACAAGTTCCGCGATGCATCGGCGTATTATATTCGGCATGACAACCTGAAGACGCAACAAAAATTTTTTCAGTCAATCCCGCTTTAGCGATTAAATCTTTCATGACAAATTCTGCCATAGGAGAACGGCAAATATTTCCCAAGCATACAAAATTTATTTTAATCATTTCAGCAGTCCTTTATCCCAGCGATTTTGATTTTTCAGTTGCAGAAAGAACCGCCTCAATAAATGAACTTCTTACTCCTCCACGTTCCAAAACTCTTACGCCTTCGATAGTAGTTCCCGCAGGTGAAGTAACTCTGTCCCTCAATGCGTCAGGGTGTTCTCCTGTTTCCAAAACCATTTTTGCCGCTCCCAGTAAAGTTTGTGCGGCAAGTTCGATTGAAATATTTCTCGGAAGTCCTGCCGCAACTCCGCCGTCAGAAAGTGCGTCGATAACCAAAAAAGCATATGCAGGACCCGAACCGCTCAAACCTGTTACCGCGTCCATAAGTTTTTCATCAACTTCGACCGCACGACCGACTGAAGACCAAAATTTTTCGGCAAGATTTTTATCAGTGTCAAGACAATTTTTATTCGGTGCGTAACAAGTCATGCCTTCACCTACTGCAATAGGAACATTCGGCATAATACGAACAACCGCATTTTTCGGGAAAAATTTTTCCAAAACTTCCCTTTTCAAACCCGCAACGACTGAAAAAATTAAAGTTTCTGAATTAACTTTGCTCTGCAGTTCGGATAAAGTTGCCGCCGCATCTTTCGGCTTGACAGCAATAATCAAAATTTTTACTTTGTCTATAAAATTTTCGGGGCTGGTGTCCGCGTTAATTTGATAAAGTTTTTTGAGTTCTTCGCACCGATCTCCTCTGCGTTCCGAAACAAAAATATTATTCGCCTTAACCAAAGTTCCGCGAATACCTTTGATGACTGATTCCGCCAACGCTCCTCCGCCGATAAATCCAATTTTTAAATCTTCAAAATTTGTTTCCGTCATAAATTTCACCTTTCTTCTGAGTTTGAAATATTAATATTTATCAACACTTATTTTTAAAAAAGTGCTTGAAATCTTTTAAACTTTTTGGCGGTAGACTAACAACAGACCACAATTTTTAAATTCAATCACTCTTCTTTCATAAAATTTCCCTCTCTTTAATCGGAGAGGGATTTTTTTTTCGTATCTTTCAATAATTTTGTTTCGTCGGTATTAAGCGAATATTTTTTTCTCGTTCAACATCTACAGTAACAGCTACAGGCTCGATAATGTCATTCTTTTTTATGTTGAAATAATCAGCCATTTTTTTTTGTATTTTTCCCAAGTTGAAACGGCTTTATCTGATACTCCCCGCAATATTCGCCAACTCCTTTTGTGAAAGTCCGTGTTTTAAACGTAAATCCTGAATCTTTTTCCCAATTGTCATAACTGTCACCTACAAACAACTTTGACAAAGTTTATATCAAAAGTAGATTTTTTTCAACAATAGCGATAAAAAAACTGTGTCGAAGGGTTGGCACTCCATTTTAAATAGATTATTACTCCGGCGATTAAAAATAAACAAACATTTTTTTGAAATCCTGTATTGATGAAACTTAATTTTTTTGCTGTGGGATTTATCGTCGCCAGAGTAATAATTCCTATTTTTTATTCGCCCATTCTTTTTAAAATTTCTTCTTCGTCAAGATTTAAAGTTTTATATTCGTCGGTTTTGGGATTAAAGCCGCAAAGTTCAGAGTAAGTGCAGAAATCACATGCACTTTTTTTATTGGATTGAAACGGCTCAACAGAAATATTTCCGTTTAAAATATTTTCGCAAGTCTGTTTAAAAATTTTGTTCGTCCAGTCCATGACTTTTTCAAAAACTTCAGAACTTTTTAAAGTACTTTTTAAAGTATTTTTATTTGGTTGACCATTTGCGTTGAATTGCACTTTGACAAAATTTAAACTCTCGTCAACTTCAAAGACAACATTTTCAGAATTTAAAATCCAGCCTTCCATTTTTAAATTTTTGTCAATTTTTTTTGTGCTGTCAGATAAATTTTCTCCGCTCTCTGCAGGATACTTCAAAAAATAATACAACATTGCGGCAGGAATTTTTTCGCCGACTTCATTTAAACTTTTCGCCGCCGCAAGATAAGTTGTCAACTGAAGATTTACGCCCGCAAAAATTTCATTTAAATCAAGATAAGCCTTTCCGGTCTTGTAGTCGATTATCAAAAAATATTTTTGTTCATCGTCCTCGCTTAAGTCGATTCTGTCAATAATTCCGCTCAATTCAATTTCAACGCCGTCAATTTTATATTCAAAAATTTTATCGAAATCCTTTTCAAAAAATTCCGCCTGAAAATTGCTGACTTTATTCCAATCAATCAATCTTTTCAGAGAACTAACGGCAACTTTTTTTATACGCTCCTTTCTGTGAATGTAACTGTTTTTGCTCGACAAAATTTTATTTTTTACATTAACGCTAACTTCATCAACAATTTTTTCGACACGATTTTTTAATTCTTTTTCTTCAACGTCACGCCAATTTTTATTTTCAGATTTTAAATCCTCTCCGAATTTTCTCATGACGTAATGAAGAATTTCGCCGATGTCGGGAACTTGAATTTTATATTCTTCACGCTCTTTCAATTTCAATCCGTAATTTGCAAAAAATTTAAACGGACAGGAATTAAAATTTTCAAATTTCGTGACGGAACCTGAAATTTTTCTGTGCGGTGCAAAAAGTTCTTTCGCAGTTTTCGCCGACAAATTTTTTTCCTCAAGCAACAAATCAATTTCACTGCCGAAATTATTTAAAATTTCAAGTGTCGCCTGCTCAATATTTTTTATTGAGAAAAAATTTTTAAACTTCTCAATCATTTTCGCGGGACTCATTGCCCTGCCTTCGGAATCCGCCAAAGAATACGACAGATATAAAAAATTTTTCGCCTCAGTAATTCCGCGATAAAACAAAAATTTTTCCGCAAAAAGTTTTTCACGTCCGCCGAGTGAAATTTCAATTCCGTAATCTTCCGTCAAGTGCAGTCTGTCAACATCTGACAACAAATATTTTTCGTCGGCTTTTTTCGGGAAATTTGAATCGTTGAAACCCAAAATAAAAATTGCCCGCGAATTTTGCAGAGAATTTTGATCGAACTGCGAAATTGTTACATTGTCCAAGCCGGGCGGAATTATCGACATTTCCAACGCGTCAAGTCCTTCATTGATTATCATTTCAAATTCTTTCGCGTCAATTTCATCATCGCCCAAATTTTCAGCGATCTGCTCCAATAGATTTATAACGTCGTCCCAGATTTTCAAATTTTCTTTCGACAATGATAAATTTCCGCGTTTCTCTTCAGTTTCCGACATTTCAGAAAGTTTGTCGTAAATTTTCAGCTCTTCAAAAAAATTATACAATGCTGTTGAAAATTCTCGTGCAGTTTTTTTCTTTTTGACGGCTTTTGAAAAATTTAACAGAGGTTCAGAAATTTTTTTGCGAATTTCGTTTACTTTTTCCAGCCGATTTTTTTCTCTTTCGTTAAAATCTTCGTCGGCAGATTTTCCAAGCCTGTGTTTATGTTTCGTCCAGTTTTCTGATTGCGTCCAAATTTTTTCCCCGCGTATTCCGAATTCAATAACATAATTTTCAAGCAGGTCGATTTCTTCGGCAGAAATATCAAAAAATCCCGTGCGAAAACTTCTGAAAATCGGCTCAATTTTCCAGCCGCGAAAAATTTCCAAAGTCGATCGAATCAATTCAGAAAACGGGTGATGAACTGCTGAGCGATTTCCGTCGATGAAAAAAGGAATTTTATGAATTTCAAAAATATTTTTCAGCAAATTATTATAGCTTTCGTCGCGTGTAATAATTCCGATTTCTCTAAATCTGAAATTTTTTTCGCGGTGAATTTTTAAAATTTCTTGTGCAGCCGCCTCAACTTCCACACGCTTATTTACAGCCTCAACAATTTTAAAATTTTTATTTTCGGCGGGAAAAATTTTTTGCGTACGTCTGAAAATATTTTCTTCAATAAATTTTAATTCCTCACTTTCAAAACGTTTATTTTCAGTGCATTTTGTAATTTTTACATCAACGCCGAGATTTTCAGCAGATTTTTTCAGCATTTCAAAAGTTTTAAAGGAGCGATTAAAAATTCCAAGTTCATTTTTATTTTCTCCGCAAAAAATATCAGTGTCCATCGGCAAAGTTATATGAACATTTTTTGCGTATTTAAAAATTTCGTTCAAAAATTTTCTCTGTTGAAGATCAAAAAAAATATATCCGTCTATAAAAATTTCAGAGGTTTTAACTTCGGAAGAAAATTTTATTAAATCCGCCGCCTTTTCAAGAAGGTCGCTTTCGTCGTTTTGTTTTCCGTCGATTGTTTTTCTGAAATCTTCGCAAAGTACAGCAAGATCAGAAATTTTATCTGCAAGTTCTGCATTGGAAATTTTATTCAAAATTCCGTGCAATTTTTCCGCACTTATTGAATATGCTCTGAGTTCTTTTAATTCGTCGGCAAGATTTTCGGCAAAACCTCTTTGGCGAGCGGCTCTCTTGTAAAATTTTAAGTCGCCGATTTTTGAATGATTCATTAAAATTTTTCTCAGCAAAATTCTTCTGCCTATTTCGGAAATTCGCGGAATAATCGCACCGCCTTTTTCAATTAAAATTTGTCTTGCAAATCTTTGAAAACTCCACATAACAGTATTTACTGAACCGCCGGTAATTTCCGCAAATTCAATTTCTTCACGGTAAGTTTGATAAGCGGGCAATATAAAAATAATTTTTGTGTCCAGCGGAGATTCAGATAAAATTTTTTTCATTTGATTAAGGCAGGCGAAAGTTTTTCCTGAACCTGCACGACCGATAATAATTTCAACCAACATTTTAAAACCTCCAACATTTAAAAAATTTTTGATTATTTTAGCATGAAAAAATTTTTATTCAAAATGACAGCAACGACAAAAAAATTTTTCCGCAAAAAAAATTTCTCAAAACTCCCAAAATCTGAAATCAGGCATTTGAGAGCCGAGAAAAATTTAAAATGGCGTAATTACGCGAAATATATTTTTTTATTACTCCGACGATTAAAATTACCAAAAACTGTGAGAAATTTTTAGCAGACGTGAAATGTGAATAGAATCTCAAGAAAAAAATTTAGTATTTATTGTCGCCGGAGTAATATCAAAGTAATTTTTGTACGACTAAAATTAAATCAAAATAATTTCTGTACGACTAAAAATATTTTCAGGCAAATAAAAAAATCCCAACGACTTTTGCCGAAGGGAAATTTTTTTATTTATCGCCATAATGCTCTTTGCACTGATAAACTTTCACTTCATCATTATCAATTTTAAAAATAAGTCTATTTTTTTCATCAATTCTGACGCTCCACCAGCCCGACAAATCGCCTTTTAACGGCTCAGGTTTTCCAATGCAATTATAACCGTTCCTGTCTATGTCTTTCAGTAAATTATTTATCTTTCTCAAAATTTTTTTGTCGTGCGTCTGCCAATACAAATACTCCAGCCACGCTTTTTCTTCCCAATTTATATTCATCAGTCAACCTCTATCAATTCGTGACGCTCCATTTTGCCGCTTTTAATTCTTCTTTTGAGTTCAGAAATATTTTCTTCGCTCCAAAATGTATCAAATTCCAATTTTCCGCCGTACTTAACGCTGTTCATCAAAATTTTTATACAAGCTGTCAAGCTCATTCCTGTTTTTTCTTTAAACTCTTTCAATTCATCACTTTCAACAGAAAAATTTATTGTTTCTGTCATTTTAATCACCTCGCAGAAATTTTACAGAAAATTTTTCTCACCGTCAAATTAAAAAAATCCCAACGAACATTGCCGAAGGGATTTTTTTGAGATTGTTCACCGAATTTTTTTTATTTAAGACAATTAACTGATAGTTTAATTACAAAATTCCTCTTGTAAATTAAAAATCTCCTCCGGTACTATCTCCATAGGGGTCAAAATTAATACCTCTTTCTCTAGCCCAGTGTATTGCAACTTCCCAAGCTTCCTTCTGACTAAGGCACTTCTGACCGTAGTAGTAGTTATTGTCACAAAATGTTCCACCACTCCAACCAAATCCGATTCCAACTTTTTGCCATGCGTCGTAAATTTTTCTTTCAATACTGGTACCGGGAGTCGTTGCAATATCTATAGCATCCCAATGGTTATCCAAAAGTCCAAGTTTGTAAAGCAAATAGCTATCACTAGCAGTTTCTGCGTGACTTCCTCCAGCGACTTGTTCGAGTTCTTCGTCGCTCATCTTTTCGAGTTCGTCATTGATTTTTTTAAGATTTTCTTCACGTGTTGCCATTTTTAAAACTTCCTTTCAATTTGTAAATTTTTTTTGAAATTTTGTTTTCACTCTGTTATATGCACGAGATTTAAAATTATGACAGATTTTATAAAAATTTTTTCTCAGCGTCAAACAAAAAATTTTCTCTGCGTTGAATGAAAAAATTTTTTTCATCGTCAAAAATTCATTTCTTTTTTTGTGCGGCACGGGCGTTTCATAAAAATTTCGGATAAAAATAATGATACACTCTGAAAAAAATAGGTAGTGAGTGAAAATGCAAGAATATGTTTCCGAAATAGAAGATCCGCGTCATGCAGGTTATGTGAAACATAAATTGACAGACGT
>JAFZMV010000153.1 GCA_017553205.1 Selenomonadaceae bacterium | reverse complement strand
TGAAATATCCCGCCACACTTCGACGCTTGAAAAAATTTTTTCGCTAATGTTATCAAAATTTTTTCCCGAAGAATAACAATAAATATCAAAAAAATTTTTATTCCGCCAACTTATCAAAGCCCAAAAAAAAGAGGTAACAGGATGTTCATGAAAATCTGCCGACAAATATCCCACGCGAATTTTTTTGTGATGATAATTTTTTTTCGCGTATGGTTTAATGTCAGAAATATTTTTTCTGTATTCCGAGTGCAGTTTTTCAAAAATTTCTGCAGTTACATTCTCCGAGTCATTCGCAGAAAAAATTGCGTTGCTCAATTCGACGAGTTTTTTATTTTTATCGTCCTCAAGTTGTGCGGACTGCAAAAAAAAATTTACGGCTTTTTCAGGCTCTCGGATAATTCTGTAAGTCGCCGCCAAAAGACTGAAAGCCGTAGCCGCTAAATTTTTTTCTCCCGGCAAAGAAATATCAATTTTCGGCAAAAATTTTTCAATGACAGAAATTTCTTCAAGAAAAAAATTCTGCTCCCGCCTAATATAAGCCTCAAGTAAAAAAACTTTTGTCCAATTCGGTGCAGATTCTTTCAACGTTTCTAAAATTTCTAAGGCTCTTTCAAAATTTTTTGCCTTATATTCCGACAAAGCCTCAGAATAAATTTCTAAAATGTCCATTGTGATTTCTAATCTTCCTCATAATGTCCTCTGCAGGAAGTTATTGTACAATTTCCGTTCGCAACAATATAAACCAAACGATTTTTTTCGTCAATCCTTCGTGAATAGGTGCATACTCTTCCCAGCCGTCACCTGTAAAAGTCATCATATAGCCATTGCCTTCAATTCCTCCCAAGTTTTAGTGACAATGTGACCTTTTTCAATTTGTTCTTTGGATCTGTCAAGTTTATCAAGATAACGGGCGTTGTTAATACATTGAGCAACTTTTTTTATTCCGCGTATTTCAACTTCATCTAGAAAATTTTCAACCGATTTTTTCAATTTCAGATGCAATTTTATTACAAATTCTTTCGAGTTGAATTTTATTCGGACCTTCTGCCATGACTCTGACTAAAGGTTCGGTTCCCGAAGCTCTGACTAAAATTCTTCCGCTTGTTCCGAGTTCTTCTTCACCTTCAGCTATTGCACGTTTAACATCTTCGGAATTTTCGCATGCAGTTTTATTTTGAACTTTGACATTTATTAAAACTTGCGGGAAAGTTGTCATCATTTTGTTAAGTTCGTGGGAAGTTTTTCCGGTTTTTTTCATGGCGGTCAAAACTTGAAGAGCAGTTATTAAACCGTCGCCCGTCGTTGAATAGTCACTGAAAATAATATGTCCCGATTGTTCTCCACCGATTTTATAACCGTTCTTCCGCATATTTTCTAAAACATATCTGTCACCGACTGCAGTCACTTCAAATTTTCCGCCGAAACTTTCGAGAGCCTGACCGAAACCAATATTAGCCATTACAGTTGTAACAACAGTATTATTCGGCAAATTTCCCGCGTCCATCATGAGTTTTGCACACATAACCAAAATATGATCTCCGTCAATCAAATCTCCATGATTATCAATGCAAAGACATCTGTCAGCGTCGCCGTCATGAGCAATTCCAATATCAGCTTTATGACGCAAAACTTCAAGACGCAAATTTTCAATATGAGTTGAGCCGCAATCGTCGTTAATATTTATCCCGTTTGGATTAGCGGACATTAAAGTAACTTCTGCACCGAGATTTTTTAAAACTGCGGGCATTGCCTCATAAGCTGCACCGTTTGCACAATCCAAAACAATTTTCATGCCGTCAAATTTTTCTGAAGTCGTCGCAGTCACAAAATCAATATATTTTTTTATTAAGTCGTGGCGGTTTTCAATATCTCCGATTTTTGCACCAAGCGGACGAGAAAAATTATCTTCCGTTCCAATTTCGCGAACAATTTTTTCAATTTCATCTTCCACAGCGTCAGGAAGTTTGTAGCCGTCACCGCCGAAAAATTTAATCCCGTTATCGTAAAAAGGATTATGCGACGCACTTATAACAACACCTGCCGCCGCAGAAATTTCTTTCACGAGGTAAGCAACTCCGGGAGTCGGAATAATTCCCGCAGAAATCGCACGTCCGCCCGCTGAACAAATTCCCGCTTTTAATGCCGCCTCCAACATTTCCCCCGAAATTCTTGTATCGCGTCCGATTAAAATTTTTGGTTTATCTTCCGAGCGTTTACCAAAATACAAAGTCGCCGCACGTCCAAGACGATATGCAAGCTCCGGTTTTAATCCGCTGTTTGCCTCACCGCGTACCCCGTCCGTCCCAAACAACCTAGACATTAAAAATGCTCCCTTCAGTCGATTTTTTTATAACAGTAAAAAGGAGTTAGCAATTAGGGAAAATTTCTCCTTTTTCTAATTCCTAACTCCCAATTCCTAATTTCTAATTTTTTTAGTATTCGCCTGCAACTTCAATATAACCAAACTTATCTTCAATTTCGCCCGTATGAAGTCCTTCAATATAATCATACATTTTTTGAGCAAATTCTCCGATTTTTCCGCCCTGAATGACATATTCTTTGCCTTTGTATTCAAGTACGCCGACAGGAGAAATGACAGCCGCAGTACCGGAGCCGAAAACTTCTTCAAGAGTTCCGTTTTCATGAGCCTGAATAACTTCATCAATAGAAATTTTTCTTTCAACGGCAGGAACTCCCCATTCTTTTGCAACGTCCATAACTGTACGGTGAGTAATTCCGTCAAGAATAGAAGTTTGAAGTTTCGGCGAAGGTGTAACAACTTCCCCGTTAATTTTGAAAAGAATATTCATAGAGCCGACTTCTTCAATATATTTTCTCTCAACACCGTCAAGCCAAAGAACTTGATCGTAATTTTTATCATGAGCAATAAGCCCCGCATGCAAACTTGCCGCATAATTCGCGGGAGTTTTTGCCGCACCGAGTCCGCCGCGAACTGCACGAACATATTCAGACTCAACCATAATTTTTACCGGAGCAAATCCATGAGCATAATACGCCGCAACAGGTGAAAGAATTATCATGAGTTTATATTTTTTGCCGACGGAAACTCCAAGAACTTCATCAGCCGCAAAAATGAACGGACGAATATATAAACTCTGTCCTTTTTCTTTCGGTATCCAGTCTTTTTCAATGTTGATAAGTCTTAACAAACCTTCATGAACAGTTTCAAAAGGCACTTCGGGAATATCCAAAATGCGTGCAGAATTGTTCAAGCGTTTAAGATGATCAGTTGCACGGAAAACGACAGCTTTTTTTCCGCCGTCATATCTGTAGGCTTTAATTCCCTCAAAAATTGCCTGCCCGTAATGAAGAGTTGCATTTGCGGGACTGACAGAAATATTTTCAAAGGGGACAATTCTTGCGTCGTGCCAGCCTTCAGCAGTGTTGTAATCCATGACAAACATATAATCAGTAAAATGAGTGCCGAATCCGATTTTTGAAACATCGGGTTTTTCTTTAAGATTTTTGGTTTCAACAAATTTAATTTCAGCCATTATATTTTCACTCCTAAAAATTTTTTTCAACCGTAAAAAGAGCTGACAATTATCCGCCGCACTCAACGAATGTTTAGCCGCCGAAGGCGGCGTACGAGTGCGGCAATGTTTCTTTTGTAACTTTTCTTTGCGTCAAAGAAAAGTTAATAAAATTCTACATTTTTTTGACGGGAATCGGACCGCGTGAAAGTGCAATCGCTCCTGTTCTTGCAATCTCCACAATTTCGTAATCGCTCAAAACTTCGCAGATAGCATCAATTTTTCCTTGACTGCCCGTAAGTTCGATAACAATATTTTCAGAAGTCACATCGACAATTTGAGCACGGAAAATATCAACGACGCTGACTAAATCCGCACGAGTTTTTTTGTCAGCTTTAACTTTTATCATGACAAGTTCTCTTTCAATCGAAGGAGCCTTACTCAAATTTACAATTTTTATTACGTCGATTAACTTGCCGAGCTGATTAACAACCTGATCCAATTCGTTTTCAGACTCGACGCTGACAACAACATTTATTCTAGTGACGCTGGGTTCTTCCGTATATCCCGCAGAAATACTTTCGATATTAAAAGCACGGCGACTGATTAAGCCCGCCACATGAGTTAATACGCCGGGTTTATTATCGACAAGCACCGCCAATAAATAATTTTTCACTTTATCACCTCAACTCAAAACCATTTGATCCAAACGTTTACCACCAGGTACCATAGGAATAACATTTTCATCTTGCGGAACATAAACGTCAATGACTGCCGCACCTTTTGAAAATAAAATTTCAGGCAGAACTTCATTGAGTTCTTCGGCTTTTGTCAAACGATAACCGCGAACACCCATAGCCTCAGCAATTTTTATAAAGTCGCGTTTTAAATTTAATTCGGACGCTGAATAATGATGATTGTAGAAAAGTCTTTGCCACTGTCCGACCATTCCCAAAATAAAATTATGAACAATGACAATTTTTATATCAATGTTATTATCGGCAATCGTTGCAAGTTCTTGAATATTCATCATAATTGAACCGTCGCCCGTGAACAGCACAACATTTTTATCGGGGCAGGCAAGTTTCGCACCCATAGCAGCAGGAAGTCCGAAACCCATCGTACCCATTCCGCCGCTTGTCAAAAATTGTCGCGGGGCTTTAGTTTTGAAAAATTGAGCCGCCCACATTTGATGCTGACCGACATCAGTAACGGCAATAGTTTTTTCGTCGCAAAGATCGCTGATTCTTGTAATTAACGCACCCGGTTTTATGACATCTCCGTCTTGTACAAAACTGAAAGGATGTTCAGCACCTTTCGCAATCGTCTGACCTTTCCAAGCACTGAATTTTTCTGCAAAATTAGTTGTAGAGTTATTCAATTTGTTTTTGAAAATCGGCAGACTCCAGCGAAGATCCCCCAAAACTCTGTGATCAACTTGAACATTTTTATTGACTTCGGCAGGATCTAATTCAAAATGAACAATTTTTGCATTGGGAGCAAATTCAGCAACTCTGCCTGTCACTCTGTCGGAAAATCTCATGCCGATACAAACTAACAAATCACAATTTTGAATTGCCATATTTGAGCCGTAACTTCCATGCATTCCTGCAAATCCGAGATAACCTTTTCTGTCAGGTTCAATCGCTCCAAGTCCCATAATTGTAGAAGTTGCAGGACAGCCCAAACGTTTTAAAATTTGTCTGACTTCCTCCGAAGTGTCCGAAGAAACTACGCCGCCGCCGACAAAAATTAACGGGCGTTCACATTCTTCAACAGCTTTTACAACCTCGTCAATTTCTTCTGCGTTGCCTTCGTATTTGTCAGTGTAGCCGCGAAGATTTACAGAATCAGGATATTGATATTCAAATTCCGTGTTGAAAACATCAGCCGCAATATCAATCGCAACCGGTCCGGGTCTGCCTGTTCTAGCAATAAAAAAAGCCTCTTTAATTATTCTCGGTAAATCATTGACATCTTTGACAAGATAATTATGTTTCGTGATAGGAGTTGTAATTCCGCAAACGTCAACTTCTTGGAAAGAATCTTTTCCGATAGCAGGATTGGCAACCTGTCCCGTAATGCAGACGAGAGGAACGGAATCAATATTTGCCGTTGCAATTCCCGTAATTAAATTGGCGGCACCCGGTCCCGAAGTTGCGATAACAACTCCGACTTTTCCTGTTGCTCTTGCGTAACCGTCAGCCGCATGAACTGCTCCCTGTTCATGTCCCGTTAAAATATTCGGGAAATTCATTTTATAAATTTCGTCGTAAAGTTTCAGAACAACGCCACCGGGATAACCAAATACCAAGTCAACGCCTTCTTTTTTCAGGCTCTCCAAAACTGCCTGTGCTCCGTTTATTCTCAAAAAAAATCCACCCCAGTTATTTTATTTTAAGCGTGCGAATTATAACACGCTTGATTTATTTATTCAAAAAATTTCAGTATTCTTCAATAAATTTTTTATTTTCGTCCGTGAAAAAATTTTTTTACTTGTTTAAAACAGACTGAATTGCATTTTTCATGAGTTCAATCTGTGTTAAAAGTCTTGCGTCAACTCCGCCGTTTGGAGTTTCAATAACGCAGTCGCCGGGCTTTAAAGTATCGTCGGAAATAATTTCCAAAACTGCAGTGCCGTCAGTAAGCATTGACTGAAATTCACCGCGAGCCATCAAAACTAAATCATAACTGTCAGGCTCGACATGAACTTTGATTTCTTTTTGATCACGAACATATTTTATTGCCTCACGAACAACAGGAAGAACAACCTGCGGAACGTCCAAAAAATGTTGCGGCAAAATTTTTTCAATCGCCCGCATGACAATCGCAGCAATATCATCTTCTGCACGAATAAAATATTCTGCTGTCTGTTCTTTTGCGTCCTGCAGAGTTTTCATGGCTTTTGCGTTTGCTTGATTGATAATTTGGGATAATTCTTTTTTTACGGCAACTTCTCCGTCAATTCTTCCCTGCTTAACGCCTTCGTCATGACCTTCTCTTTGTGCTTGGTCGAGAATATCCGCAACTTGTTCATTCGCGTCATAAATAATTTTTTCGGACTCTTCTTTAGCCTGTTCAAGTAAAATATTCGCTTGAACTTCAGCCTCTTTAAGTTTTTCGATGGCTCTTTGTTCTTTGGCGGCAATTTCGGCAAGCATGGTGTTTAAAGTTTCTTCGTCAAGTTTATTTTCTTCCGATTCTTTTTCAGCTTCAACTGCACCGCCTGAATCTTTACCGATGATAACGGGTTTGCCGTCTGATGACGTGTATCTTACAATTTTGTTGGGAATAAACATTTTTCTTCTCCTGACAAATCAGACAATCATTTCGTCGCCCTGTCCGCGTGAAATTACAATGTCGCCTTTTTCTTCAAGTGCACGGATAACGTTGACGACTTTAAGCTGTGCCTCTTCAACGTCGCGGATTTTAACGGGTCCCATAAATTCAATTTCTTCACGCAACATATCTGCAGCACGTTTCGACATGTTTTTGAAAATTTTCTCTGAAACTTCCTGCGGAGTTGCCTTCATCGCCAAAGACAAATCTTTTGTATCGACATCGCGGAGAACCATTTGCAAACTTCTGTCGTCCAGCATAACGATATCCTCGAAAACAAACATAAGTTTTTTGATTTCTTCTGCAAGTTCGGGATCGTCCACTTCCATAGATTCGATAATAGCTTTTTCTGTTGTACGATCGACGCGGTTGAGGACTTCGACGACTGCAGGAATACCACCCGCAGATGTAAAGTCTTGAGTCATCATTGAAGAAAGTTTTCTTTCCAAAACTCTTTCAACCTCCCTGATAACGTCCGGCGAAGTTCTGTCCATCATGGCAATTCTTTTTGCAACGTCCGCTTGTGAGTCGGGAGAAAGTCCGCTCATGATAATTGCGGCTTGATCGGGTTCGAGATAAGCCATAACAAGTGCGATAGTCTGCGGGTGTTCGTTCTGAATAAAGTTTAAAAGCTGTGAAGGATCTGTCTTGCGTAAAAAGTCGAACGGACGAACTTGCAAACTTGTAGTCAAGCGGTTGAGAATATCCATAGCTCTGTCTGCACCGAGTGCCTTTTCCAAAACATTTTGAGCGTATTCCAGACCGCCTGTAGAAATGTAATCACGAGCCATAGCCATTTGATAAAATTCACTCATGACAGCGGCTTTTTGTTCTGCACTGACTTGCTTATTGTTAGCAATTTCAAGAGTAATACTTTCAATTTCGTCGTCGTCCATATGCTCAAAAAGTTTCGCCGCATATTCTCCGCCGATTGCTATAAAAAGTATCGCGGCTTTTTCATGTGCCGTCATATTTTTTGAGTCACCGTACATATCAGAAGCCATAAAAATTCCTCCAATTTAATAATTTTATTCAACCAGTTTTTCCAATACTTCAAAAATCTTCAATAATTTCTTTCGGTTCAATTTGCGTAATGCAGTGCGGTTCAGAATGACAACAGCCGCCGTAACAGTACGATAAAACATTTTAACAAATATTCACAATTCAATTTATGATAGAGCAATTTAATTTCAGTGTCAACAAATTATAACTCAATTAATTTGTCCTGCTTAGAAATATTTTTGCTGTTTACCAACACAGGCTAAAAATTCTTTGCTGAAAAAAAGTATACAATATATTTAGGCAGAGATACTATACAAAATTTTTATACTATGCTAAACTTTCAACCAATAAAGTTAAGGAGTGATTTTTAGATGTCAGAAATGCAGACTTATGTTAATGATATTCTTGAACTTATTAAACAGCGTGATCCCGATCAGATTGAATTTCAAAATACGGCAAAAGAAGTTTTGACTTCTATTGTACCTTTCCTCGAAAAAAATCCTAAGTATAAAGCCGAAAAACTTCTTGAGAGAATTGTCGAACCTGAACGCATTATTACTTTCCGTGTTGTTTGGACGGACGACAAAAATCAGATTCAAATTAATCGCGGTTACCGCGTACAGATGAATTCTGCTATTGGACCTTACAAAGGCGGTCTGCGTTTTCATCCGAGTGTAAATCTCAGCATTTTGAAATTCTTGGCATTTGAACAGGTTTTCAAAAATGCTTTGACTACTCTGCCTATCGGTGGCGGTAAAGGCGGTTCAGACTTCGATCCTAAAGGCAAAACTGACAGCGAAGTCATGAAATTCTGTCAAGCGTTTATGACTGAACTTTACAGACATATCGGACCGAATGTTGATATTCCTGCCGGTGATATTGGTGTCGGCGGTCGTGAAATCGGCTATCTTTTCGGACAGTACAAACGTATTCGCGACGCTTATGATAATGGAGTTTTGACAGGTAAAGGCTTAACTTACGGCGGAAGTTTGGCAAGAACAGAGGCTACAGGCTACGGACTTTTGTACTTTGTCAAAAATATGCTCGACGCAAAAAATATCAGCCTGAAAGATAAAGTTGTTGTTATCAGCGGTTCAGGCAACGTTGCAACTTATGCTATTGAAAAAGCCCAAGAGTTCGGTGCAAAAGTTGTTACTTGCTCCGATTCTAACGGATATATTTATGACGCGAACGGAATTGATTTGAAAGCTGTTAAAGAAATCAAAGAAATTCATCGCGGACGTATTAAAGAATATACTAACTATCACCCTGAAGCAGAATATCATGAAGGCTGCAGCGGTGTTTGGGGCGTTAAATGTGATATTGCTCTGCCTTGTGCAACACAGGAAGAAATTAACCTTGATTCCGCTAAAAAACTTGTTGCAAACGGCTGTAAAGTTGTCGGCGAAGGTGCAAATATGCCTTCAACACTTGATGCTATAGATTATTTCTTGAAAAACGGCGTACTCTTTGCTCCTGCAAAAGCGGCTAATGCCGGCGGTGTTGCGGTTTCCGCTCTTGAAATGAGTCAGAACTCCGAGCGTCTGCACTGGACTTTTGAACAGGTTGACAACAAACTCAAAGAAATTATGGAAAATATTTATCAGAATGCGAAAAAACATGCTGAAGAATTCGGCGATCCCGACAATTTGGTTATGGGTGCAAATATCGCAGGATTCAAAAAAGTTGCAGAGGCTATGACTTCTCAAGGTCTTGTGTAAAAATTATTAAAAGCACTCGTCAAACAGTGCAGGATAGAACGGCAATAAAAAAAAGTCCCTTAATCGGGGCTTTTTTTGTTTGTAGAAAGATTAAAAACTTTAGCTTAATCAAGAATCAAAGATTTATTTTCAAGAATTTCCAACGCAGGTTTGCAGGCTCCGCAGTCGCAAAATTCTGCTCCACTTGCTTTGAGTTCGTCAGCATGAGCCGCAAAATCTTTCTGTCCTTCTCCGAAAATTTTTTTTGCGGTGTCAGAATGTGCAAAGGCAACAAGATCATCAATCGTTGTGACATCTTCTTTAATTTCGGAAATAAGATTTCCGGCTTTTTCTGTTTCGTCAGATTTTCCGATAGAATCAATCCAAGCCTGTCCCGCCGCAGTCAATTCAGGACAACAACTCGGAGCGGAAATCATTGCTTTTGCTTTTTCGATTAAATCATTCTTCGTCATGAAAATTCCCTCCCAAAAAATTATTTTCCAAAATTTAATTCACTAAAAAATATTTTTTACCTGCCGTTGATTCAAACAAACTGCAGTTTGATTTTATCAAAAATTTTTTCTGCCGTCAAACCGTATTTATCCAAAAGAAAATCATAACTGGCACCCTTAATAAAAGAATCAGGCAGACCGATTTTTAAAAGTTTGGGCGAAGAATTTTTTTCAGAAATATAATCGGCAACAGCAGAACCAAGTCCGCCGATTTTTCCATGTTCTTCAACGGTAACAATAAATTTTTTTCCGTCAGAAAATTTATCAATAATTTCAGTGTCGAGCGGTTTAATAGTGTGAAGATTTACAACGGCGGCAGAAATATTTTCATCAGCCAAAAGTTTTGCCGCTTTTAAAGCAGGTGCTACCATTGTTCCAGTTGCAAAAATTGCAATGTCCGAACCTTCCTGAAGTGCAACGCCTTTTCCAATTTCAAAATTATAATCTTCTTTATAGACAATCGGAATATTTACGCTGTCATTCAGTCGAATATAAAGCGGCTTATCAAAATTTATTGCAGATTCCGCAAGTTTCACAGCCTCAAGAGCATCAGCGGGAGCAACAATATTCATGTTGGGAATTGAACGCATAATTGAAATATCGTCCCAGCTGTAATGAGTTGCTCCAAGAAAACCTGCATATAATCCGCTCATACGTCCAATCAATTTTACGGGAAAATTCATGTATCCAATGTTAATGCGAATTTGTTCAAAACATCTTGCCGTAACAAATGTTGCGTAAGTTGTTGCGAAAACATTTAAGCCTGTTTTAGCCATGCCTGACGCAACGCCTATCATATTTTGTTCGGCAATTCCAACGTCAAAATATTGCTCAGGAAAATTCTGGCGAAATTTTTCTAAACCTATCTCTCTGCCAAAATCTGCAGTTAAGATAACTATATTGTTATCCTCAGCTGCTTTTTCTGTCAATTTAAGAAAAAATGAACGATCTTGACCAAGCATGGAAAAAGTTCTTATATCTCGTTTATTCAATTCCATAAAAAAATCTCCCCATTATTCAATTAGGAATTAGGAATAAAAATCCACATTCCTAATTATCGAAGTTCCTAATTCATTCATCGCTTGTTCGTAAAGTTTTTGATTTAAAGCACCGTGATGCCATTCAACTTTATTTTCCATGAAAGAAATTCCTTTGCCTTTTACGGTGTGAGCAATTAAAGCCTTCGGTCTGCCGTCATGATTTTCCATGAGTTCGGAAATATTTTTGCAGATTTCCGGAATATTATGCCCGTCAACTTCGCGAACTTCAAAAGCAAACGAAGAAAACTTTTCCGCAACGTTGCCCAAGTTCATAACCTCATCTGTCGTGCCGTCAAGCTGAATTTTATTTTTGTCGACAATCACAAGCAAATTATCAATTTTGAAATGAGCCGCAGACATTGCCGCCTCCCAGTTTGAGCCTTCGTCAAGTTCGCCGTCGCCAACCATGACAAAAACTTTCTGTGAAATATTTTTTTTACGCCAGCCCAAACAAATTCCAATGCCTTGAGAAAACCCCATTCCCAAACTTCCGCTTGAAAATTCAATTCCTAATTTTGGATTAATTGCAGGATGTCCGCATAAATCTGATTCGTCAGTATCAAAAGTTTCAAGTTTTTCAAGAGGAAAAAAATTTTTATGAGCCAGAGCGGTATAAAGTGCCAAAACTCCATGACCTTTACTCATTATAAAAATATCGTGCGGCTTATCCAAATTTTGCGGATTGATGTCCATAATTCCGCCGTAAAGACAAGCCAAAATTTCAATCGCTGAAAGTCCTCCGCCGAAATGTGCCGCATTTTTTCCCGCTTTAAATCCAGTTTCAATAGCGGAAATTCTCATTTTTTTGGCAAGCTGTTCAATTTGTTCAATATCCATGAAAATTCCTCATCTCATTCTGTAATTTAAAATGCGTAACACATAATGATTTTGCAAATTTTAATTACGCATTACGCATTTCTAATTATTGATGTTGTCCTCCGTCTATTCTAAAAATCTCTCCTGTAACAAAAGATGATAAATCAGATGCCAAAAATAAAACTGCCTTTGCAATTTCTTCGGCTTTTCCCATTCGTCCGAAAGTTGAGTTATCCAAAATATTTTTTATGTAGTCGTCGGTTGAAGAATTTCCCATGTCAGTATCGGTAAAACCGGGAGCAACAGCATTTACACGAATATTTTGTTTTCCGAGTTCTTGAGCCAAAGAAAAAGTAAAACCGATTAAAGCCGCCTTACTTGAACCGTAAGCAATTTGCCCTTGTATTCCGTCAAGAGCAGAAATTGACGACATATTTATAATACTTCCGCCTTGATTCATGAATTTTAAAATGTATTGCGTGAGCTGAAGTTGAGCAAAAAAATTTACTTCAAAAATTTCACGAATACTTTTAATCGTCGTCATTTGAAAAAGTTTTGATTCGGGCGAATTTATTCCCGCATTATTCACAAGAATATCAATTTTTTTCTTGGTCTTGCGAATTTGCATGACAGAATTTTTCATGGCAGTTTCGTCAGTCATATCAAAATATAGCGGAATAATTTCAACGCCGTTTTCTTCCGACAAATTTTTTATCAGTTCGGAAAAATTTTCATTTTCTTTTCTCACGCAGGCAAAAATATCTGCTCCGTTTTCCGCAAAAATTTTCAAAATTTCTTTTCCAATTCCGCGATTACAACCGGTTATCACCGCAGTTTTATTTTTTAACAACATAAAAATTCCACTCCGTCACAAAATTATAATTCGGAATTTTTTAGAAAAATATTTTACAGTCGTCCTCAACTTTTTTACAATTTTTCTGCACGCGTTCCATAACTTCTTTAGGTTCAAAACCGTCCTCAAATTCCACAGACATTTTCAGCGTCATGAAATTTACGACGGCATTTTTAACGCCTTCAGTTTTTTTTGCCGCGTCCTCCATTTGATTTGCACAGTTGGCACAGTCAACCTCAATTTTATAATTTTTTTTCATGTTCATCACTCCACAGAATCAAAACCTATTTGAAGAGCCGTCATATTTTGTTCGACGGTATGCGGCGGGACTCTGTTAGCGACAGCTTTTTTTATCGTTTCAAAATCAACCAGCTTTGTAACTTTGACAATCACGCCGAGAGCAACAATATTTGCAAAAAGATTTTTGCCGAGTTTTTCGACGGCAAGTTTTGTTATCGGAACACGAATAATATTTTTAAAATCGGGCGAAGTAGGAACTAAATCATCATCAAGAATCAAAATTCCGTCGGGATTTAAATCAGAAAAATATTTGTCCGCCGCTTTCTGAGTCATAGCCAAAACAAAATCAGGATTTTTTACATGCGGGTGAAAAATTTTTTCGTCGTCAATAATAACTTCGGACTTAGATGCACCTCCGCGAGCTTCCGGCCCGTAACTTTGAGATTGAACAGCCTGTTTTCCTTCAGATACAGCCGCCTCCGCCAAAATTATCGCCGCAGTAATTACTCCCTGTCCGCCTGATCCTGAAAGTCTTAATTGTTTTCTCATTTCGCACCTCCAGCTAAATCTTGAACATGATGATAAGCCTCGTCATAAGTTTCAGTTTCAGTTTTGTAAAAAAGACCGATAGGAAATTTATCGGCAGATTTTTTTTCGTCGGGAAGTTTATCCCAAGCATTTTTCATTACAGCATTATCACGCATCCAAGACATCATTTTTGCAGGTTCGCCGATTTTATTTCTTCTGCCGTAAGCCGTCGGACACTGTACAAGAACCTCAATAAATGAAAATCCCTTGTTGTTGAAACCGTCCTCAATCATTTTAACCAAATGCTGAACATGAAAAGCAGTTGAACGAGCAACATAAGTTGCACCCGCCGCCTCTGCAAGTTTGCAAGCGTCAAAAGGTCTGTCAACTGAACCATAAGGAGCGGTTGTGGCTTTTTTTCCGAGCGGAGTCATTGGAGATGCTTGACCGCCTGTCATTCCGTAAATATTATTATTGAAAAGAATAACCGTTAAGTCAACATTTCTGCGACAACCATGAATAAAATGATTTCCGCCGATTGCCGTGCAGTCGCCGTCACCTGTTATAACCACAACATTTAAATCGGGATTCGCCAATTTAATTCCGGTAGCAAAAGGAATTGCTCTGCCGTGTGCTGTGTGGAGCGTGTCGAAATCCATATAACCTGACGCACGAGAAGAACAGCCGATTCCGCTGACGATAATTGTATTATCCTGCGTCCAGTCAGATTTTTTTTCAATCGCCTGCACGATAGCTTTCATTGCGATTCCGTTTCCGCAACCGGGACACCACAAATGCGGCAGACGATTTTGTCTGAAAAATTTTTCGTAACTTCTTTCCATAATTTGAAATTCACCTGTATATAAAGAATTTAGGTTTAAAGAAAGCCTATAACTTTTAATTCTATATTACTGCAGTTCCTCCACAATAATATTTTGATTGGTGAAAACGCAAATATCAGCCGCGATTTTCAAAGATTCTTTCGCAATTTCAGCCGCAGTCATTTCAGTATGTTCCATGAGTGCACGACCTGCCGCCAGTGCGTAAAAACCTCCTGAACCGATCGCCGCAACATTTCCGTCAGGTTCAATAACTTCACCGTTGCCCGACAACATTAAAATTGTATCTTTATCGGCAACAAGTAACAACGCCTCAAGACGACGCAAAATTTTATCGGTTCTCCAGTCTTTCGCAAGAGCAACCGCCGCCCTCTGTAAATGCCCGTGACATTCTTCGAGTTTTCCCTCAAATTTTTCAAACAGTGTAAAAGCATCCGCTACCGAACCCGCAAAACCTGCAACAACTTTATCGTGATAAAGTCTGCGGACTTTTTTGGCAGTAGATTTCATAATTGTGCTTTGTCCAAAAGTAACTTGACCGTCACCGGCAATGGCAGTTTTTCCGTCACGATTGACGGCGACTATAGTAGTTGCATGAAATTCCAAAATTTATCCCTTCCTTTTTAGTTTCTAACTTCTAATTCCTAATTTTCATGGCACGTTCGATGTCACGTTTGGCAGATTTTTCGGCAAGTGATGCACGTTTATCATAATTATGCTTACCGCTCGCTAAAGCAAGTTCCATTTTCGCACGCCCATTTTTGAAGTAAATTTTCAACGGAATTAAAGTAAATCCTTTTTCCCTCGTCTTGCTGAAAAGTTTGATAATTTCTTTTTTATGCATGAGAAGTTTTCTTTTGCGAAGAGGATCGTGATTGAAAATATTTCCCTGCTCGTAAGGACTGACGTGCATATGTTCAACAAAAATTTCTCCGTCTTTTATAACAGCGTAACTGTCTTTTAAATTTGCCTTGCCGACACGCAGACTTTTTACTTCAGTTCCTTTGAGTTCGATACCTGCCTCAAAAGTTTCATGAATAAAATAATCATGCCGTGCTTTTCGATTTTCGCAAGCAATTTTTATTTTTTCGTTGTTCTTTCCCAAATTTTCACTTCCTTTCAAAAATTTTTTTATTCGTAATGACCTTTGCAAGACAAAATATACAAGTATCCCGTTTCATTTTGCCAATACAAGTAATGTTCTCAAGCTAAGTCGCCACAAAGTTTATTCATCGTTCTCGACCTCAATAAGTTCATGTGCTTTACAGCGACCAGCCTCCATGTCTGCAAAAGCCTTGTCAAGCATTGAGAGATAACGAGCGGCTTTTCCAATGTCAATAATTTTTTCGGCTTCGGCAACTTGTTTATTTATTTCGTTTTTAAAATGCGATCATTCTTCTTTTGTGAAAAATTCTCCGTCCGTATTTTCAGTTTGAAGTACAGGAGAAAATTTTTCTTTAAAAAAATTTTTCAATAACTTTTACAACTCCGTCATGATCATTATCATCAGTTACGAAATCGGCGACTTTTTTTATTTCGTCTTTTGCATTTCCCATGACTGCCGCAACTCCCGCCGCCTGTAAAATTTCCAAATCATTAGGAGCGTCACCGACCGCAACGGTTTCGGAAATATCTATTTTCAAAAAGTCGCAAAGTTCATGAAGTCCCGACGCTTTTGTAATTCCTTTGGGAGATGCCTCAAGTGCAGTTTCTTCCGCATAAGAAAAAGTCAGCGGTTCATTTTTCAGGCGTTCAAAATTTCTCTGTCGTGATTCTTTGTCGCGGTGATACATATTGAATTTCATGATTTTATCGGGATTTTCGCGGACAAATTTTTTAAAGTCTTTGCAGTCAATCGTGTTTCTTTCGTACATGTCTTTATAAATTTCCATGTGAAAATTTTCAATATGTGCAATATCTTCGCGATTCATCATGGATTTATCAACGGTTAAAATGTGCATCATGGCTTTTTCTTCAAGTCCCGCGTCAATCAATTTCATTAACGAATTTTCTCCCAGCGGGTGAGCAGAAACAGCTTTAAAATTTTTAAAATCGTAAACATATCCGCCGCTGACAAGTATTCCGTAGTTCATAAATTTTAATTCTTCTTTGTAGTCTGTAACTTCAGCAAGCCCTCTTCCCGTTGAAAGCACGACATGTACTCCGCTTTTTGAAAGTTCAAAAATTGCCTGTGCAGTTTTCGGACTGATTTTTTTTTCGGAATTTAAAGTGGTGCCGTCCATATCCAACGCCAAAAGTTTATATCTCATGAAAATTCCCTCCGAAAAATTATAAATAACTTTTCGGATTATATCAAAAAAAGTGCATGTATCGCAAAATTTTTTATCCTGTAAAAAAAATCCCCTTCGTTTATTTGAAGAGGATTTTCACAGAAAATTTTTTTATTATTTGTTCAAGAGTTCTTTTGTATGTTCTGCAACTTGTTCAGGAGTGATATTTTTATTTCTTGCAACTCCAGATTCGATAGCCGCTTTCGCAACAGCCGACGCAACAATCGGAGCAACTCTCTTATCAAAAGGAGTCGTTATAACATGCTCTTCGTCAAGTTCTTCGTCACTTATCAAAGATGCAATCGCGTAACTTGCGGCAATTTTCATTTGTTCGTTAATGTCTGTCGCTCTAACGTCAAGGGCTCCTCTGAAAATTCCGGGAAATGCCAGCAAATTATTAACCTGATTCGGGAAATCACTTCTGCCCGTGCAGACTACTCTTGCACCTGCTTTTTTCGCAATATCAGGCATAATTTCGGGAACAGGATTTGCCATAGCCAAAATAATTGCGTCTTTGTTCATCATCTTGACCATTTCTTCAGTCAAAAGTCCCGCTTTAGAAACTCCGATGAAAACATCTGCACCGTGAATTACGTCGACTAATTGACCTGCCTCATGTTCGGAATTTGTGACGGCGGCAATTTGATCTTTGTAGGGATTCATGCCTTTGCCGCGTCCCTCATAAATTGCACCTGTAGAGTCGCAGAGCATGATATTTTCCGCACCCATTTTTTGAATCAAATAGGTTATAGCCATTCCTGCCGCACCTGCACCGTTGACGACGATTTTTACTTCAGAAATTTTTTTGCCGACAACTTTTAAAGCGTTAATCAAAGCCGCACCGACAACTATAGCGGTTCCGTGCTGATCGTCATGAAAAACAGGAATGTCAACAGATTCTTTTAAAGCATGTTCAATATCGAAACATTCGGGTGCTTTTATATCTTCAAGATTTATTCCGCCGAAACTTGGAGCCATCAGCTGAATAGTTTTTACAATATCATCAACATTTTTTGTATCAAGGCAAATCGGAATTGCATCAACGCCCGCAAAACCTTTAAACAAAATAGATTTTCCTTCCATAACAGGAAGTCCTGCACCCGCTCCAATGTCGCCGAGTCCCAAAACCGCAGTCCCGTTTGTAACGACTGCTACCAAATTTCCGCGATTGGTATAATCATAAATTTTATCGAAGTCTTTGTTAATTTCCAAACAAGGAGCCGCAACGCCCGGAGTATAAGCCAAAGTTAAATCATAAGCAGAATTCAAAGGAACTTTGCTGACAGTTTCCAATTTTCCATGATTTTTTTTATGTAAGGCGATTGCCTCTTCGTTTACATTAGACATCAAATTTTCTCCTCTCAACTTGTGATTTTCAGATTATAAGCAAGCAAAAAAAATTTTTCAAGTTTATGCGTCATGAATACAGAATTCTTTAACGTACAAACAAAATTTTTTTGAGAAACTAAAAAGCCTGAGAATTAACTCAAGCTGTCATTTTCAAATTTGGTGGAGATGAGGAGAATCGAACTCCTGTCCGAAAATATTGTTACTCAACTTTCTCCGAGCTCAGTCGGTGAAAAAATTTCAATTCTTACAAGTCCGCCGACAACCTTGAAAAAATCTATCACCTAAAAAAATTCCCGAATTCTTACGGTGAACTCAAATTCAGTATCCTGCACTGACCTTCGACCCGACCCAGCAGGAGTCAGCCGGCGAAGGTGGCATTAAGCCGCCAAAGCGTAGTTTTCGTCTGCTTTTATATTTAAAGCAAAATTTTTCCCTTACTAAACCGGTTCGAGAAACCCGGTGCTCGCTTATCGAATACCATCTACCCCCGTCGAAACCATTACATCCCCTTAAAAAATTTTTATGTGCCGTTCGACACATCGGCAGTATATAAAAATTTTTTCAAAAAGTCAATTATTCACAAACGATGGCAACAAAAAAATAAACGGCAGGGCTTTTTGATTTCTTGTAGAAAAGTTTACAAAATTTTTTTAATGGAGAAATTTTATGAGATATTTGCATGCATTAACCGCCTTGATTTTGGATATTTTCCGAAACAGAAAATTACTTTGGCAAATGACGAAAAGAGATTTTCGGCAGAGATATTTGGGTTCTTATCTCGGAATTTTATGGGCGTTCATTCAGCCGACAATAACCGTTTTAATTTTTTGGTTTGTGTTTCAAGTCGGATTTAAATCCATGCCCGTTGCAAATTTCCCGTTTATCTTGTGGCTTGTCTGCGGAATGTTTCCATGGTTTTTTATCAGTGAAAGTATTTTGAGTGCGTCAAGTTCCGTCATTGAAAGCAGTTTTCTTGTGAAAAAAATAGTTTTCCGCGTGGAACTTTTGCCGATTGTAAAAATTATGTCGGCATTAGTCGTTCATATTTTTTTCGTGGCAGTTTTATTTTTGATGTTCGCGATTTACGGTTATTCGGTTTCAATTTACAATCTGCAAATAATTTATTATTTTTTCGCGATGATTTGTCTTTCGCTGGGAATTTCATGGCTGACAAGTTCGCTGACAGTTTTTTTGCGTGACGTTGGACAATTCGCGGCAATGATTTTGCAATTTGGATTTTGGGGAACTCCGATTTTTTGGAATTTAAATATGGTTCCTGAAGAATTTCAATTCATTTTAAAATTAAATCCCGCTTATTATTTGATTGAAGGTTATCGCCAGAGTTTTATTTACAAAGAATGGTTCTGGCAGCATTTGCATTTGACAATTTATTTTTGGATTTTTACGGCAGTGGTAATGTTTGCCGGAGCTTGGTGTTTCAAAAAACTTCGTCCGCATTTTGCCGACGTTTTATAAATTTTTTGAGGAGTTTTTTCATGAAAAAATTTTTAAATTTATTTTTGGTTGTCGCAATTATTTTTTCGTTTGTAAATTTTGCACATGCTGAAAAATATCGTCTGGAAAAAGTTTTGATTTTCAGCCGTCATAATGTCAGAGCTCCGCTCATTGCAAAAAATTCTCCGCAGTATAATTCGACAAGTCAAAAATGGATTGAGTGGACTACAAAACCCGGCGAACTTACTTCACGCGGCGGAATTTTGGAAACGGAAATGGGGCAATATTTCAGAAAATATCTTGAGAATGAAAATTTTATTCCCGAAAATTATATTCCCGCCGAAAATGAATTTAAATTTTACGCAAATTCTTTTCAGAGGACAATCGCCACCGCACAATATTTTTCAAGCGGAATGTTGCCTGTTGCAAATGTTAAAGTCGAGCATAAATATTCTGTCGGCAGTTGGGACGAAAATTTTAATATGAATTTTGGAAACTTCGACGAAAATTTCCGACAAAAAGTTTTCAACGAAATTTTTACTCTGCACAACGCAAAAAATTTTCAAGATATGGCAGAAAATTTAAGTCCGTCGCTGAATCAACTTGAAAGTATTTTGGATTTTAAAAACTCTCCGTACGCAAAAGAAAAAAATATTCAGCACTTCCCGACTGACGATTTAAAAGTTACTATTGAAAAAAATAAGTCTGTAAGCTGGCAGGGCGGAGTTCAACTTGCGGCGAGTATTTGCGACACTTTAATAATGCAAAATTATGAAGACCCTTCAACAAATAATTTTATTTTCGGAAAAAAAATTACGCCCGAACAGTGGGACGGCGTTAAAAATATTCATGATTTTGCGATTGAAACAGTTTGCGGAACTCCTTCGATTGCTGTGAGTTTTGCAAAGCCTATGCTGAAATTTTTACGGCAAGAAAATTCTGTTGACGGCAGAAAATTTACTTTTGTCTGCGGACATGATACAAATGTCATGTCGATGTTGACTGCTCTTGGTGTTGAAAGATTTTCACTGCCGAATACCATTGAAAGAAAAATTCCGATTGGCGTGAAATTTGTTGTCGAAAAAAGAATCGGCACGGACGGTAAGGAATATGCAAAAGTTTATCTTGCTTATCAAAATTCCGAGCAAATTAAAAATTTAGAAATACTTTCCCTTGAAAATCCTCCACAAATTTTTTATTTGAAGTTCAAAGGGTTGACGGCTAACGAGGACGGATTATATTTGTACAGTGATTTTGAAAAGCGTTGGAATGATACGATTGAAAAAGCAGAAAAGATGAGCGAGTAAAAATTACTCTAAAAAATTTTTTTTAGTTTGTAAAAAAAAATCTCAACCGAAGTTGAGATTTTTTTGTTCGTTTTTTTTTATTAAACTTTACGCAAGCACAAGTTTATAAAATTTCTTTTTGCCTTTGCGAATCACGGCAGAATTATTTTCAAAATCTTTTTCAGACAAAACAAAATCAGCGTCAGAAATTTTTTCGTCGTTAAGTGACAAACCGTTTTGAGAAATTAACCTGCGACCTTCTGCCTTCGATTCAATAATTTTAGCAACGGCAAGAACGTCCAAAAGTTTTTTACCAATCGCATCAGAAATTTCAACAGTCGGCATATTTTCGGAACTCTGTCCGCTAAAAATTTCTGCGGCGGATTTTTCTGCAGATTTTGCCGCCTCTTCTCCGTGAACAAGTTTCGTTACTTCGTACG
This sequence comes from Selenomonadaceae bacterium, assembly GCA_017553205.1. Taxonomy (GTDB): domain Bacteria; phylum Bacillota; class Negativicutes; order Selenomonadales; family Selenomonadaceae; genus Quinella. The sequence continues at coordinate 22,584 of JAFZMV010000153.1, read as the reverse complement.
CAAGAATTTTTTTAGCCTCATTAATCGCAGAATCTTTCAAATTTGAAAGTCTGTTTACTTCTTCCATAGGCAGGAAAGTTAAAAGAGAAAGGCAGGTTTTAACGTCAGCGTCATCAACATTTCTCCAATACTGATAAAAATCGTACGGGGAAACTTTTTCAGCGTCAAGCCACAATGCTCCGCCAGCAGTTTTTCCCATTTTTGTTCCGTCGCTTTTCGTCAAAAGTTTATTCGTCAAGCCGAAAACATTTTTGCCTGTTTTTCTGCGAACAAGTTCAACGCCCGCAATAATATTTGACCATTGATCATCGCCGCCGAGTTCCATTTCGCAGTTGTAATCTTTGTTAAGTTTGTAGAAGTCATAAGCCTGCATGACCATGTAATTAAATTCAAGGAAAGTCAAACCTTTTTCCCAGCGTTGTTTGTAACATTCTGCCGCCAACATTCTGTTGACCGTGAAATGATGTCCGACTTCGCGAAGTAAATCAATATAATTTAATTTTCTAAGCCAGTCGCCGTTATTCACCATCAAAGCCTTGCCGTCAGAAAAATCTATGAATCTTGAAATTTGTTTTTTAAAACATTCGCAGTTATGATGAATTATTTCATCTGTCAAAACTTTTCTCAAATCTGAACGCCCTGAAGGATCTCCGATAGTTCCGGTGCCGCCTCCGACTAAAGCAATAGGGCGGTGACCTGCTCTCTGCATGTGAGCCATAACCATGAGTGCAATAAAATGCCCCGCGTGCAAACTGTCAGCAGTCGGATCAAAACCAATATAAAAAGTTACGGATTTTTCTCCGAGCATTTTTCTTACAACTTCTTCATCAGTACACTGTGCAATAAACCCACGTTCTTTTAAAGTATCGAAAACATTTTTTTCAGTCAACAAACTCTCTCCTTAAAAATATTTTTTTGAAAAATTCTTTCGCTGAAATTATAACACAGAAAAAATTTTGTGTCATAATCTTAATTAAACATTCTTGGATAATGTTCATTCTATAAAACGACAACAAAAAAACCGGACATAACGTCCGGCGGTAAAACTTTTTTTATTTTGAAACTGCATCAAGAATACCGTTTACAAACTTTCCTGAATTATCAGTACCGTATTTTTTTGCAAGATTTACAGCCTCATTTATGGCAATACCTGCAGAAAGTTTTTCTTCGGCAAATTTCATCTCATACACGGCAAGCCTCAAAATATTTCTGTCTGCCGTCGCAAGCCTTTTGAGTGTCCAGCCCTTTTTTAAATTCTTCTGTATAATCTCATCAATTTCTTCAAGATGTGCCATAGTGCCTTTGACGTTTCTTTCCAAAATGACTAAATTGTTTTCAGTCAGCTGTGGAAATTCTTCAACAACATTTTGAATGGCAAGATTCTCATAATCTTCAAATTCGTCTTTAAGCTCTTGACAAAAATCCAACTGGAAAATCGCCTTAAAAGCCGCTTCTCTTGCTAATATCAGACTCATCTAAAATTTTTCTCCTAAAATTTAAATTTCCATTGACGGACTTTTTCCGGCAGATTTTTATCGAGAGCCTTCAAGGTTCTGTCAATCAAATCATCGCCTTCATCAAAACGCGAGCCGATATACAGCCCGATAACTCCGCAGAAAAAGGCGAACAGCGTAGGGAAAAATCCAAACAGCCAGACAGCCGCACCGACTAAAACTCCTCCGATAAAACCAATTTTACGGTTCGTATGTTGTGCGAAAAATTTTGAGATAAAAATTTTTACTTCTTCCCACATAAATTTTCACCGCCTAACGAACACGCCGACCCGGCTTTTTATCGGAAAGCTGGGCGATTCCGACTACTTTCAAATAAATTCCCACGTCAACTATTTGAAAAACATCTTCCAAAACTTTTTTGACGGCTTTGACCAAATCAGCACTGACGCTCTGTGCAGAATGACCATGCCCGAGCGAAAGAGAAAACCTGACGGCAAGAGCATCATTTTCCACAGGCGGCTCAACAATCGCACTGACTTCGTGAATACCGTTTACTTCTGCCGCCGCACGTTCTACATATCTGCGAATTAAATCACATTCGACATTGATTTTTCCGTAATCAGTATTTTTCAGCGTGAAAGAATTGCCGGTACGAATAGTGCGGAAATTTTTTTTAAGAGTTTTAGGAAGATCCTTCCCAAATAAATTTTTAAATCTATCCAGCATCAGCTACACCACCTAAACAACGCGTTTTCCACGCTCTGCCACAGCATTGGTAATTTCTTTAACTTTCAATTTTATCGGCACGTCTGTAAATTCAAAGGCAACTCTTAAAGCGTCATTGACTACAGAAGTTATTTTTGAACTTACCGCCGGTGCAGAATATCCTTGACTTAAAGTAACAGACATTTTGACTTTTATCGGCGAAGGTCCCGGTCCTTTATAAACATCGGAATGAACTTCGCGGACTCCGTTTACAGTCAGTGCGGAACGCTCTATAACATTCATCACGGCTTCCAGAGAAACTAAAACTTCCCCAGAATCGCCCTTCTGCAACAAAACATCGTCTGCAGGTTCGTCCTCAATGTTTTTTTTTCTTGAAAAGACCACGCCCAAAAGACACAAACTCGCAACCAGCATTGCACCGATTACCATTATAGTTTCTTCTCTTGTAACTAAGTCATTTAGAACATTCTGCCAAACTTTAGCAGGAATAAGTTTTAAACAAACTCCGCCGCATACCGCCGATACAGCCATCACTGCAAGAACATACAAAAATAATAACAGGCGGCTTATTATCCCCATTAAAAATTCCTCCTTCGTTGGAAATTTAGGATAAAGGACTCAGGAAAAACACTTTGCTGCCTTTATCCCAAATCCTACGAAGTCTTAGTGGACGCGGATTTCTTCTTCCTGTACTTCCTCTTCGGGGAAGTGTACGCCCTGAACATTTACATTGACTTCAACAACAGAAAGTCCCGTCATGGTTTCGATAGCACGTTTAATATTTTCCTGTGCGGCAAGTGCAACATCAGGAATACGAACACCGTATTTGACAATGATATAAAGGTCAATAGCTGCCTCGCGTTCGCCGACTTCGACTTTAACGCCTTTGGAGAAATTTTTTCTGCCGAGTACTTCAGCAATTCCGCCGACAAGTCCGCCACTCATTCCGGCAATACCATCGATCTCAGTAGCCGCCAAACCAGCAATAATGCTGACAACCTCATCAGCGATTTTAATTGTGCCAAGTCCGGTATCGGTTTTCATTAAAGTTTTTTCTTCCATTACGAATAAACCCCCTTAAAATTTAATGACAAACAGTCATTTCGCGGTAATATTCTATGTTTCAAAATTTTTCCCTGCTGAATTACAAAAATTTTTGCAGATTTTTTTCATTTTTCTACCTGTCGTCCCCAGAACGATAGAATTGTTTGGCAATTTCATCAGACACGGTAAATTCTCCCAGTGCATTTACAAAACGCGACGTGACTCCATGAAAATCACTTCCGCCCGTCGTCACCAAATTATATTTTACTGCCATTATTTTATATCGCTGAACGTCCTGTGCTTTATGACAGGGATAAAAAATTTCTAATCCGTCAACTTTTTGACAAATTTTTTCTACAAGTTCATCGTCGCCGACCAAAAGCGGGTGAGCCAAAATCGCTTTTCCGCCTGCGTTGTGTATCACTTCAACAATTTCGTTAATTTCCGGAAAATATCTCGGTGCATATGCAGGTCTTCCTTTTGACAGCATTTTGTCAAAAACTTCGCGGACAGTTTTAAATGCTCCCATTTTCACCAAAGTTTTTGCTATGTGAAATCTTCCGATAGATTTACTGTCGCCCGCAGTTTTTAAAACGTCTGTTTCGCGGATATTAAACTTTTCTTTTTGAAGATTTTCAATAATTTTGCTGAATCTTTCCCAGCGTGATTCGGCAATATCATTTACCATTTCAGAAAGTCCGCCGTCATAAATATCAATATCGTAGCCGATAATGTGAATATCATGTTCAGAATTTAATGCACTGAACTCAATTCCGGTAATTAGTTTAATGCTCTTATCAGAGTAAAGTCCGTTTTCATATAGATATTTTACGCCGTCAACGGTATCATGATCCGTTACTGCAAGATAATTTAGTCCGACTTTTTTTGCTTCTGCAACAAGTTCTTCGGGGGAAAAACTTCCGTCCGAAAAAATTGTATGCGTGTGCAGATCGCTTGCCATGAACTTTGCCTCTTCTCTAATTTATGATTCCAAAAAAGTTGAAAGATATTCAGCGGGGTTCAACAATCAATTTAATTGCCGTACGCTCGCTGCCGTCAATTTCAATATCAGTAAATGCGGGAATACAAATAAGATCTACACCATGAGGAGCGACAAAACCTCTTGCGATAGCTACGGCTTTAACTGCCTGATTCAATGCTCCCGCACCTATCGCCTGCATCTCCGCCACTCCATTTTCGCGGATAACTCCCGCCAAAGCACCTGCCACCGAATTGGGATTTGATTTCGCAGAAACCTTTAGAACTTCCATAATCGGTACTCCTTTCAAACAGTACTATATTTTTTTAAAGCTAAACGCCTATGTATTCTGCAAAGTTATCTGAAATCCTTCACTTTTTTGTTGAATAGAAATATCCTTGTAACATTTCTTGTAAGTTTATTTTTCGGTAATTTGAATTCGCTCAACTTTTACTGCACGGTTGGTTTTGTCATCAACTTCGATTATCAAGCCGCAGTAAACGCATGCACCTTCCGCAGGTTCAAATTTTTTCAATATGCAGGTGGTGAACTGCTCGACAACGGAATCGGGCTGAACTCCGATAATTGAGTTAATTGGTCCGGTCATTCCCAAGTCAGTTATATAAGCCGTACCGTTCGGAAGAATTTTTTCATCTGCGGTTTGTACATGAGTATGAGTGCCGACAAGTGCAGTAATTTTTCCGTCAAGAAAATAAGCAAGAGCCATTTTTTCACTCGTAGCCTCAGCATGAAAATCTACAAGAATAATATCACATTCCCGCTGAATTTCTTTTAAAATTTCTGATGCACAGGAAAACGGACAGTCTAAAGAATTCATGAAAACTCTGCCCTGTAAATTTATCACTCCGATATTTTTTGCTTTGTACGGAAAAATACAAAAACCTTTGCCGGGAGTGTTGGCGGGATAATTTGCGGGACGAAGTAAAAAAGGTTCTTGATCTATAAAAGCCAGAACATCTTTTTTGTCCCAGATATGATTTCCTGTCGTTACAACGTCAGCACCGCCGCTGTAAAGTGCGTTGAGAGTAGGAAGAGTTAAGCCTTTTCCATGTGCCGCGTTTTCTCCGTTCACGACAACCATATCAATATTTTTTTCTTTTTTTAATTTTGCGGTGTGTTCTGCGAAAGCCCGTCGACCTGTCCGCCCGAAAACATCGCCGGTCATTAAAATTCTCAAAAAAATTTTCCTCCAAATTGAAAACAAAAAAATAATTCACGCCGAAAAAAATTTTGTCGGCTTGAATGTCAAAAAAATATTTATCGAAAAAATTTTCAATTCACCGAGAATAAACTACAACTCTTTCTTGTTCGCGAACTCCTACAAGTTTTCCGTCAACTCTGAGTTGTCTTGTATTGTTCAAACTTTGTTCAAGAAAATCAGCCTGTGCTATCATATAATCTTCGTCAGGTATTCCGCCGTAATCTTCAATAAGTTTATCGCCGAAATAATTTGATGCAAGTTCCGTTAAAAGCGAAAGTTCTCCGCATGTCAAAGTTGCCATATCTCTCCGAACATTTAAAAAATATGTTCCGAAAACTCCTTCAACATTCAATTCAATCGTCGCTCCGCCCAAGTTTTCAATATGATGATAAGCCTCTACGGATTCTGCAACGTATTTTAAGAAGTCCTCAAAATCATTGTGAGAAAATTTTCCGTTAAGGGCAAAGGAAAGCTCAAGCATACCGTCCTTAGATTCATAAGTCACCGATTGAATTGTCGGATAAACTACTAAAATTGATGCCAAAAGCCGTGTAGCATCGGGATTCGGTTTTTTTTCTCTCTTCAAAAAATCGAACATACCTTGAACCCCCCCATAAAAGTTCTATAGTCTAATTTTAAAAAGCGAGGATATTTTAAACAACCTCGCCTTTCAAAAATTTTCTCTATTAAATCAAAAAAGTTTGTATTCTGTCAACAATTATTTTTTTTATTTTGCATAATCGACAACTCTTGTTTCACGAATAATTGTAGCTTTGACTTGTCCGGGATAATCCAAATCCTTTTCAATTTTCTTGACAATTTCATGAGCCAGAGTAACAGCCTCCAAGTCGTCAACTTTGTCGGGCTTGACCATAACGCGAACTTCTCTGCCTGCCTGAATTGCAAAACATCTTTCAACGCCTTCAAATGATTCAGCAATATCTTCAAGCATTTTCAAGCGTTTCAAGTACATTTCAAGACTTTCACGACGTGCACCGGGTCTTGCCGCAGAAACTGCATCAGCCGCCGCAACCAAAACCGCCTCAACAGTTAAAGGTTCAACGTCGCCATGATGAGCGGCGATGGCGTTTACAACATTTTTGTTTTCGCGGTAACGTTTCGCCAAGTCTGCACCGATTGTGACATGCGGTCCTTCAACTTCATGATCTACGGCTTTTCCTATGTCGTGAAGAAGTCCTGCACGTTTTGCAAGATTTACGTCAACTCCGAGTTCACTTGCCATAATTCCCGCAAGCGTCGCAACTTCTATCGAGTGATTCAAAACATTTTGTCCGTAACTTGTGCGGTATTTCAAACGTCCGAGAAGTTTTACAAGTTCCGGATGTATTCCATGCACTCCGACTTTAAAAGTTGCCTGTTCTCCGTTTTCTTTCATTCGGCTTTCAACTTCGCGTTGGGCTTTTTCAACCATTTCTTCAATTCGTGCAGGATGTATTCTGCCGTCTGAAATCAATCTTTCAAGAGCAACTCTGGCAACTTCCCTGCGTACGGAATCAAAACCGGAAAGAAGAACTGCTTCGGGTGTGTCGTCGATTATTAAATCAATTCCCGTGAGCATTTCCAGCGTACGAATATTTCTTCCTTCGCGTCCGATAATTCTGCCTTTCATGTCGTCGCTTGGAAGATTTACGACAGTAACTGTAGTTTCAGCAACATGATCCGCCGCAGATCTCTGAATTGCCATGCTGATAATGTCCCGAGCTTTTTTGTCAGCCTCGTCTTTTATCTGTGCCTCATACTCTTTGATTTTTACAGCCTTGTCGCGTTTTAATTCTTCCTCAACTTCATTCATTAAAATAGTTCTTGCCTCTTCTCTGGAAAGTGCTGCGATTCTTTCCAGTTCGGCATCTTCCCTTGCCTGCATTTCATCAAGACGAGCTTGCGACTCATTAAGCCGAGTTTCCTTTTTTGAAAGCATGACTTCTTTTTTTTCAAGAGAATCCATTTTTCTGTCAAGATTTTCTTCTTTTTGAACAACGCGTCTTTCTTGGCGGGATAATTCGTTTCGGCGTTCTTTTGTATCCTTGTCGAGTTCTTGCCGCATTTGGTGAATTTCTTCTTTTGCCTCAAGAACAGCGGCTTTTTTTTCAGCCTGACTTTTTTCCCGTGCATCGTCTACAATTCTCCGAGCTTCTTCTTCAGCAGATCCGATTTGTTTTTCGGCGGTCTGTTTCCTGGCAGTATATCCTCCGACACAGCCGAGAACCGCCGCAATTACAAAAACTGCAATGGTAACAACTATTTTCTTCACCCCCTCATTTTGAATAATAAAAAAACTAACGCTGTGCAGATTGGTTGACGCAGATTAAAAATTTTTAAACTGCAAAGGGCAATAAAAAAAATTATTAAATTCCATGAATCTATATCCGAAAAAAATTTTTACGAACCAACTAAGAGGACTTTTAAATTTTTTGTACGTCCTCCGCAAATTTATCACTGCATCAATTATTTCAACACAAAAATATTTTTTAGTCGTACCAAACGTACCGTGCTATTTTATATATTGTCAAATAATCTGTCAAATAATTTTGAAGTTGAGTTTTTCAGAAACTTTTTTCAATTAAAAGCAAACTCAATATGATATCCCTTTGTGCCAGCCAATATCTTGAAACTATGCGGTTTTCCAATTCGATACTGCCTCGAACGATAAAATTCTAAAAACCGCTTTACTACATAATTCAAGAAAATTATTTGACTGGCACAACAAGTAATTTATGAAACTCCCGTGTTGTTTTCAACAAAACATTGACAGAAAAATTTTAAGCGGGTAAACTTTTTCTATTATTGTAAAGGGGAGGCGTGAACTTTGAAAATCGGCAATATGGGAATAAGAAAACAAGTTTTGTATCTTGTTATGTCTTGCAGTTTGATAACATTATTTATAACCGGCGGTATTGCTCTGTACGGAATGTTAAATATAAAATCCGACTCGATTGAAGTCAGTTCAAATATCGGTGAACAGGCATCTAGAAACAGTTCGGAAATTTTGGAAGCACAAAAAAAATCTGAACTAATCGAAATTGCCGCTGATAAAGCTGTTGATATTCGACACAGAATGAATGATTTTGCACATGATGTTGAAATGATTGCCGTTCAAATGCATGACATTTATCTGCACCCTGAAAATTTTCTTCCTCAAAGTTTAGACGATTCGGGGCAAATTCAGGCAGGCAAAATAAATTTTTATATTCAGCACTCTGAAAATTTTAACAGCACTCAATTTGCGAATGAAATTGCTATGTATACAAGCATAAAAGATTTTTTGATTCGCGATGCTGAATTTAATTCCATGATAGATTCGGTATTTGTTGCGTCGAAAAATAATTTTATAATTTCCGCAGATGATGACAGAAAAAAAAGTCCCGAAACTTTCAAACCTTCACCGGTAATTTATGATGCGGTAGCAAGTGATTGGTATAAGTTGGCAGTTGCAGAAAATAAAATGGTTTTTAGCAAAGTAAGACAATTTATTTTCAGCAAAAAATTAGGTGTATTTTGTTCAGTGCCGTTTACTGATGCGAGCGGAGAAATTTTGGGAGTTGTCGGTGCTCAAGCGTCATTGGAACGTATAAATGCTATAGTGCAGGAAGCTGATTTTGGCGAAGACGGATTTTGTTTTGTGGTTGACGATCAAAACAGAATTATTTTATCGTCGAAGAATAATTTTGAATTTGGTACGGAGTCAAAATTTAAATTCAGCGGGCAAGGTTTAATAAAAGATGAAATTGACGGAAAAAATTATTTTATAGCGTATGCACCGGTAGAAAATATGAATTGGACTTTTGCGGCGGCTTTTGAGCAGGAAAAAGTTAATGCGCCTGTTGCAAAAAATGCCACGATTATAGAAAATTTGACTATAGAAAATATCTCAAAACTTAATCGCCATATTTTTTATACAATGATTTCTATGGCGTTCGGAGTTTTGATTTTGCTTTTTGCCGTGACTTATATCGGAAGAAATTTATCTGATAAACTTGTAAGACCTCTGCATATTTTATCCGACGGAGTACGCGAAATTTCAAGCGGAAATCTTGATAAAAAAATTGAAGTCAATACAGGCAACGAAATTGAACATCTTGCAATTTGTTTCAATGCGATGACAGACGAACTTAAAACACAGATGAATGATTTGAAAAAAATCACTGCCGAAAAAGAAAGAATCGCCACAGAATTAAACGTTGCAAAAGATATTCAACAAAGTATGTTGCCGCGTAATTTTGATTTCAATCGAAAAGATTTTGAAATTTACGCCAGAATGAGTGCGGCTAAAGAAGTTGGCGGAGATTTTTACGATTTTTATATGCTTGATGAAGATCACTTGGTTATAACAATCGCTGACGTTTCTGGAAAAGGTGTTCCAGCATCATTGTTCATGGTCGTTTCTAAAACTGTTCTGAAAAACTTTGCAACTTTTGCGACCAAGCCTGATGATTTTTCTGCAGTAATTTCTTGTGCAAATGATCAACTTTGCAGCGGAAATGATGAAATGATGTTTGTTACAGTATTTTTCGGAGTGCTGGAAATTTCTACAGGAAAATTCACTTATGTCAACGGCGGACACAATCCACCGATAATTTATCACGCGAAAGAAAATCGTTGCGAATATTTGAACGTCAAGAAAAATTTTGTACTCGGCGGAATGGACGGCATGAATTTTAAACAGCAGGAAATTTATCTTGATCCCGGCGATTTAATTTTCACTTACACCGACGGAGTAAATGAGGCAATGAATATAAATCACGAAGAATATACTTCCGAAAAACTTCTTAGTTTCATGAATGAAGTTGACTGCAGACAACCTTTGAAAGACCTTTTAAAATCTGTCCGTGCAGATGTTGCGAAACATGTCGGAGAGGCTGAACAATCAGATGACATTACAATGTTGGCTTTCAGACTCAACGAAACAAAAAAATAAATCAACCAAAAAAGCTCCTCCAAAAAATTTGGAAGAGCTTTTTTTATTTGTATTCTTTTTTTATGTCAGACTGCAAAATTTTTTTTACAGGTAACGAATATAAACATAAGCCGTTGAAATAATTATTGAAAGAATCATCAGCGGGAAAGCTGTTTTCATGAAACTTATAAACGAAATTGGTTTTCCGCGTTGAGCAGCCATTGACGCAACAACAACATTTGCACTTGCCCCGATTAAAGTTCCGTTTCCTCCAAGACAGGCACCGAGTGCCAAACTCCACCACATCGGCTCCAAGTTTGTAAGTCCCATTGCTCCCATGTCTTTAATTAACGGAATCATTGTTGCAACGAACGGAATGTTATCAATAAACGCAGAGGCAATTGCACTCATCCAAAGAATTATCATTGCAGTTGCATTAACTGAACCGTTTGTAATTTCGATGGCCTCAGCCGCCAACATTTTTATAACTCCCGTTTCAACCAACGCACCGACCAAAACGAAAAGTCCCGCGAAGAAAAATATTGCAAGCCATTCAATTTTGCTTAAAACTTTTGCAATCATTGACTCATTATGCGAGTAAGTTATCAAAAGCAAAAGTCCCGCTCCCGTAAGTGCCGCCGTTGCTGTTTCCAAATGCAAAGTTCCATGTAGTATGAAAAGCGTCATTGTTACGCCCAAAACGAACAAGCATTTTCTCAGCAGTTTGAAGTCAGTTATCTGGCTTTTTTCGTCCAATCTCATGACTTTATCTTGAAGTTCAACCTGCGTGTGAAGTTTTGATTTGTACAGCAACAACATTATCGCGACGGTTACAACGAAAATTATTATCGCGGGCAAAGTCAAATTAAAAATAAAGTCCATGAAATTTAATCCGACTGAAGAGCCTATCATGATATTCGGCGGGTCACCAACTAAAGTTGCAGTACCTCCGATATTTGAGCTGATAATTTGTGCCATCAAAAAAGGTTTCACGTCAACTTTTAACTGTGCGGCAATGTTGAAAGTTATCGGAACAGTTAATAAAACTGTCGTTACATTGTCCAAAAGTGCCGAGCAAACCGCAGTCAACAGACTTAAAGCAATTAGAAGTTTTGCGGGGTGGGCTTTAACTTTTTTTGCCGACCAAATCGCAAGAAAATTAAAAAGCCCGGTTTCGCTGGTGATATTAACAATTATCATCATGCCCATTAAAAGTCCGAGCGTGTTAAAATCAATATGATGAATTGCTGTTTCTTGTGAAATTATTCCCGCAAGAATCATCAGCATTGCACCAAAAATTCCGACTATCGTTCTGTGAACTTTTTCAGAAATTATCAGTGCGTAAGCGGCTATAAAAATTGCTACCGCTATCGTCGTATTATCCATGAAAATTTCTGCACTCCTTCCAAATGGTAATAAAATTTTTAATTTTGGAATTATACCCTTTTAAAACGGAATTGAAAAGCATAAGAAAAATTTTCAACCAAATTTTCACATTCTAAATTTTTTTACTTCATTCTGCATGTCTTGAGCAAGTTCCGCAAGTTTATTGCAAGCCTCCGACATTTCACTGATTGCCGTCGAACCTTCTTCAGTCGCGGCAGAAACACTGTGAATTTCTTCTGTTGAATTTTTGCTGATCTCCTGCAAAATTTCCATCGCGTCAGAAATTTCGTGGCTGGCAGTGTTCACCGACTCAATATAAGCAACTGAACGCTGAATATTTTCAGTAAGATTTTCAACTTGCGTTTCAATCGCCGCAAATGCTTCACCCGTTGCCGCAACCGATGCAGAACCTTCTTTAACTCCTGCCTGTCCGAGTTCCATTGATTTAATTGCAGAATCCGTATCATCTAAAATACTTTGAATGAGTTCAGAAATATTTTTTGCGGCAAGTCCGGATTGTTCGGCAAGTTTTCTGACTTCATCTGATACAACTGCAAAACCTCTCCCATGTTCACCTGCACGAGCCGCCTCAATCGCCGCATTTAAAGCAAGCAAATTTGTCTGCTCCGCTATGGCAGAAATTGTATCAACAATAGTTTCAATTTCTTTTGAACGTTTTCCGAGATTGTCAACGACTTCCGCAGATGCTTGAGATTGTTTTGCAATTTGTTGAATCTGCTGTATTGCGAAAGAAACTTTTTCTTTTCCGTCCAATGCTTTTTCTTGACTGACTTTTGCAAGTTCTCCCATTTCTTTTGCACTGGCATGAAGTTCATGCATTTTTTCACGCATATTGTCAACAGTTTTTTGAAGATCGTTTACAGTATTGCTTTGTTTAATTGCACCTTCAGTCATTTCATTTGCATTATAAGCAACCTGCTGAATAATTTCATCTGTCTGAGAAGAACTTGCAGATAATTCTTGACTGGAGGCGGCGACTCTTTCAGAAGTTTTTGAAACTCCGCTGATGAGTCCATGTAAATTTTTCTTCATGGCGTTTATACTTTTTGCTAAATTCCCAATTTCGTCATCAGTGGTGACAGCTAAATTTTTTCCGCTTAAATTTCCCGCCGCAATTTCTTCCATGATTTTTATCACATACGTCAAAGGCTCCAACGCTTTTCCGATAAATTTCCAAGAAACGAAACCCATCACCAAGATTATTACCAAGATAGTCACGACGATTGAAAAAATTAAATTATTTTGAATGTGATCCAAAGAACTCTCAGGCAGTCCGACAAAAATCATTCCGATAATTTTTCCGCCGTTGTCTTTAATCGGTGAATATGCACATTGATAATTTTTTCCGACAACTTCCGCAGAACCTTTATAAAATTTTCCTGCCGTCAAAACTTCCGCGATAATTTTTTCAGATGCCTTTGTACCTATAGAACGTTGTCCGCTTTCACCTTTAACCGTCGTTGAAACACGGGTATCATTTTGAAAAATTGTAACGTGTCCTTCACAAACTTCGCTTAAAAAATCTACAATATGCTCATTTCCGTTGATAAGGTTTTCGCCCTTGTAAAGCTGATTGTCCTTTATAATCCAATCACCGGGATATTTACCGTCCAAAATTTCGACAACAGATTTTACATTTGATTGGGCTTTTAATTGCAGGGAAACTGCAAAACCGCCCGCCGCACTTTTGTAACCTAAAATTCCGATTACAACACACGCCAAGATTATACAGGCGTTAAAACCGATAACCGCTTTTTTCTGTAAGTTCATGAGATCATCTCCAATAAAAAAATAAATCGCTGAAGTTTAAACTTTGCGATTTATTCTTTAAAAAATATTTACATTCCTGCATTAAGTTAAAATTTTAGTCAACGTGTTTAGATCTAGGAGTAGTGAAGAGATTATCAATAGAGCCGCCGTCAAGATAGGTATAGTTTACTAAGCCGACTTGAAGGAAAGAATTATATGTTGATGACGCAAGATTAAACGGATCGCCCGAAAAAGTTTTATCGTCGCCGAATACAGAATCAGGGTCGTTAGGCTTTGCACCTGTTGCAAGGTCTTCAGATGCCGAAACTTCATCTGTATATTGAACATTTCCGCAACCGTCAATAATCATCGGGAAAACTTCATAAGTTTTGCTTGAGGCTGTCGGCTCTTTTATTACATTTTTTTCTTGCGTGACAAGTGAATAAAGTTTCTTTTTCGGAACATAACAAGTTGTGCCTTTATAATTTACTTGTAAATCATCATTGGAAATTTTTGTATCTGTAAGATCGCTGAAATTTACATAATGAGTTTCGTTTTTGTAAGTAACTTCAGTGTAATCGTCTGCCGTTTTAAGCCTGACATATTTTTCTGCCACGACGAATCCTTCAAAATTATGACCGTTGCCGTTTATCGCTACATAACTTACCGGTGCGAAAATAACTCCTCGAAAATCATGATTCAAATTCAAGATAATCGGCTCTGAATGTCTGCTGACATATGCTTCCGGCCCTTCATAGAAAAAAATTATTGGTCGATCAGTTTTTTCGTTTGTGTTGTCAACATTAACGTTTATGATAATTTGTCGAACGGAACTTCTGTCACTTCTAACAGGTTTCCTTGCACTGGTCATTGGCTCGCTCTCAATTCTTGCATAAAGCGGGTCGGGAGCCTCTCTGCCGTCACGAACAGGATAAACTTTGTCAATATTGATCATGTAATGAATTCTGAAAGAGTATTTATCATATTCACTGCTTACAGGGTCGCCATAATCCCATTTGTAAGCACCATTACTAAGTCTTTTATAAATATCCCAGTCGTATTTTATTGATCCGTCGCTAATATCTGAGCGGAAGTCAACAAATAAATCGTCCAGCAAAAATTGATTTACTTTCGGTTCTTCCCTAAGATAACCGCGATTGTGATAATTTCCGCCGGGATTATAAAATCCTATTCCCTTCAAAGTAGCAACTTCTGTGCGGAAAAAATTTCCCTTCTCGTAATATTGTCCTGCCGTTATAACACTTCGAGCATCAGCAGCATAACGAGATGAACTTACAGAAATCGGAAATGAGGCTAAATTTTCACGATTGTCGTAATATTCTTTAATGATGTCCCAGTCTGCATAAGTTTCAGCCTCTTCAATGGCTTTCATCTGATCATAGAGGGAAGGTCCATGCGGATAACTTTTATTTCCGTCGCCACTGTCGCCACCGCCGTCATCAGGAAGACGTTGCATATTATGAGTAATTTTTGCAACTGCCACAGCTTTTGTATGTAAGTCGCCAAGTCCGAAAGCCTCCAGCACTCCGAACAAATGTTTAAATTTTTCTTCAAGAATGACTGTATAATAAAGTGCTTGATAGTCGTCCTCGTCGCTGCCATAAAGTATTGTTTTAAATGTAACGTCCGCATTGTTGTTCCAGCTGTCCGACAAATCATTATTTTTTGATAAATTTTTTATGACATAATTTTTGGCAACTTTATCGCCTTTTGTGGTGTCCCTTGAAGAAATTACTTGCGAATCAATAAGACCTTGCAGACCTTCTTCAGAATTGGCGACAAAAGTTGTGTAGGTGTAATCTGACAAAGACTGATCTTTTTTAAGTAATTCTTTTACACCGGCATTAACTGCTGCATCAGCCGCGTTTTGAAGTCTGGACTGATTGAAATACAGCCAGCCGAAATCCGCCGCCGCTCCAACAAAACAAAACAATAACGGAACAACAAGAGCATAAAAAACTATAACTTGTCCTTTTTGCGGCGATATTTTCAAAAATTTCCGCAACATGATGAAAGCCTCCCTGAAAACATTTCTCGTTGAAAAATTTTTCTGTGTATTAAAGTGCATTATAACAAAAAATTTTTTTAGTTATAGTAAATTTTTTTCTGCAAGAAAATTATAAATTCCGTCCTCTTCATTTGAAGTTGTAATTTCTTTCGCAATTTTTTTCACGTCATCGGGAGCATTTCCCATCGCAACTCCACAGCCGATATATTTCAACATTTCAACATCGTTATAATTGTCGCCGAATCCGACAGTATTTTCAGCTGAAAAATTATAATGTTTCAACAAAATTTCAATTCCCGTAGCTTTTGAAACAGTTTTATCCATAATTTCCAGAAGAATTTTTGAGGAGCGGACAACATTCAAATTTTCAAATTTTTTGCCGAGTTCTTTTTCCATTTCTTCACAAATCGGCGGTTCTGTCATTATCAAAATTTTATTCGGCAGAATATTTTTTTCAAGAAGTTTTTCAAAGTCGGCATTTTCAGCAGTCGCACTTGTAATATTCATTTCGCGAATAACTCTTTTGTCGTTTACGTCGCGAACAAACCATTTTCGACCCGAATAATAATTGACAGTGACATCAGACCAGCCCGCAGAAATTTCAGCCAAAATTTTTTCAGTTTCTTCAGCAGAAATTTTTTTGTCGTACAAAATTTTTTCGTCCTCAGTCAAAACAAGTCCGCCACTGTAACTGATAATCGGAATTTTCACACCGATTTTTTCAGTAATGGGATAAATTGCCTCAGGCATGCGGGCAGAAACCAAAACAAACGGAATATTTTTTTCAAGAAGTTTTTTTACTGCTGATGAAGTTTTTTCTGTAACTTCATGATTATTTGTCAAAAAAGTTCCGTCAATATCCGAGAATACAATTTGAGTGTTCATTTCTACGACCTCCCAAAATTTTTTTTCTGATTTTAAACTAAAAAAGTTTTAAAAACAACTTCAAAGAAAATTTTTCCGAAAAAAAAAGCCCCGTTTAAGGGCTAAAAATTTTTCTTGTGACGTTAAAAAATTAAATTTCGATTAGGTTAAATCACGCAAACAAACCGACTGCATAGCCGATAATGCCGAGTGCAAAAAGTCCGAGAATGACAACCAACGGATTCATGCCACGTTTCAAAAGCCACATGCAAACGAATGTCATCAAAAGCGGAACAATACCGGGCATTAAGCTGTCAAGAATTGACTGAAGAGTTGTGACAACATGTTCGCCCATAGCATTATCATATTCAGAAATTACGAGCGGCATATTAACGGTTGTCCATTTAGCAACCAATGCACCCATAACCAAAAGACCGAGAACAGATGCACCCTCTGTCAAGAAGTGCATTTCATTACCGCCGATATTTTCGACGAGTTCAGTACCTTTATCATAGCCATATTGTACGCCATACCAGTGGGTCGCAAGACGAATAATATTGAAGCCGATAAAGAAAATCAACGGTCCGAGAATTGAACCTGTAAGTGCAATACCTGCACCGAGAGCCGCAAGAACCGGGCGAACTGTTCCCCAGAAGATAGGATCACCGACACCGGCAAGAGGTCCGATTAAACCGACTTTAACACCTGAAAGAGTTGCAGAACTGATGTCAGCTCCGTTTGCTCTTTTTTCTTCCATAGCACCGATAATACCCATAATCGCCGCCGCGACAAAAGGTTGAGTGTTAAAAAACTCCAAGTGACGTTTCAAAGCCGCTTTGAGTTCGTCAGGTCTGTCCCCGTAAACTCTTTTTAAAATCGGCATCATTGAAACGCAGAATCCGATAGCCTGCATACGCTCAAAGTTGAAGGAGCCGAGCAGGAAATTTGATCTGACAAAAGTCCAAAACAAATCATTTTTAGTAACTTTTTTTTCTGCCATTAAACTCACTCCTTCCTTACATTAACTCTGAATCGTCGATGTCGTCGCCTTCGACCTTACCGCCGCCAGTTTTGGCAGCCTCTTCAATAGCAATATCTTTCTTCATGCCCTGAATGTGGAAGTATGCACAAATAGCACCGATAGCACCGAAACCAATCAAGTTGACATCTGTGAAAACTGCAATCAAGAAACCGAAGAAGAAATAAACCATGAGTTTCTGAGCGTTCATCATGTTGATAACCATAGCATAACCGACAACAACGATAAATCCGCCTGCTACCTGCAAGCCGCGTGTGATAACTTCCGGAATGGAGTTAAGAGCATTATTAACTGTGTCTGTACCTGCAACCATAGCAATGGCAACTGCGGGCAGTGCAACGCGGAGAGCCTGAAGAATAAGACCTGCGGCGTGACATAATTCAATAGCACGCATATTTCCTTCATCAGCATATTTATCGGCTAAATGCTGGAAGAAAACTGTAATTGTACGAACAAAAATTGTAAGAACCTGACCTGCAGCGGCAAGCGGAACTGCAAGAGCAATACCCGCACCAATGCTTTGATGACCGATAATAACCAAAATAACTGAAACAACTGACGCTAAAGCCGCATCAGGTGCCATAGCCGCACCGACGTTCATCCAGCCGAGTGCAAGCATTTCCAATGTACCACCGAGAATAATTCCTGTTGTCATATCACCAAGAACAAGTCCTGTTAAAGTACAGGCAATTAACGGACGATGAAATTGAGCTTCGTCCAAAACTGAACCCATACCTGCTATCGCCGCGACGATAAACAGTAATAAAAGTTCCACAAAAAACACCTCCTGAACAATGTGGAATTAGGAGTGAGGAATTAGGAATTTTACTTCCAATCCTCATTCCTAACTTTTAGTTATAAACTGACATTAAGCAAGACCTTTAGCTTTAATAGCTTCCATAGCGTCAATTTTGGTATCGTTGACAAGTTTGCGGATTTCAACTTCGATACCCATATCGACGAGTTCTTTAATGGCTTTTACGTCTTCAGCATTCAACGCAACAGCCTGAGAAACCATAGTATCTCCGTCTTTAAAGCATTTGCCGCCGAGATTGACGGATTTAAACGGGATACCGCCTTTCACCGCACGAAGAACATCAGTAGGATTGGTGAAGAGGAAAAGAGTTTTGAAAGAGTCGTACTTCGGATTTTTGTACGCTTCAACAGCCTTATCTACAGGAACGACATAGCCCTTAAGACCGGGCGGAACGACCCGCAGAAGAAGTTTTTTGCGAAGTTCGTCTTTTGCCACTTCATCACTGCAGCACATAATGCGGTTACAGCCTGTGACTTTAGACCAAACTGTTGCAACCTGACCGTGAATCAAACGATCGTCGATACGACAGAAAGCAATCTCCATAAAAAAAACCTCCCTTAAATAAAAAATAAAAAAACTCTCTATTTGATAAAAATCAAATATTCAAAAATTAAAGTTCGTCATCTTCGTCAGGAACTGCGTTTAAACTTTCATAGGAAGAAGATGCCGCACCGTCTTTGCCTGCATTAACTGCCTGTTCCATAAGTTCGGCAATTGTTGCAGAGCCGTCGTCAATATCCTGTGCACCGCTCATTGCAATCAGCATGGGCAGATTAACGCCGGTGACAATTCCATAATTTTCGTTTTGTGCAACGATTCTGCAAGCCGCATTATAAGGACTGCCGCCAAGCAAATCATTTAAAAACAAAACGCGGTCGGGATTTCCAAGTTCCTCAATAGCCTTTTCATATTTTGTGACTACATCGTCGGGACCTTCGCCCGGAACAAGTGTAACCGCTTTGAGATTTTCGCGTTTGCCGTAAATCATTTCACAGGACTGCAAAATTCCGTCAGCAAATGCACCATGTGTACCTACAATAATTCCAAACATCAAACCGCCTCCCTCAATAAAAAAACATATAAACAAAAAGAATTATAGTCTATAAATTTTTAAAGTCAACTAATAATTGAAATTTTCACACGGGCGTTTCATAAAAATTTTTTTCCTCGAATTGAAAAAATTAAAGTCAAATTTTTAAAAATACATCATTTTTACCAATTTATGAAATGTCAGTGAAATGTCAACTGTACACTCTAGACAAAAACGAAAAAATGTAGTAATTTTCTCTGCGGCAAATGACGAATAAAAATTTTCAAGGGGGAAAAAATTTTGAGTTTGTATAAAAAGACTGCTCATGAACTTCATGAACTTTTGCAGAATAAAGAAATTTCTGCAGTTGAATTGACTGAAAATATTTTTGAACGTATCGACGAGAAAGAAAATTCTATCGGTGCATTTTTGGAAATTACAAAAAATCAAGCGTTAGAAAGTGCAAAACTTGTTGACGAAAAAATTTCTCGCGGAGAAAGAATTTCTGCACTTGAAGGAATTCCCTGTGCGATTAAAGACAACATCTGCACGAAAGGAATTAAAACAACTTGTGCGTCGAAAATTCTCGAAAATTTTGTTCCGCCTTATGACGCAACAGTTATCACGAAATTAAAGAAAGAAAATCCTGTTATTGTCGGCAAAGTTAATCTTGATGAATTTGCTATGGGCGGATCAACTGAAAATTCTGCTTATCACGTCACAAAAAATCCTTACGACTTGGAGAGAGTCCCGGGCGGAAGTTCCGGAGGAAGTGCTGCGGCAGTTGCAAGCGGTGAAAGTATTTTTGCACTCGGTTCCGATACAGGCGGTTCAATTCGTCAGCCTGCAAGTTTCTGCGGAGTTGTGGGACTTAAACCGACTTATGGAAGAGTTTCCCGCTATGGTTTAGTTGCTTATGCGTCGTCGCTTGACCAAATCGGTCCCGTTACTCGTGACGTTACAGACTGTGCGAATGTTTTAAATGCAATAGCGGGACATGATGAAATGGATTCTACTTCGACTGCGTCAGAAGTTCCCGACTTTACAAAAAGTTTGGTCGCCGACGTGAAAAATTTAAAAATCGGTCTGCCGAAAGAATATTTTGTTAAAGGCATTGATTCGGAAGTTGAAAAAGCTGTTAAAGACGCAGCGAAAGTTTTTGAAAATCTCGGTGCGGAAATTTCTGAAATAAGTTTACCTCATACAGATTTTGCGATTTCAACTTATTATTTAATTGCTCCCGCTGAAGCCGCCACAAATTTGGAACGTTATGACGGAGTGAGTTACGGTGCAAGAGTTGACGGTGCGGACGTTGTGGAAATGATGACGAATACACGCACGGAAAAATTTGGCGAAGAAGTCAAACGCAGAATTATTATCGGTAACTATGCTTTGAGTGCGGGCTATTACGACGCATATTATTTGAAGGCGTTGAAAGTTCGTACGCTGATTCAAAAAGATTTTATCGACGCTTTTAAAAATGTTGATGTTATTCTTGCTCCTACTGCTCCGACTGCCGCTTTTAAAATCGGTGAAATGATTTCTGATCCTCTGAAAATGTATTTGCAGGACGTTTGTACAGTTCCTTTGAATCTCGCAGGACTGCCGGGAATTTCTGTTCCATGCGGATTCACGAAAAATAATTTACCGATCGGTTTTCAGTTAATCGGAAAGGCTTTGGACGAAGAAACAATTTTAAAAGCCGCGTTCACTTATGAACAAAATCAGAATTTTGCGGGACAAGTTGCAAAATGAAATTTTCTATGACAACGGTAAAAATTATTGCGGCTTTTTTAATAGTCGCGTTATTCGGTGCGGTTCATTTAATCGCACCAAATTTTTTGCCCGAAATTTTTGAACTGCTTAAACGCGGTGACATTGTAGAAACTGCGGAGTATATAAAATCTTACGGAGAATTGGCGGTTGTTTTCAGTTTTCTGTTGACGCTCTTTGTAAATGCGTTGGGATTTCCTCCCGCGATAATTTTTTCGACGGCAAATACTTTGATATTTGGAATTTTTTGGGGAATTGTAATTTCAGTTGCGGCGGAAACTGTCGGAGTTACGATAAGTTTTTTATTGTTAAGATTTTTTTTCAGAGATTCGGCAGAAAAAATTATTTCCAAAAGCAAATTTTTGAGTTCGATGGATCATTACAGCACCGAAAAAGGTTTTCAAGTCATGTTAATAGCTCGAATGGTTCCATATTTGCCGAGCGGACTTTTAAACGCGGTCGGAGCATTAAGTGCATTAAGTTTAAAAGATTATTTTTTAGCGTCACTTATCGGAAAATTTCCTTCGACGGGAATTGAGGCAATAATCGGACACGACGCAATTTTGCAGGAAGAAGACCCCACAAGAATAATTGTCGTAATAATTTTTGCGGTGGTGTTGATTGTTTGGGCGTGGCGTTATCAAAAGAAAAAAGGCATGTAAAATTTTTGGAAAAATTCGGCAGTATTGTTTAAAATTAATTTGAATTTTAATAAAGCCTTTGTTAAAATTAGTCACGTTTTATTATGAAAAATTTTTTTTTGTTAATCTTTCGGATTCGCTGAAAGAAATTAAATAAACAAAAACTAAGGAAGAAATTAACATGTCGGATCAAGCCTCAAAACTTAGAAATTTAGTTGAAGAATTGGCAGATGAAGAAATTACCGCCAAAAAAATTGGAGAACTGGATTTAAACATTGAAGACGAAACGCGAGTTATTGCCGTAACAAGCGGAAAAGGCGGTGTCGGCAAAACTAATCTTGCCGTAAATCTTGCCGTTAGTCTGCAGGAGGCAGGCAAAAGAGTTTTGTTAATCGATGCCGATATTGGCATGGCTAATGTCAATGTTTTAATGGGACGCGTGACAAATCGAAGTTTGATAGACCTGTTAAATGACGAAACCGAACTTAAAGATGTTGTAGAAGAAGGAATACAAGGAGTTAAATATATTTCCGGAGCAGCAGGAGTAGAGGCGGCATTAAATGTTAATCGTGCCGCTCAAAGAATGATTCACAGAAAATTGGAAGATTGTTCAAAACTTGCCGACATAATTATTATTGATACAGGTGCGGGCTTAAACAGATATGTTATTGAATTTATTTTGGCGGCACATGAAGTTTTGCTGATTACTACTCCAGAACCTACTTCACTTGCTGACGCTTATGCAGTTGTTAAGGCTTACAGCAAATACACAGAAAAACGCAGCATGAAATTGATTGTAAACAGAATTCGCGACGAATCAGAATGTAAGGACGCTTCCGAAAGATTAAATCAGACTACACAAAAATTTTTAAATCTTTCTATAGAATGTTTGGGT
>JAFZMV010000152.1 GCA_017553205.1 Selenomonadaceae bacterium | reverse complement strand
GCTACCTGTATTTAACGCTGATAATCCGCAAAAATATACATTCAGCGGTAAAAGAATAAAACGCGGCTTGTATAAATCTTCAGACGGAAGAATTGTAAATGCAGATTTAAACGGAGCGGCGAATATTTTGCGTAAAAGTAGTCAGAACTTCGATTTTGAAGAACTGAGTAGGGGGCTTTTGGCTAGTCCTTTGAGAATTAAACTGGTTTAGTTGCTCAAGAATCCCCCGCCTTTAGGCGTGGGGAGTGTCAAAAAGCATTGACAAGGAGGATTTTCACATGAAAAAAATTTTTTGTCTGACTTGGATTTTTATTCTTATGATGAGTTTAAATGTTTCTGCCGAAGAAAATTCCCGCATAATTTCAGTAAGCGGCGAGGGAATTGTTGAAACTTCGCCTGACAGAGCTGAAATTTCTGTCGGAGTAATCAGCAGAAACAAAGACGCGTCGAAAATTCAAAATGAATCTGCAAGAATTTCTGCAGAAATTTTAAATTCTATCGCCGCACTTGGAATTGACAGAAAAAATATTCGTACCGGAAATTATAATTTTCGTCAAGTTTCGCATACTGACGACAAAGGAAAAGAAATTTTTGACGGCTATGAAATTACAAATTCCGTCACGATTATTGTTGACGATATAAAAATTATCGGGAAAGTTATTGATACTGCACTAAGTCACGGAGCAAATACAGTTGATTCACTTCAATTCGATATTCGCGACAAAAAAAATTTACAGCTTGATGCCATTCAACTTGCAATTCGTGACGCAAGAACAAAAGCAGAATTCGCCGCCAAAGAACTCGGAAAAAATATTATCGGTGTAAAAAATGTAACCATTCATTCCGCGTCGATTTCTTCTCCTCGTTATTCAAAAACGGCAATGCTTGACGCGGGAGCAGTCGGAAATTTTGAAACTCCCATTGAATCGGGAACTTTAAACTGTTCGGCAAGTGTTTCCATCGATTTTGAAATTAATTAAAAAAATTTTTCAACTCGAAAAATTTACAAAAAAAAAATTCGGCTGTTCGCCGAGAAAAATTTTTATTTAAAATATTTTCAGTCCGCAGAGATTCTAAGTTGATGAACTGCGGATTTTTCAACGTCAATATCTGAACCTGTGCGGAGGAAAGTTTCAAAAACTTCTTTTGTTTTTGTGTTGACTGCCTCAACATGAACACCTGACGCATCAACTTTGAAAGTAACTTCAATCGGAGTATCGCGGGAAGTATCCGGCGGAAGATTTACAATCAATTCTCCCAAAAGTTTTACGTTATGTGCGGGATCAGTTGCCTGCGGGTTGCCGTCTTCATCAACGCAAGGAATTAAAGTATCTTCTGTTGACATATTTTCAAATGCACGAAGTCTGACGCGTTCCTGATTATTTTCAAGCGGATAATAAGTTTTGGTGAAAACTGCGGGCATTTTTTCGCCGATTTTTATGAAATTTTCCAAAACATACCTCGGCTTATTTGCTTTTGTATCCATAACGCCGGGACCGAATGAACGCGGAGTTTGATCCTCGACTGTAAATTTTGCGGTAAGTTGTTCAGCATGTTCAACACCGCCAGAAATTTCGCCGTCAATTTTTTTGTCGGAAGGAGTGCCGGAATTTGTTCCTTCCTCCACAACAAGCATGCTCGCATAAATCGCCGCACCTTTTGCAACGGCTTGATCCGGATCATGCTGTTGAACTTTGCCAGGAAATTTTGCTTCAACGGCATTTTTAATCATCGGCATGTAAGTTGAACCGCCGACTAAAAGAACTGTATCAATAACAGCATCAGGAACTTTCTGCAAAGTCGATTCAACAAAATTCATGGTCTGTGCAACTTTATCGGAAGTCATTTTTTCAAAATCTGCACGAGTGATAACAATTTCAATTCTTGAGCCGTTTACGTCAATTCTGACTTTTGCGGACTGTTTTTTGCTGAGTTTTCTTTTTGCCTCTTCAACTTTACTGCGAATATCCTGACGAGTTTCAGCCTCAACTTCTTCGGGAGTCAAACCCGTTTCATCACAGCAGGCATGAAGAATATGTTCAAATAATTTGTCGTCCCAGTCTTTTCCGCCGAGTCTGTCATCGCCGCCCGTTGCAAGAACATTTATTTTTTGAACGTCCTTGCCCGAATCATTTTGAGTCATTGACATTTTAACAACTGTAACGTCGAAAGTTCCGCCGCCCAAGTCATAAACTAAAATAGTTCTGTCCTCTTGAAATTGTCTTGCACAGTAACTTAAAGCCGCCGCAGTCGGTTCGTTAATCAAACTCAAAACGTTAAATCCTGCAAGTTCTCCCGCTTGTTTAGTTGCACTGCGTTCCTCAAGTCCGAAATATGCGGGAACAGTTATAACAACATCGGTAATTTCTCCGCCTTGACTTTCTACAAGATTTTTCAAGCGTGTTAAAATTAACGCACTGATTTCAACGGGCGTATAAGTTTTTCCGTCAAATTCATAAGTTCTTGTATCAGGTTTTCCTATTTCACGTTTGACGAACTGGACAACTCTGTCCCCGTCAGTTTCGATATTTTCTTTTGCCGCCTGTCCTACAACAACATTATTTTCATTTTCAAAAAAAACTACAGAGGCAACAGTGTTGGAGTCGTCCTCGTTGTTGCGGATAACTTCGGGATTGCCGTTTGAATCAAGGCGGGCAATGCATGAATAAGTTGTTCCCAAGTCTATACCATAAGTACTCATAAAAATTTCTCCTTTTCAAATGCGGAACAAAATTTTAATCGCTCCGCAGAAATTCTGATTTAGGTTTTGTTTCGGTGAGAGTGGAATCAAAAACATAAACATCAACAAATTCCCTGTAAAGCGGACGACCGTTTCTGATAACTCCCGCTCTTCGACTTTTTGCGATTGTGTTATGTAATTTTTGATCGTCGGTTGCGATAGTGTTTATAATTTTTGTCAGCAGAGGTTTTCTTTGCGAACCTTTCCGCGAGTGGAAAATTTCTGCGTCGTATTCCGACAAAATATCTTCCAGTTCGTCAAATAAAAGTTGTAAAGTTCTCCGCCCTTTTTTTGAAATTGTTTCGTCGTTTAAAAGTGTGCGATATTCCACGCAAACCGCCGCGACTGCTTTTAAAATCGGCGTGAACTGTTCACCGCGTTGATCTTCTTTTAAAGTTTCCAGCTCGTCATACATTCCCTGCCGAACTTGATTTTGAAAATTGATATTCTCCCGCAAAACTTGTGTAAGCTGTCTGGAATTTCTGTCCTGCTGTTCAAGAATTGTGTTTATCATTTCCGAAATTTTATTTAAATCGGTCTGCGTCTGTTCGCCGTCCTCCAAATTTATTTGTGAATCCAGAATCCTCACCGCCCTTCCGTGCAAAAAAAATAAGCCGTGAAAAAACTTCAACCGCACAATTCGGCAATTTTATTATTATTCCTGCCTGTCATGGATTCAGTCCGCCGCGTTCAGCTTTGTTCATGAAATGCACGACATTTTTTTTATATTTTTCTTCTTCGTTTAATCCGTCCTCATGAAAAATATACGCAAGAGAGCGACGAAATTTTTTTGTATTTGTAGTTTTGTCTTCGACACTTGCGGCGGCAATTAAAATTATTCCGTCGTGTGTTGTATTTAAAAATTCGTCCTTGTAGCCTTTTCCGCCGGTGTAATCGTCCTCAGTTGAATATTTTCTGACATATTCTTCAATCTTTCCGCGTTCTGCATAAACTTCAACAGAAATATTTTCGGGCTGACTGACAGAAATTTTTTTCTGCCGATATTTTCTATTCAAAATCATATCAACTTCAGTCGGAAAATTTATTTTAACAGTTCCATTTTGAATTTTTTCAACCGCCTCATAAATTCCGCTGTCCGCCGCGTTTTGTAATTCCAATTCGATTTGAAAATTTTTTGCCTCGTATGAAAAATTTCTTTCAGTTTCCTGCACGGTTTTTACCGATAAAGTTATCATCAGCAAAAGACAAAGTGCCGTTATCGTAAAAAATCCTTTTTCGTTCATGATTTTAAAAACCTTCAAACTTTTTACAGTCGGGCATAAAAACCGAAGTATTTATCGTCAACATTCTTTTTGTTTTCAAACTTTTCAGAGTCAGGGAAATGTGCAGAATATTTTTTTCGCGGATTGTAAACTTTAATTTTTTCACGGTTGTATTTCCGAAAGAATTATCTCCGCTTGTCGGGCTAGTAGGAAAGGTAGGATTTTTTTTTCTGTGAGCATAGACACGATAAATCGGTTCTTGTCCGTCTTCGTCAGCATGTATTTGATTCTTTGAGTAAATTATATAATTTCTGGTATCATGCACATCGTAAATATTCGGGTTAGTGTTAGCAATCGCATGAAAAACAAAAATCACCGTCTGAAATTCTTCACCGTCATGTTCGAGTTTAACTTCGGTTGCCGCTCTTGCATCGTTTTTGATTCGTTCCAAAATTTCGTTTGCCTCTTCTTCAAGAAGATAATCTGCCGATTGTTTTTCCGTCTGCTTTGCCACATTCAAAAAAATCATCACCAAAGTATAAATCAGCAAAATTAAAAGCGGCAGAGCTATTACAAACTCCGCCAACACAAATCCTTTTTCGTTGTTTATTTTATGAAACATTTTTCTGCAAAATATTTTTCTTCAACTCAACAAATTTTTTTTCGCCCTTAAAAGTCCATGAAACTTTGACTTCAGCCCTGTAAAGTCTGCTTGAATAACTTGAAACATTTGTATCGACTTCAAAATTTATCGGAATTTGAGAATTTATTTTTTTGTCGTTTTCGTAAAGATAATTTTTTAAGTCGTCAGTATCTCCGAGAAAACTTTTTCCGCCAGCCGTCAAATTTCCTTCAGCCGCCAAACTTTCCAACTCTGCAAATTGTTCTTCCGCCAAATACAACGCGATTATTTTTAATTCCGCATTATAATTTTCATTTTTTTTCATTCCGTTTAAAACTATCATTCCCGCAAAAGAAGTTATCAGCGTCAAAAAAATTACGTTGAAAAGCATTAAACCGCGTTCGTTAAAAAATTTTTTCATGTCAATCGTTCGTCCTGCTGATACGAATTCTGCCAACTGTATCCTTTTTCACATACAAATAAATTTCAGAAGGCGACTCAAAACGATAAGTAAAGCCGTTGGAATTTTTTCCGTTGCTAAATATTAGATTATCTGAAAATTTTCTGTCGACTTCAAAAGTGGAACCTTTCGGAAAAATTTTGGCGATTTTAAATTTTTTCGGCAGAGAATGTTTTTCATAAATCGAAAACAATCCTGATTTAATTTGATAGCTTCGACTTGCAACGGAAAAAATTATACCATCACCGCCACTGACAGAACCTGAAAAAATTTCCGGCTCAAACTGCGAAGATTTACTCACAGACCTTGCAAAATAAAATTCGCTGACAAATTTTTTGGTTTCATAATTGAGTTGAGCAGTTTCCAACATTCGGGAAATTTTTGGAAGTGCAAAACTCGTCACCAAAGAAATTATCAGCAGAACTAAAATAATTTCAATCGCCGCAAAACCTTTTTGATTTTCAAACGGTTTCATTTTTTGCAGAGTATGCAGTTTGGAAAATATTTTCGTCTTGTGAAAAAATATTTTGAGTCAAATATTTTTTTACATCTGCAACTGAAAAATCTTTCGCGGAAATAATTTCATCAAGCGAAGAATTTTCAACAAAATTATTTTCTTCAAAAAGTTCGTCCGCCGCGATATTTTCGGAAAAATTATTTTCATAAACTTGACTTGAAATATTTTTTGAAGTGTTAGGTTTTCGACCAGCCGCCGCTTGTTTCGCCAAATATCTCAAAGCAATATATCCCGCAGAATATGAAGTTATTCCACCGCCGTAAACAGCTGAACGAAGTTTTGTAGAATCACTCGCCAAATTTTGTATATCTGACGTTCTTTTGTCGTCGATACCGTGAACAAGTTCCGCAGAGCCTTCTTTAAAAGCTGTCGGCAAGTTGTTGAAATAATCAATATTCGCCGCCATAGTCGCATGAGTTAATTCATGAGCGATAGTCCTGTCGAGATAAGTTAAAGTTTTTTCGTCGCCGACTCCGTTAGGATTTTTTTTGTTTTCAATCCCTTGAAAATATCTCATGTTAATTCTTAAACTCAAAGATTGTGCTTTTTCTCCGCTGCCCGTACCTGCATAAGCGGCAATTCCGTCGGGAGCATTATAAAAATAAACATTAAGTTTTTTTGTGCTTACTCCTGAATCTGTAAAACTTAAGCCGAAAGATTTTTTTATCAGCGATAAAGAATTTTTTATCCACCAAGTATAAAGAGCACCGACAATATATTGTTGTGAAGAATCCAGCTTGCTTTTTTCGGGAACTGTGACAGTCAGCCCTTGAATTTTAAAAGTGGTTTTGGAAGGATATTTCCAAGAGCCTGACTCAGGGACAATACTTTCAGCAGTTTTAAAAGAACCGCCCGCATCAGAACCGGTTATAGCTCCTGTATCGGAATTGGATAAATTTATCCCGCACATCTGCTGTAAAAAAGCCGTGCCGTTTCCCGCATAAGATTTGCAGTCGCTGACCATAGTACTTATAAGCTGTGACCAACTGCTAAATTTTGAAACGGATTTTACTGCGGCATCTAAAGCCTCAGTGCCTGTTTTTTTCGTCTTGTTCAAGACTTTCATGAAATTTTTTATTTTGGTTAATGCCTTTGCCACAAAAAATCCCTCCGCCTTTTAAAAAATTTCCAGTTCGCTGAAGAAAATTGAAATTTCTCTTTTCGCACTTTCCGGGCTGTCAGATGCGTGAACAGCGTTTTTGCTTCCGTTTTCAGCGTAAAGTTTTCTGATAGTTCCTTCGGCGGCTTTTTCGGGATTGGTTGCACCGTTAATTTCGCGGACACGTTCAATGACATTTTCTCCGCCCAAAACTACAGCCATCAAAGGTGCACTCGTCATAAATTCCACAAGGTCATTATAAAAACTTTTTTCGCGGTGTTCAGCGTAATGAAGTGCCGCAGTTTTTTTGTCCATCTGCATGACTTTTGCCGCACAGATTTTAAAGCCCTCATCTTCGTAACGTTTGAGAATATCTCCCGTATGATTTTTTGAAAATGCATCGGGCTTGATAAGTACTAAAGTTTTTTCCATAAAAAATACCTCCTAAAAATTTTCGCTTGATTGTGAACTACCCACGACTAAAGTCGAGGGCTTCTAGGAGACAGTAGTTTTTCGGGTCTCCATTTAAGAAGTTTGCTATATGGACTAACGCCTGCTAATGCAGGATAGCCTTATTCTTATCGGCGTGTCCACGTCGCCGCTACACGATAAGACCGAAGTCTACACGCTTACTTTCATTTTGAATTTGCACCTTTTCTCTTAAACCCGTCATAGGTCACCCAGTCCGGAGAAAAAATCTCTAAGTGCTACGCTGCGGCGAGGGGGAAGTGCTCTGCCAAATTTGTCAAATTTACATTTTTTTTAAGCGGAAGTCTAACCGCTAAAATTATTGTAGCAAAGGAAAATTGAGAAGTCAAAAAATTTTTGGCGTTTCATAAAATTGATTTTACAGAGCGTCAAATTAAATTTTTATTCCCAAGTCCCATTCACTGGGCCAAAATTTTTCGCAAATGTCCAAAATCAGCGGAACAAGTTCAGGAATATTTTTCACGCTTTGAAGTTTCCAAATTCCAGAAAAATTTTTCACAAATTCAAATTTAAAATTCATTCTGCCGAAAGTTTTGCCGTAGTAAGAATTATCGCCGAAAATTTCTATTTCTGCACAAATGACATCATTCAACTCAGAAATTTTTTTTACTTCAAAAGACAACGCCTTCAAAAATTTTTCAAGTTCGACTGCAGAAAAATCAATCGGTGCGGACAAAAAATTTTTCGGCGGAATTAAATTTTTGTCGAAGTAGGAAAAAATCACGCGTTTTACGAAACCGACATGAACTCCTTTAAACTTCGACATGTAAATTTTCAAAGCAGTCGAACCGAATTTAAAAAGTAAATCATGCGGATAAAGTTTGTGAAACGTACTGCAATTTTTCGCAAGTTCTTCTACAACTTCGCCGTAGCCGTCATTTAAAAATTTTTCCGCGTCAACATTTTCAGAAAAACTTTCAAAATTTTTTTCGGATATTGCCGCACGAATTTTTTCTACAACATCAGCAAAATTTTTTTCGCTCATTTAATATGCCTTTCATTTTTCAGTAATATTGAGGATAGTTTCTCTTTTCAAAAAATGCCTCTCCGCCTCTGTTAAAATGACTTCCGCGAGGTACAAGAGATATTTGCACGGCTTCCATTCTTAAACTTGCTCCCGCAGTTCCTGCAGGTTCTCCATTTTTCGCCCAACCGAGCCAACCGCCGTTTTCAACATGTGTACGATAATACACGTCAAAATATTTTGCATAATACGGTTCAAGCCTGATTCTCACAGCCTCCATGCGAAGTCCTCTGCCGACTGTTCCCGCAATTCCTCCTGAATATTGCCAGTCAAGCCAGCCGTAATTTTCAACATGAGCACAATACTGAATCATATTTCTTGAATTGTCAGTCATTATTATTCTCAGTGCTTCCATTCGCAGACCTTCACCGACTGAACCCGCAACTTCTCCGCCTTGAACATTAGGTCGCCAACCGTAATTTTGAACGTGTGCCTGATAATAAAATTGAACTTCTGCAGAAGTAATTTGAGTCGTTAAAAAAATCATGCAGAAAATTACTAAACTAAAAAACTTTTTCATTTAAAACGCCGCGAACAACTTCCAATTTAAATCAAAAGTGTAAAGCGACTCCCTCCGTTCAAAAAATTTTTACAAAGTTAAGAGAATTTAATTGTTTTTAGAGTGTGTTCAAAAATTCGCTAACAATAAATCTTGGACGTTTTTTTGTTTCAAGATAAATTTTCCCGATATATTCTCCAACTACTCCCACCGACAAAAGTACCAGACCTCCCAAAAACCAAACTGAAACTAAAATACTTGACCAGCCTATGACAGTTTCGCCTGTAAAATGTTTGTAAAAAATCCAAACAATTACCAAAAAACTTATCAGCGAAATTAAAAATCCCAGACTTGTTATCATTCTTATAGGTTCAACTGTCAATGAAGTTATCCCCTGAAATGCAAAGAACAACATCTTTTTCAGCGGATATTTGCTTTCTCCTGCAAATCTTTCTGCACGTTCATAATAAACAATCGTCGAAGGATAACCGATCATTGGAATTATTCCACGCAAAAATAAATTTACTTCTCCGAATTTTTCCAGCCCGTCCAATGCTCTTCTGCTCATCAATCTGTAATCGGCATGATTTTCTACAATATCACCTCCCAAAAAATTTATCAACTTATAAAAACTTTCCGCAGTAAATTTTTTGAAAAAAGTATCAGTATCCCTTTTGCTCCTCACTCCGTAAACAATATCAAAGCCGAGTTTATATTTTTCAATCATTTCATCGACGGCATTTATATCGTCCTGCAAATCCGCGTCCATTGAAATTACAATATCTGCAAAATTTTTCACAGTCATTAAACCCGCAAGAAGTGCGTTTTGATGTCCGCGATTTCTTGAAAGATTTATTCCGGAAAAAATTTTATTTTTCTCATGAAGTCCGCAGATAATTTCCCAAGTAATATCTTTTGAGCCGTCATTTACAAAAACAATTCGACTTTTTTCAGAAATTTTTTCGGCACTTATCAAAGAAGAAAATTTTTTTTCTAATCTGTCGGCAGTTTCTTTTAAGACTTCTTCTTCATTGTAACAGGGAACAACAACATATAAAATTTCGCTCATAAAATAACCTCGTCAAAATTTTTCTTGCAGATATTTTTCAAAACGATTTTTAAATAATTCGGGCTTATTCGGATAAAGTTCATCAAAAATTTTTTCTACAAACTCAACGTCAGATTTTTCATAATCAGAAATTTTTTCGTAAACTTTTATGATAACTTCAGGATTTTTCTCTACGCCTGAAAAAAATTTATACTCTTCTATTTTTTTGAAATGTCTTGAAATCGGTGAAGGATTTAAAATAAGTTCGGCAGGCTTTACGATAATTGATTGAGATTCAGGAAGCAGATGAATTTGTATTGGATCAACTGCAACAATAAAATCTGCGTCAAAAAAATGAATCGGAAAACCGTCCCGCAAATCTACGTCATAAGTTTCCATTAAACTTGGCAGTGCCTCATGATTTTCCGGAAGAAAAACTTTATTCAGTATGCATGAATTATATTCATCACTGCTTGCAATAAGAAAAATTTTTTTGTCGGTATTTTCCGTGAGTCTGTTTAAATCTCCGACAAGTTTTTTTACGTCGTCAATATCTTTTCTTTCAGGCATTTTATACGGTGCACTAAAAATTCCGAAATATTCTTCAGGAAAAATATTTGTATATGTCTGCACGAAATTAAAAGTCAGAATAAAAATTACGACCGCACCCAAAGATTTTTTCTTGTAAAAAATTATTGCAGAAAATGCAGCCGTGATAATGCTGAAAGGAATAATCATAATGTAATAATGTTGCCAGCCCATCAGCTGAACTTTGCAGAATAAAATCACAGCCGTTATATGCCAGACGATCAGCCATAAAATACTCGGAAGAAGATTTTTATTTTTAAGTCCGCAAAATACGGCGGAAAAAAATATCGCACAAGCAACAACACCAAAGCCTAAAAAGTGAATAAATATTCTGTTGAGAAAATCCTGTCCCATTGCATAAGCCGAATAAGCCGAGCCAATGTCATAAGTTACGGATTTTTCTATAAACGGATAAAAAAGCGGTGCAGAAATTATCACTGCAGAAAATCCTATGACGAAAAATTTTTTCATCAGCATTAAAAAAATTTCGCGGAGATTTTTTTCCAAATAGCTTGTAAAAATTATGTAGACTGTATAACCGCAAAAACAACCGACAATCATATAAGCGGCGGTTCTTGCTTGAAATACCGAAAAAACTGACAGCACTCCGATAAAAAAAAGACGTTCCGTTTGCAGTTCAGATTTCTTTAAATTCATCAGC
Organism: Selenomonadaceae bacterium; assembly: GCA_017553205.1. Taxonomy (GTDB): domain Bacteria; phylum Bacillota; class Negativicutes; order Selenomonadales; family Selenomonadaceae; genus Quinella. The sequence continues at coordinate 9,436 of JAFZMV010000152.1, read as the reverse complement.
ATCATAAAAATAATTGAGCCTGTTAAAAGTATAGAAATATTTGCGTAGCCGATAATAACGGGAGTTATAAAAACCGTGCAGAGCATTTGAACTGCCATGAACTCCGCACAAGAAAAAACTTTAAAGCCCCGACTTTCCAAAAAATTTTTCAGCCAAGCCGACAACAAAAAAACTGCAGGCAGTCCGAACATTATCCAAATATAAAGCGTATAACATAAAAAACTTTTTCCGAAAACATGAGCGGGCAGAGTTATAAGCATTGGGATAAAATTATTATAATCCGCGTGATTTATCGAACCGCGAAGATTTTTTAAAGCCTGCAGAGAATCTGAAAAAGTTATTTCTTCACAATAAATCATCGGCTCCCATGTTTCCAGTGAATCAAACATATAAATTGTTTGTTGAGAATTTACTATAAAAATTAAAAAAATTATGCTGACTGCCGACACAAAAAAAATTTTCAAAAATTCTTCCTTCAAAATTTTTGCAAAATTTACGCCGCAAAATTTCAAACAGTGAAAAATTATTTTGTAATATCCCGCCATTAAAAATATACAGAGCAGAACGCCCAACATATTCGTTAATTCTCCCTTAGAATCATAAAAATTTTAATTGGTGAAAAACAAAAACTAAGCTCTTCCAAGAAATCGGAAGAGCCGTTTTTTCAATTTATTCAGAAAACTTATTTGCTGTAGAAAACAATTTCATTGCCGATACGAAGGCGAGGAGAAATTTTTCCTTTGACAACAATTTGACCTGGCATGCTGCCGTCGGCATTTACTACAACCGTGCAGTGACCTTCTTCACGAATATTTTTATTCGCCGCATCTCCAACTTTTACAACTTCAAGTTCGGTTCTTCCTACTCTGAGCATATCGCCAACTGCAATATCGGCGGAAAGTTCTCCGATTGTATGAGAAACAACCATATCAGCAAGATTAGGATGACTTCCTTCATTCATGAGGATAAAACTGTTGTTGTTTTCCAAAAACTGCTGAGCAAATTTGCCGACGGCACTGGTTTTAACTTCGTATTTAATTTCCATACCGCTCAACCCCCTTATATTTATAATATCATAATGAAGTTAAACATTACAAGAAAAAATTTTGTTATTTTCAAAAAAATTATTGCGAAGTTTTCAACAAAAAAGACGATCTTAATTTTTAAAGACCGTCTTTTTATTTCAAGGTTTTCGACTGTGAATTTTACGCCTACTCTTCGTCTTGACCGCGTTTAGAACCGTCTGACTCGCGTTTTGCACGATTTATGGAAAGAGAAATACGTTTGCGATTTTTGTCGATACGCATGACTTTTACTTTGACGACATCACCGACTTGAACAACTTCTTCAGCATTTTCAATACGGCGATCAGAAAGTTCTCCCATCGGGATTAAACCGTCAAAGCCGGGTTCAATCTCCATGAATGCACCGAATTTTGCAATTTTGACGATTTTGCCTTCAAGTGTTTGACCTTCAACATACTTTTCGGATTTCTCAACCCAAGGATCGGGCAAAGTGTCTTTGACGGAAAGAGAAATTCTTTTGGTTTCGGGATCAATATTTTTGATGAGAACTTCGACTTCGTCGCCGACTTTCATAACTTCTGAAGGGTGATTTACACGCTCCCAAGAAAGGTCTGAAATATGAGCAAGTCCGTCAACTCCGCCCACGTCGATAAATGCACCGTAATCTACAAGACGTTTTACAACACCTTTGACAGTGCTGCCTTTTTCAAGTTTTTCAAAAACTTCCTGCTGTTTTTCGTTGCGTTCTTTTTCAAGAATCTGACGGCGGGAAAGCACTAAACGCTGTTTATGTTTGTCAATTTCGATAGGCAGTGCCTCGACAACCTGATCAACGTAGACGGACAAATCCTTTACAAAATGAAGATCCATCTGCGATGCGGGAATAAATCCGCGTAAACCGTTTACCGCCGCAACAAGTCCGCCTTTGACTACTTGTGTAATTTTCGCTTGAACTGTGTCTCCGCGTTCCTTTACGGCTTCGATGTCCTTCCATACAGACATGCGGTCAGCCTTTATTTTGGAAAGAGCTCCTCCGTTTTCGCCACCGAGAGATTGAATATAAACTTCAATCTTATCTCCGACTTTAACGACCTCTTCTGCAGATTCCGGCTCAGGATAAGCCAATTCTTTTTTAGGAATGGGGATTTCCTGTTTGTAGCCGATATCAACAAAAGCCTCGCTGCGATTAACCTGCACAACGGTCCCGTCCACAATATCGCCGGGTTTAAAATTCAAATCTCCCGCTGAATCAAGCCAGCTTCCCATGTCCTCTACGTTTTTCATATCCTCTGACACTTATCATATACCTCCTTGATAACCCAGTCCGGCGTTGAGGCTCCGGCTGTGATACCAATTTTTTTTGTATTAGTAAACCATTCAGGCTGAATTTCGTCGGCAGTTTCTATGTGATATGTTCGACATTTTTCTGCACAGAGTCGGGCAAGTCTTGTTGTATTTGCACTGTTCCTTCCGCCTGCTACAATCATCGCATCAACTTTCGACGCAAGCTCCATAGCCGCAGTCTGCCTTTGATCCGTCGCCGCACATATCGTCCGCAGAATTTTTATATCCGACGACTTTTCCAATAGGTGCATAACCATGTTTTTGAAGTGTACTCCCGAAATTGTTGTCTGCGAAACTATACCAAGTTTTGGACATGCGGCAAATTCTTTTGCTTCGTCTTCGGTTTCAAGTATTGTCGTTCTTTTGTCAGCCCATTCAAAAATGCTTTTAACTTCAGGGTGGTTTTTTTCGCCGATTATGACTACATTGTAACCGTCATCAACCAATTTTTTTGCAGCCGTTTGAGCATTTTTTACTTTCGGACATGTTGCATCAACAGTCTTTAACCCTCTTGCTTCGATTTCTTCATACACTTGAGGACCCACACCATGAGAACGAATAATAACTGTCCCTTCTTCCATTTCATTCAAATCTTCAACAGTTCCAACGCCCTCATTTTTTAAGCGTTCCACCATTTGAGGATTATGAATTATAGGACCAAGCGTACAGCTTTTTCCGTTGGCATGTTCACGTGCAATTTTTATCGCACGTTTGACCCCGTAGCAAAATCCCAGATATTCAGCTAAAACTACTTCCATATATTCTGCCTCTCAAGGTTTACCGTGAAAAGAAAAAGTAACTTACCTTTCACTGATTCGGTAAGTTTAGCACAACAACAAGGCAGAATCAATAAATTTTTTAAATATTTCAATTTATTACTGAAAAAAGTTGATTGTAAAACAACTCGCATTGTCAAGATAAGAAAAAAATTCTTATGCTAAAATTTTTTTGTGATATAATGCAGAAAAATTTTTGCTGAAATTATTTGGGAGAAGTAATTTTTTATGAATGACGGTTTTATAAATTTTAATAAGGCGGCCGGAATGACAAGTCATGATGCCGTCAATTTTTTGCGAAAAATTTTTCAGACAAAAAAAATCGGACACGGCGGGACACTTGATCCGTCAGCTGTAGGAGTTCTTCCGATTGCAGTAGGACGTGCCGCAAAATTTTTAGAATATCTCGCCGACTGTGACAAAACTTACCGTGCAGAAATTTTATTCGGCACTCAAACGGACAGCGGCGACTTGGAAGGAAAAATTATTTCTCAAATTGAAAATTTTTCTGTGCCGACTTTAGAAGAACTTCAAAATGTTGCAAAAAATTTTCTCGGCGAAATTGAACAAACTCCGTCAAAATTTTCTGCTATAAAAATTAACGGGCGGAAAGCGTACGACTTGGCAAGAAAAAATATTGATTTTGAAATTCCGAAAAGACTTGTAAAAATTTATCGTTTTGAAATTTTGAGCGTTGAAAAAAATTTTGTGACTGCTGAAATTGACTGCTCGAAAGGAACTTATATAAGAACTCTTGCCGAAGATTTCGGAAAAAGTTTAAATCTGCCTGCGACTTTAAAAAGTCTGCAAAGAATCCGCGTAGGAAATTTTACGCTGGAAAAATCCGTAACTCTCGAAGATTTAAAAATTTCTCCGGAAAAGTTTTTATTACCGATTGAAGATTGTTTGACGTTTGAAAAATTTTTTCTTCCCGCACACAGAATAAAAGCATTTTTAAACGGTCTGCCGACTGATGTTCGCGAAGAAAATAAAATCGTGAAAGTTTATTCAGATGAAAAATTTTTAGGCGTTGGGAAAATTTTCAACGGTGAACTGCGTTCCGAAAAATTAAAAATTACGGAATTATCCGTTTAACAGTCTGCAGGAAAAATAATTCTGCAGTCGAAAAATCATTGAGGTTAATGTAAGGAGGAATTTTTTTATGTTTGGAATTATAGTAGGAACTCATGGAATTTTTTCAAGTGAATTGGTTCAGTCCTGCGAAATGATTTGCGGGAAAAAAGATTATGTTAAAGCTGTAACTTTTGTGCAGGGAGAAAGTACAGAAAAAATTGCCGAAAAATATCAGACGGCTATTAAAGAACTCGGCAATCCCGAAAAAGTTTTGTTTTTAAATGATTTGCGTGGCGGAAGTCCTTATAATGCCGCGTGCCGACTTGTGAAAAATAATCCTAAATACGGAATTGTCACCGGAGTAAATTTGCCGATGTTAATTTCTATGGTTTATGAGGACGACGCAGACATTAAAACTTTAATCGAAAAAGCAATTTTCGGAGGCAGTGAAGGAATGTACCCTGCGACTTATGAAACTTTAAATGCTCCTGAAGAAATTTTAGAAGGCGACGAATAAAAATTTTTGAGTCTGTTTTCGTGCAGGTTTCTGACTTTTGTTAAAGTTCTTTTCAATCAAAAACTGAAGAGAACTTTTATTTTTTTAGTGTAGAAATTTAACGAAAAAAATTTGACTGAAGGGAGATTTTTTTGTGGAAGATATACAGTCGAATTTAACGGGATTTATAGGCGGCGAAGATTTTTTTCAAAAAATTTTGGTTGTCGAAAGTTTTGAATATATTTCCGAACTTGTGGAACGTTTCCCAATGTCGGAAATTTTTTTTATCACGCCTGACGAAGAAATTGCCGAACAAGTCGAAGAAAAAAATTTTTCGCAGGTCAAAATAATTTTAATGGATTATCGTGACGAAGTGTTGCCATTTGATGAGGAATTTTTTGATTTAATAATTGGTGATTTAACTTTGGAAGTCGTGATAAATCCTCAAGATATTGCAGTCGGCTTTTCAAGATTTTTAAAACAAACGGGAGTTTGGCTGACAAGTTTCAGAAATATTCGGCACTGGAAATTTTTGGAAAAACTCATGCGGGGACATTTCGGCGGAATAGTTTCAAGATTTTATACGCGGCTGGAATTTGAAAGAATGTTATACGCGTCATTTTACAAACATTTAAGACTTTCACCGCTTAGAAAAAAAGCACCGCCCGAATTTTTGAAAAAACTTTTAGACTGCGGATTTGAAAATATAAGCGGAGATTTGGAAGTTGAATTTTGGTTAGTTCGTGCGGCTCGTTCAATGCCGGAGCTTGCTCTTTTAAAATCTATGTTCACTTTTGAAATTCGTGCAGAATTTTCACGGATAATTCACAGGATTGAATATAATATAAACACAGAAGAGAATGTAAAAAATTTTTGGGAACTCTTTGACAAGGAAGGAATTTTTTCAGATTATGCGGCGGCGTTTGTTCGTTCGGTTGTCATGCACAGGGAAAATTTTTATGTCAACTTGAAAAAATTTTCTTCGCGTCCCGAAATTGATGAAATTATTGAAATTGCCGAGTCACTTTATGATGTTGAAGATGACGGCGGACTGAGGAAATAATTAAAAATTAAGAATTTGTATTTCTGAGTATTTTTTTGTTGAGGGAAATATTTGTCAAAATGCAGAAACACCATAAAAATAAATTATGCGAAACTAAAGTTGAAAATTTCGGAGTGACGGCGGGAGATTTAATAATTTTTCAAGACGTAAATTTCACTCTTCACTGCGGAGAATTAACGGCACTCATCGGACCGAACGGAGCAGGAAAATCTACTTTGTTAAAATCTCTGCTCGGTGAAGTTTCTCATACAGGAAATTTAAATTATTTCGACGCAAAAGGAAAACATCTTCGCCCCGTAATAGGTTATGTTCCGCAGACTTTAAAATTTGATACGACTTCACCGACTTCGGTTTTGGATTTATTCATGGCTTGTTTGACAAATAAACCTGCTTGGATTTATCCTTCAAAATTTATCCGCGAAAGAGTTTTAAAAAATCTTCAAAGAGTTCAAGCCGAACATCTAATAGACAGACGAATCGGAGCATTGAGCGGCGGAGAACTTCAAAGAATTTTGTTGGCTCTTGCGTTAGACCCTCTGCCCGATCTCCTGCTTTTAGATGAACCTGTAAGCGGAGTCGATAAAATCGGCATGGAAATTTTTTACGAACTTGCGGCAAATCTCTGTGCAAAAGAAGATATGGCAATACTTTTAATTTCTCATGACTTGGATATGGTAAAAAAATACGCGGACAAAATTATTTTACTGAACAAAAAAATTTTAAAATTCGGAGAAGTTGAAGAAGTTTTTCAATCGGAAGAAATGAAAAAAATTTTTTTCGGTGCAGATTTTTTTACTTAAATAAAAATGACAACAAAAAAACTTCGGCAGAAATTTTGTCGAAGTTTTTTTATAAAATTTTTTCCTGTAACGTTTTAAAATTCTCCGCAGAAAACTTTTTCGGCAGGCCCGCTCATGTAAATGTGATTATCTTCCCGCCATTCAATTTTTAAAATTCCGCCGTCAAGTTTAATCTCAACATTTTTCCCCGCGAGATTATTTAAATTTGCGGCGACTGCACTTGCACAAGCTCCCGTCCCGCATGCCAAAGTTATCCCGCTGCCGCGTTCCCAAACTCTCATACGAAGTTTATTTTCCCCGATAACGCTGACAAATTCAGTATTTGTATAACGCGGAAATTTCTCATGCTTTTCAAAATGCATGCCGATTTTTTCAAGTTCAACTTTTTCAGCGTCGTCCACAAAAATTACGCAATGAGGATTTCCCATAGAAACGCAGGTCATTTTGTAAATTTTTCCGCAGACTTCAATATTTTCCCCGATAACTTTATTTGAGCCGTAACCGCTGACGGGAATTTTTTCAGCCGCCAAAATCGGCTCGCCCATATCAACTTCAACATTTTTATCAGAAATTTTTACAGTCAAAATTCCTGCTCCCGTTTCGACTTTCAAATTATCGACGGGATTTTTTTCAGCCAAAAATTTCGCAAAACATCTGATACCGTTCCCGCACATTTCAGGCTCCGAACCGTCCGCGTTAAAAATTCTCATTCTGACATCAGCTTTTTCGGAATTTAAAATATAAATAACTCCGTCCGCACCAATTCCAAAATGTCTGTCACAAATCCATGAATTTTTTTCTTCGTCATAAATTTTCCCGTCAGTTCTGCTGTCTATAATTACAAAATCATTTCCGCAGCCCTGCCATTTTTCAAACTTCTGCAAATTACTCACCTTCCGAAAATTTTTTCAAAGCCGTCAAAAATTCTTCACGAGTTATCCCGTAAGAATTTAACCGCTTAACAAAAGTTTTTACATTCCCGTAACCTATCCCAAGTTCCGCACCTACTTTATCGCGAAGTTTTGAACTTTCCGCACTTCCCGACAATCCGAAAGAAATCATTTCAGCGGAAGAAAATTCTTCACGAGGATTTATTTCCGCCGTATGAACCTTTTTCAGGGCGTTTCTGATTGATTCGGGAGATGCCTGCTCAACTCCTATATCGTCATTTGCAAATGCCTCTTCGCGGGGAATATAAGCATGTTTCGCGGCAGGAAATCTTTTTGTTAAAAAGTTTCTGATATTCTCTCCCGCCGAGTCAGGATCCGTCAAAATAATTATTCCGCGTTTTTTATAAGCCGCCGCAATATCCGCCAAAGTTTTTTTGTTAAAATGAAATCCGTTTGTAATAATACAATCCGCCTCTAAAGCACGACTGACTGCCACAACGTCCATTTTGCCTTCAACTATCAAAACTTCTTTAAGCAAAACAATTTTCTCCTTATACCAAAAAAGAGCCTTACAAACAATATGGCTCTTGTTATTTTCTATGTTGTGTCAATAAAATTTAACTTGCGACAAATTTTCTTTGGTTATAACTGTAACTCCTGTATCAATATTTTTAATCTTGCCTTTGTATTCGCCACTCATAATTTCAACGGCGATTTTCATTCCGTCATAGCCCATTTTTTTTGTATTCTGTTTTATTGTCGCATAAATTGCACCGTCATCGATCAGCCTAAGAGTTTGAGCCGCCGTATCGAAACCTACAACAATTTGTTTATTCGCAGAATCTACCATTTTTTGACCTATAAGCAGAGTCGCAGTCTGATTCGCTCCGAAAAAGCCGACATATTCGGGATGCTCTTCCACATCATCAGAAGTTATATTCGGATTTCCGGCAGCATAAGCAGTTGGAGCAATCACGAAGGAAGAACCTTCAAAAACTTTTCTGAACCCCTTATCGCGTAAAGAGGTATTAACCATGTCAGGGCTATTAGATTCAATTCCGATAACTCCGTTCTGTATACCGGCATCTTTGAGAGCCTTCAACATAGTTTCGCCTGCAGTTTTTCCCGCATTCTCATTATCAGTCGCCAGCGTAATCACGCCTTCACACTGTGCAGGATTATCGACATAAATAATTTTCACTCCGGCTTTTTTTGCTTTTTCTAAACTCTTATTTACATTCTTGCCCGGAATGGCAGAAATAATAATGACATCAGCTCCGCTGACAACAGCCTTTTCAATACATTCGCTCTGTAAAAATTCATCACGTTCAAAAGGAGCTTGCCACTCATAATTGACAAAACAAAATTCGTCCGCAGCTTTTTGACAGCCTTCATGAATTTCTTCCCAGTACGGAACTTCTTTATCCATGCTTATAAATGAAACTTGGATTTTATCTTTATCGTCGAATTTTCCTGAAAGATTAGAACTTTCATCAGAACCACAGCCGCAATAAAAAAAAATGACGGTCAGACATAAAAAAAAACCGGTTAAAAATCTTTTAACCTCCATTTTATTACACCCTCCGAAATCTATCATCAAGATTACTATCAAAACTAATGGTGCGGTTGATGAGACTTGAACTCATACGCCTTGTGAGCACTGCCCCCTCAAAGCAGCGTGTCTGCCTATTCCACCACAACCGCTTAAAATTAATGGTGCGGTCGATGAGACTTGAACTCATACGCCTTGTGAGCACTGCCCCCTCAAAGCAGCGTGTCTGCCTATTCCACCACGACCGCGTATAAAATAGATGGTGCGGCAGAGAGGACTTGAACCTCCACAGGGTCGCCCCCACCAGCGCCTGAAGCTGGCGCGTCTGCCATTCCGCCACTACCGCTTTAGAAACTTTCAAATCAACATGTGGTGCCGAGGACCGGAATCGAACAGGTACGAAGTTTCCTTCGAGG
>JAFZMV010000151.1 GCA_017553205.1 Selenomonadaceae bacterium | reverse complement strand
GGGAAGTCTTCGTGTAGAGCCGTTGATTTTCCGTTTGGTTTGCAAAAATGGTTTAATTTGCAAGGACTACTCGCAGAAAAAATATCACGTTGGCAAGCAAGTTAATTTGTCTGAGGATTCTGCTTACGAAATTTATTCTGACGAAACTTTAGCACAAGACGACAAAGCATTTTTCATGAAAGTTCAAGATGTCGTGCGTTCTGCCGTTGACGAAAGCAAATTTTTGACGACGGTGAATAAGTTGCGTGAATCTACACAAATTCCACTCAATCAAAAACCGCTGAAAGCTGTAGAAGTTTTGGCAGAAAAATTTACTTTGTCGGAGAGCGAACGCAACGACATTTTCAGTCTGCTTGTACGTTCCGACGATAACACTCGCTACGGACTTGTTAATGCCGTCACTGCCGCAAGTAAGTTGGCAAAAAATTATGACCGTGCTACCGAACTTGAAAGAATCGGCGGAGAAATTTTGACTTTGCCGACACCTCGTCACTTGTTGCCGCCGCCAAATGCTTTTGAAATTCCTGCATTACCCGCACGAAAATTAAAACAAATTGCCTGAAGGGAGTTTTGAAAATGTGTTCCTATTTTCATTGTGCTTTGTATTCGGACATTGATTCTAAAATCCGAATTGATAAAGACGCAGTTTATGTTACGCTCGAAGATAAGCAAAACGACGTGGATTTACACATCACGCTCAATCCGTGCCAGATTCTCACTTTTGCAAAATATTTGTATGCGGCAATTTCGGAAGTCACACTCAAAGATATTTTGGAAAGTAGCCATTTCGGAAATTTGACAGTCCAAATTGAGAACGAAAACATCGACGCAGAAAATTTTGAAATGCCGCTCGGTTGTCAGGACGGCGAACTTTTCTATCCGCCAGAATATGACGAGTTGGAAATTGCAAACTGTTAAAAAAATAAATTTTACACAGCCCTCAGAAAAATCTGGGGGCTTAAGTTTTTTTATGGAGGTTGATATTTATGCCGGCTACAAAATTTATTTGCCCGAATGGAAACAAAATTAAAATTTCAGAGTGTCTTAAAACGTGTCCGAACAGTCAGCGTTGTATGTTCCTTCCGACACTTCGTGCGGTTGCCAACTCTCTCGACAGAAAACTCACAGAGCCGACTGTCACCGAATTGATTGCGGGAACTCGTGAAACCTATTTGAAGAAAATTTCCAATTATGCAGTCGATCCTTCCAGTGTTCTTTACGCTCTTCAAGGTCAGGCAATTCATTCAATCAATGAAAAAAATACACAGGGAGAAATTTTATCCGAAGAACGTTTAAAAGATGACATCACTTCGGGGCAGTTCGACTTGTTCGGAAAAATTCTTGATTCTGATGACGGAGTGCTGGGAGATTTAAAAGTTACCAGCAGTTTCAAAATTATGAAAGCTCTCGGCATTTACAAAGAAAAAGTTGACACGGGCGAAGTTTATAAATCTGGTCTGAAAAAAGGCTTGCCGAAATTTAAATCTGAACTTCGCTACGACGGTGTGAAGGAAGTTTTGGATTGGGCTATTCAGTTGAATTACTATCGAATGTTGCTCGAACAGCAGGGATTCAAAGTTTCAAAAATGTTTATTCAAGCCATTTGCAGAGATTCAAATTTGAGAATCGCTCAGGAACGCGGAATTGATAAAAACGTTTACATCATTCCAATAAATAAAATTTCGGACTGCTGGCTAAAAAAATATTTTTCGCACAAAGCAAAAATTTTGAAAAATGCTTTGCAAACAAAAACTTTGCCACCAGTTTGCAAAATTCGTGAACGTTGGGAAAACAAGAAATGCACTGATTATTGTGCGGCTCGTGAAAATTGTCCTTACGCTCAGAAAATTACTCAATTTACTAAAACTCAAGAACAGAAAGGACTTGAACCTGATGACTACAGAAAAACAGCTTAAAGTTTTCGCTCTGATTCATGACGCAAACCGCAACACAATTTCTCCTTGCGTTAAATATCTCGATTCGGAAAACACTCTGAAAAGTATGTACAAAATTCTCAACTGCGCTCTTGTAACCTGCACGGAGATTGAAGTTGCAGGAAAACTTTTTGATGTTTGGAGCGATGACGAAGCGTTGCTTAAGGATAATCCGATTCCGAATTTGTACGTCAATGATGATTTGATTATTTTTGGAAATGTTCTTTTCGCAAAAAGCGGAAAAAACGGCGAAACTCTTGGACTTAATCATTATGAAATTCAGTTACTTTGGAAATTTGCACAAAATCAATTTCCGAAAATGCAAGAATATTTTGGGAGGCTTTAATTATGGGGCAGTATTTTATGCCGATTCTCGGTGACAAAAACGGCTTGGATTGTAAAGTTTTCGACCGCTCAGTTGACGGCAATTACACAATGGCAAAACTCATGGAACACGCTTGGTGGAAAAATCCCTTCTGCAATTCTTTTGCGGAAAAAATTTACAACAACAAAAAGCGTGTGATTTGGTGCGGAGATTACGCAAGCGAAGAAGGCGACTTTGATTTTAACCTCAACTCTTCATTTTACACGCCGTCCTACAAAGAAATTTGGGGCGAAACCGTCAAGCGTCATGGCAGTAAGTCTACTGATTTCACGCTCGACAATAAATTTTTGATGAATCACGACACAAAAGAATTTATCGACTTGAACGAGTACAAGAAAAAATCCCGCGACAAAGACGGCTGGACGATCCACCCGTTGCCTTTGCTTACTGCTGTCGGAAATGACAGGGGTGGAGGAGATTTTCATGAAGGAAATGTTGGCTATGAGTTTGTCGGAAAGTGGGCTTGGAACTTGATTTCGATTTCTGACAAAGTGCCGAAAACTTACAAAAAATTTGATGTAATTTTTAAAAAAATTTAGAAGGAACTTAGCTTTGATACTCAGGAGGTTGCAAAATGCTTTACGATTCTCAAAAGAAAAAATAAAAAAAATATCGTCACCTTATTGCAGCTTTGATTTCTCAGTCGATTGGCTATTTTACTCCGCTCATGGCTCTTGGAGCTATCGAAGATTACAAAAAAAATCAACCGAATTTTTGCGAATGGTACTTTGACATTGCTTGCAAGCGTGGTACGAACAAAGACGAGGATTTTCTCAAAATCAATCACGATGTCATTAGCAGTGCGGTGAAAAATCGACACAGCTGGGACTTCAAGCATTGTCTTGCGATTGTTGACAAAAATATCGAAGGTTATGAATCACTGGGGGCGAGTTGGTTTTGAAGAAAAAAATTAAATTGGGAACTTTCAACGTCACGGAAAATAAAATTGTCGTTGCCGATCCGTCTTATGATTTTTGCGACTTTGGAACTTTAATTTTGTCTGACGTTCTCGAAGGAAAATATTTTGCCGACATCACGACTGCCGATAAATTTGTTACTTCGCTGAACATTTGCCATTCCGATTACAAAAATATCGAACTGAACTTTTCGCTTTACGGTGAAATTTTTGTTGACAGCGGGCAAGCAGGTTTTTTCGACAAAAATTATTTTGTGGCAAATCAAGGCGGAACTTTCAGCGATATAACTTCATTTTACGGGCTTGCCTGTGCAATTACGATGTCGCCTAAACGTGCAGGCACGATGAAAAGAAAAGGCGTTGTATCTTCAAGCGGTTTTGGCGACGGATTTTACAGAGTTTTCGTTGGAAGAAATTCTGACAGAAAAATTGTTTCAGCAAAAATTATTTTCGTTTCAGAACAAGAATTGGAGGAAATGACATGAAAAATTTGGCAAAAAAAATGGTAGAAGTGATGAAGGCGTGCAGTCACGTCGCTAAAAACGGAACTAACGAT
>JAFZMV010000017.1 GCA_017553205.1 Selenomonadaceae bacterium | reverse complement strand
GTGTCAAAAAAAAATTCCCGACACACTGCCGAGAAAAATTTTTGGATTTTTTTTAATCTTTATCAAACATTTTCATTCTTTCAATCGCATATTCGCGAGAAATTTGTTTTCCTTCAAAATAATATTGATTTTTATAATACGCATATGTCTCACAATCTATGCCAACACTTTTCCATAATCGCTTAATTTCTTGTTGAACGTCATTATGACGTAAAACTACAAACGGTTCTCTGAAACCATATTTAACAAACAATCTGATGTCTTCTTCACTTTGCTCATAAGTTCCGCCGGAAACTTTTTCAAGTTCTTCATCAGAAATTTTTTCTTCGTTCAAAATTTTTTCGTCCGCCATTTTAAAAACTTCCTTTCTAAATTTTTTTAAAAAATTTTACGTTCATTCATTCTCTTTTTGTTCTAAAAAAGCCAGATTTACTTTCGCCCAAAACAAATCGCGAGAAAAAAGTTTGTTGTTAATGAAATAATTATTTCTTGCGGAAAAAGGGCTTTTATCGTAAATAATTTTACTGCCGTCAGCAGAAGCACTTACATCTTTATTTGTTATAACTAAATCCATACCGAGTTTTTTTCCGAGATCATTCAATGCTGCTTTAACATTTGTATCAACAAAATTGCTTGTGCGTGTGTAAACTCCCATTTGTTGAAGAATTTTTTTATCTGCACGATATTCTTCAAGAGTTCCCCCTGAAATGTTTTCAAGTTCTTCGTCGCTCAAAATTTCATCTTGCAAAATTTTTTCGTCTTTCATTTTAAATCACTCCTTAAAAATTTTTGTTTCCACTCTGTTATATTCATGAATTCTAAAATTGTGACAGGATTGTATAAAAAATTTTTCAGAGCGTCAAATAAAAAAAATCCCAACGAATCACCGATGAGATTTTTTTCAACCTATAAAAATTTTCGTACAAATAATTTTTGCAATAAGCTTTTTTTTCATTTCACGGGCGTTTCACTTACACAAATCTATGGACACTGTCCAGAACGCAAAGATAAAATTGAATTTTTCTTTTTTCCTTCATATTCTCCGCAACTCAATCCGGAAGAATTGTTGTCATTCAGCCTGAAAAAATTTCAAATTTGTTTCTCCAAAAAAATTTGTCCTTCATCGAAGGTTGTTTTGTTGCTTGATTTTTGTATCTTTATTCATAGAAGTAATATAGTAATGATTTCTGAATCACTTAAAAGAGTTTTTTCAATATTCGATCTGAACTTTACAGAATCGGGAGCAACTTTTTTGTATAAGCCGTCAATCAAAACAAAAATCAACAAAATAAAATATTCAAAGGACTGATTTTCTATGGTATAATTTTTTTGAAACTTCAACATCGTTTGTACCTTCTACATTTTTGGTTATATTTTGTAGTTTAGCACATTCTTTTTGAAGTTTCTTTGTTTATCTGCTAGCACAACGGGTAATAAAAAAAAATTTGGGGGGAGAATGATAACATGAAAATGGAAAATAATTTTGGCATGATTTTTAATATTCAAAAGTTCAGCATAAATGACGGTCCCGGCATCCGCACTGTTGTTTTTTTTAAAGGCTGTACGCTGAAATGCACTGGGTGTGCAAATCCTGAATCACAGGAGCCGCGACTTCAGATTTTATGGAACGAAAAAAAATGTCTGCACTGTAATACTTGCGTTATGAGCTGTCCGACTCTCGCCGTAAAAAATCTTGAAGGAAAAATTAAAGTAAATCATGAACTTTGTTCGGGAGCGGGTGTTTGCTCCGAACGAGGAATTTGTATTGAAAAGTGTCCCGCTCATGCTCTCAAATCTGAAGGCGAAAGAAAAACGGTTGATGAAATTTTAAAAATTGTTATGCAGGATATAGATTTTTATGAAGAAAGCGGCGGCGGAGTTACTTTGTCAGGCGGAGAAGTTTTAATTCAGCATGAATTTGCCGTAAAACTTTTGAAAGCACTCAAAGAAAAAAATATTCATACTGCCATCGAAACCACAGGTTTTTCATCTCCCGCAATTTTTCAACGCGTTATTGAATATTTGGATTTAATTTTGTTTGACATAAAACACTGGGACGAAAAAAAGCATAAAGAAAAAACCGGCGTTTCAAATTTGCCGATTTTAAAAAATATGAAGTACGCCATTGATATTGGTAAAGAAGTTTTGCCGCGACTGCCTGTAATTCCGAATTATAATAATTCAATCGACGACGCAAAAAATTTTGTTCTTCGTTTAGAAGAAGTCGGAGCAAAACGTGTTCAACTTCTGCCGTTTCATCAATTCGGAGAAAATAAATATAATTTGCTTGGTCGGAAATATGATTTCACGGACGTAAAAGCCCTTCATGCTGAGGACTTAAAAGACTTTCAAAAAATTTTTTTAGATAACGAAATTGAGGCTTTCTTTTAAGTTTTAATTTTTATTCACAATCATTTTAAAGTGTTTAACAAAGATGTCCAAAAATTTTCTCATACTTTCTTCCGCATAAGCATTACGCTGATATTCGATAACAATTTGAAGGTTTCCGTCATCTTCCATAAGATAAATATCAACATGACCTGTGGCGGCACGTTTATCACTTATCAAAGGAATTTCTTCAGGCTCAAAACTCTTTAATTTTGCAGCAGTATTTCCCATATCCGAAATATAATTTATCAAGAGTGCGTCGCGAAGTGCAACATTATCTTCGGAACTGTAATCGCAGACACTGTTTGCAAAACTTTCAGTAACCTGCCTTGAAACTTCCCGCAGAAGTTGTTCAAGCGTCGAATAGTTTTCAAGTTCCAAAGCAACCGGCAGAATTTTAAAAATCAATCCGACAGCATTACGCAAATATTTTTCAGTTCTGTTGTTGTTGAGGAAGTCCACGCGAATTGACGTTTCTTGACAATAATCACGAAGAGCAAGAATTGCGGCAGTGATTGAAATTACATTTCGCGAAAATCCTAAACGTTTTTCAGTTTCTGCCAATTTTTCTATAGAAATTTCAGGATCAATTTTTTCTTCGCCGAGATTAGCGTCCCAAGATTCATAATCGGGAGTGGGAACTTTACACCAATTTTTATTTTCCAACAAATTTTGGAAATATTTTTTTGCCGTTTTGTATTCCGCCGAACTAAATTTTTCATGTTCCTGCAAAAGGTAAGTGTAATAAAAATCCTTTGGAAGTTCTTCGCCGTAATATGCTCTTGAAATATCTTCAAGCAAATTTCCAAATGAAGTACCGTCAGAAATTGTATGATGCATATCAATGAACAAATAAACTTTTTCCCCGCATTTAAAAACTTTCGCACGGAAAAGAGGTTTGCCGAAAAGTTGAAAAGGTTGCATTAAAGTTTTTGAAAGCTGTTCAATATCACTTTCAGAAATTTCTTCAACAGAAACTTTTTCAAGAAGTTCAGGGCGGACACTCTGAACAATATCACCTGAAGTTCCCCAAGCAAAAGTTGAACAAATTGCAGGGTGCTGAATGGCAACTTTATTGACTGCCTCCGCCAATTTTTCCGCGTCCAAATTTGCATTGAGTTTGTAAAGACCTGCCAAGTTATACATTGTGGAATTTACATTCAAGAATTGATAATCAATCATTTGAATTTGTGCGGTCGTGGCCGGAATTATTTCTTTTCTTGCTTCGTCTTCAATCTTGTCTATGTTTTCGTTTTTGCGTGTGGAAAGTTCTTCCGAAATTCTGCACGGAGTTTTAAATTTGAAAATATCTTTTGCACTAAGTCCGACAATTCCCGCATTTGTCATCACTAACATTGATTTCAAAGAGTCGCCGCCGATTAAATAAAAATCGTCATTTCTTCCGACTGAATTTTCTTTCATTCCCAAAACTTTTTCAAAAGCGGCACAGAGTTTTTTCTCAATTAAATTTTTCGGCGGTTCATATTCGGTTTGTCGTGCAGAAAAATCAGGAACGGGCAATAAATTTCTGTTGATTTTTCCTGAAGGAGTCATGGGCATTTTTTCCATGCAGATAAAAATTTGCGGAACCATATAATCAGTTAAACTTTCCGCCAAAAATTTTTTAAAATTATTTTCGTCGATATTTTTTTCGGCGGTGTAATAAAGGCACAAAGTATTTTTCTTGACTTCGGCGACTGCATGAACAATTCCCGAAAATTTTGCGGCACGATCTTCAATTTCTCCAAGTTCGATCCTGAAACCGCGTAATTTAACTTGAAAATCAATTCTGCCAAAAAATTCAATTTGCCCGTCCTCATTGTATCTTGCAAGGTCGCCTGTGTGATAAACTTTTATTTTTCTTCCGCCTATTTCAATATCAGAAAATTTTTCTGCGGTAAGCTCTGGACGATTCAAATAACCTTTCGCCAGCTGAACACCTGCCGCACAAAGTTCACCGACTGCACCGCGTGGAACAAGTCTGTTGTTTTTATCGACAATATAACATGCACAATTATAAACCGGTCTGCCAATCGGCAGGGGATTATATTCCTTATTCTTGTCAACTTCAAAATAAGTCGTTGCAACATTAAATTCTGTAGGTCCGTAGCCGTTGAAAACTTTTCCGCTGATATTCGGAATTTGAGTCATCGCCTCTCCGCCCAAAACAACATAATCAAGGTCGAGAGGTCCGTTTGACGTGAGCATTTGACCGAAACGCATTGAATAACTTCCGCCTGTTATTTTATTTTTCTCAATAAATTTCCGCATTTCAAAAATATCTTTGCGAATATCTTCAGGAACTATAAAAAGTGTTCCGCCTGCAATCAAAGTCGGATATAAGTCTTCAACTGACGCATCAAAAGCAAAATTCGGGTGGCAGGAAATTCTGCTGTTTTCAGTCAAGCCAACTAATTTTTTTACGACGTGAACAAAATTTAATAATGCTTTATGCGGAATCATTACGCCTTTTGGTTTTCCGGTAGAACCTGAAGTATAAATCATATATGCAAGATTTTCGGGAGAATTTTTATAAATTTTTTGCGTCGTAGAATTCTTTAAAATTTCGGTTATATTTTCTTCGTTGAGAGTAATTTTTGCCGCAGAATCACTCAACATATATTCAACGCGGTCAGCAGGATAGTCCAAATCAATCGGAACATAAGCCGCCCCGACTTTCCAAATTCCGACGACAGCCGCGACAAATTCTTTTTTTCTGTCCATACGAACTGCGACAAATTCATTTTCCGCAACTCCGTTATCATTTAACCATGCCGCAACTTTATCAGACGTTTCATCAAGTTCTTTGTAAGTCATTTCAGAATTTTCATCGACAACGGCAATTTTATCGGGATTTTTTTCAGCTTGAACTCTGAACAAGTCAAGAAAAGTTTTTGTCGAATCATATTCCAATTTTTCGCCTTGAGAAAGTTCAATAATTTTTTCTTCGTCAATTTTATTCAAATGCGGAATTGAATTTATAACAGCTTCGGGATTTTCAGAAAATTTTTCAATGTAATTTTCCATGAGTGAAAAAATTCTTTCAATTTCTTGAACTCTGTATTTGTTTGAATCGAACGAAATTACCACCGATAAACTTCCGTCATCTTGAATTTTTGCGGCAATGTTTATTCCGCCGAAATGTTCTTCTTTTTTCAGTACAGGTTTCAAGACAGAAAGTTTTTCATCGCCGTAATTTTCAAAAGACATCATCGAATAAATTAAGCCGTCTGACATTCCGACTGCTTTTTGAATATCTGCAAGCGGACAAAAATCAAATTCATTTCCTTCAATCGACTGTTCACGCAAATTTTTCAGCATTTCAAAGACTGTAGAATTTTTTTCGGTCTTTACTCGAACAGGAATAGAATTTATAAACAAGCCAACCATATTTGAAACATCAAAAGAATTTTTATCCCTGCCCGACACAACTTTTGCAAAAACAATATCTTCCATTCTGCAGAAAGTTTGTAAAACTGTTCCCCATACCAATTCAAAACCGTTTGCAAGAGTTGCGTCAATTTTTCTGCAAATATTTTTCAGCTTGGTAATTTTCTCCGCGTCAATAACTTTTACAGTTTGATTGTCAAAATATTTTTCGTCAGCTGAAATTTTTCCGTGACTTGGAATTTCTGCCTTATTGTCGTAACCTTCAAGAACTTTTTTGAAATATTCGACGGCAGAATTTTTATCTTTTGAAATAATTTCACGAACTGCATTTTCATAGCTGAAAATTTCAGAACTAATTTCAATTTCGGGATTTTGCAAAAAGTTTTCAAAATCTTTCAGGTAAGTCAAAACGCACCAGCCGTCAACAATTATATGATGAACTGCGATAATCAAATAACAAGAATTTTCGGAAGTCTTTGCACAAATAAATTGAATCAAAGATTTTTTCTGCAGGTCGAAACCATTTTTTAAAATTTCTTCACGAATTTTTTTAGCCGCGTCAAATTTATTTTCTTCTCCGCTTAAGTCAAGCATTTTCAGCGGGATTTTTCTGTCAGTAATTGCCTGCCGATAAATCGAAACTCCTTCATGAATAATTGCGGTGCGGAAAATTTCATGTTTGTCGGCGAGTTTGTCGAGAGCCTCACGCAAATTTTTTTCAGTCGGCAAAAAATTCAGTTCGTAAATGTCAACAAGTCGATAAGCGGGCGAAGTCGGATTTGTGACATGCTCCCTTAACATTCCTTCCTGCAAAGGTGTCAAAGGATAAATTTTCTTTAACTTTTCGCCGCGTTTAGAAAATTCTTCGACTACTGAATTAAATTCTTCGTCGCTCCATTGAGTTTCGCCCAAGTCGGACGCAGTAGCAATTTTTTTCGCAGTTTCAAAATCTTGATGAATAGTTGTCTTCTGCGGAAGTTCTTCGCCGAATTTACAGCACGCCGCAATTTTTTCAACCGTACGCAATTTTAAAACATCAGTTACTTTGACAATAATTTTTTGTTCACGCAAAAGACTGACAACGCGAATTGCTTTTATAGAATCTCCGCCGAGTTCAAAAAAGTTATCTGCCGCACCGATTTTAATATTTTTGCCGAGAACTTTTTTCATGCAGTCTACAACAATTTTTTCAAATTCTGTACGCGGTTCAATATATTCGCTTGCTCTTGTCAAAATCGGTTCAGGCAGAACTTTTCTGTCAAGTTTTCCGTTTGGAGTCATCGGCATTTCATCAAGACGAATAAAAATTTGCGGAACCATATAGTCAGTTAAACTTTCCGCCATAAAATTTTTTAAATTTTGCTTGTCAATATTTTTTTGTGCGGTGTAATAAAGGCATAGAGTATCTTGTTTGACTTCTGCCGCAACTTGAACAATTCCTGAAAATTTCGCGGCACAAGTTTCAATTTCTCCGAGTTCAATTCTGAAACCGCGTAATTTAACTTGAAAATCCATTCTCCCGCAAAATTCCAAATTTCCGTCGTCATTATATTTTGCAAGGTCGCCTGTATGATAAACTTTAATTTTTTCTTCGCCGACTTGAATTTCGTTAAATTTTTCGGAGGTAAGTTCGGGACGTTTCCAATAACCTTTTGCAAGCTGAGAACCTGCCAAACAAAGTTCTCCAATTTCTCCGAGCGGCAAAAGTTTATTTTCCTTATCGACAATAAAAGCCGAACAATTATAAAGCGGTCTGCCGATTGGAATGGGATTATATTCCCTGTCTTTTTCCAGTTCAAAATAAGTCGCACCAACAGTAAATTCTGTCGGGCCGTAAGCATTAAAAATTTTCCCGCGAACATTCGGAACGGAAGTCATCACCTCTCCGCCCAAACAAATATAATCAACGTCGAGAAGTTTTTCACCTGTCAGCATTTGACCGAAACGAGTTGTATAACTTCCTCCGTTAATTTTTTTCTGTTCGATAAATTTTTGCATTTCAAAAACATCACGGCGGGCATCTTCAGGAACAATAAAAACAGTTCCGCCTGTTATCAAAGCGGGATATAAATTTTCAACAGACGCATCAAAAGCAAAATTTGAGTGGCAAGCAATGCGACTGTTTTCAGTCAATCCCCAGCGTTCTTTTATAAAGTGAATAAAATTTAAAACTGCCTTGTGTTGAATCATTACGCCTTTTGGTTTTCCTGTTGAACCTGAAGTATAAATCATATACGCCAGATTTTCTGGAGAAGTTTTATAATTTTCTTTGGAAATTTTTTCTGACGTTTCCAAAATTTCCGTGATAATTTTCTCTGTGATTGTAATTTTTGTTTCGGAATCTTCGAGCATATAGGCAATACGTCCCGCAGGATATTCAAAATCAATGGGAAGATAAGCCGCACCGACTTTCCAAATTCCGATAGCAGCGACGATAAATTCTTTCACTCTGCCCATACGAATTGCAACAAATTCATTTTCCGAAACTTCGTTATCAATCAGCCATGACGCAACTTTATCAGAAAGTTCATCAAGTTCTTTGTAAGTCATTTCAGAATTTTCATCGGCAACGGCAATTTTGTCAGAATTTTTTTCAACTTGAATTTTGAACAAGTCGAGAAAAGTTTTTGAAGTGTCGTAAGAAAATTTTTCTCCCGTTGACACTTCAAGGATTTTTTTTAAATCAATGTCCATATTTTTTTCCTCCATATTTAAACCAATTATTTTAGCAGATAAATAAAGAAACTTCAACTCAAATGTGCTAAACTACAAAGTTAAAAGAAAAAAACAGACTATGCAAATGATGCTGAAGTTTCGGAAAAATTATATCATAAAAAAACAGTCATTTGAAAATTTTATTTTGTTGACACCACGGGAGTTTTATAAATTGTTCAAAATGATTGACTTTTAGAAAGTTTACTTTAAAGTTTTTCGATTTTTAAGAAAATCCTCTGCCTTTTTTGATAAATGGAACTCAAAAATGGCAAAATCTGACAAACAAATTTCAAAAAATGTCGTTATTTGAATCATTTTTATCACAAATTCTTCCGTTTAGAGGAGAAAAAATTTTTCCCGTTGCCTGTTTGTCAGCGTGTACTCCGTTTGACACTCCCCACGCCTAAAGGCGGGGGATTCTTGAGCAACTAAACCAGTTTAATTCTCAAAGGACTAGCCAAAAGCCCCCTACTCAGTTCTTCAAAATCGAAGTTCTGCCTACTTTTACGCAAAATATTCGCCGCTCCGTTTAAATCTGCATTTACAATTCTTCCGTCTGAAGATTTATACAAGCCGCGTTTTATTCTTTTACCGCTGAATGTATATTTTTGCGGATTATCAGCGTTAAATACAGGTAGC
>JAFZMV010000150.1 GCA_017553205.1 Selenomonadaceae bacterium | reverse complement strand
CAAGAGTGGCTTACAAAACTTCTAACGCTTTTTACGCAAAGACCCAGCTTGGTTCTCGCTCAGTGCCTTCGCACGTTTTACGAAGTGTGCAAAATTTATCAGGAAGTAGTTTTTGTGTCAATTCCTCTCCTGATTAAAATCAGAAGATTCCTTGACACAATTTTATTGAAAATAGAGTCGATGAGGTGATGGAAGAAATGCAAAATATCGCAGATCTTTTCAATGATGACGATGTTTTTAAAATTCAAAATGCCCTCCTCGATGAAGATGATTTGGAGGAGCAACAAACGGACAGACACATAGAAAATAAAATCGAAGAAATTCTGGATACGGTTCGTGAAAATTATTTGAACGGTGAATTAAATTCGGAAGAGGCATTTGATTTATTTTACCAAATGGCGGAAATGGGAAACGCCGAAGCTATGACCATCGTTGCATTTATGTACAACGTGGGCGACGGTGTTGAAAAAGATATGGACGAGGCAATGTATTGGTATAGGCGAGCGGCGGAACTGAATTATTCTGACGCGATGTGCAATTTGGGTTTTTTGTACATTTATGGACAAGATATTCCGAGAAATTATGAAAAAGGTTTGAAGTGGATTCACAAGGCTGTTGTGCTTAAAAATACTCAGGCTATGTGCTTACTTGCCGAATGTTATCTAAACGGTTGGGGAGTGAAAGAAGACCACGACATTGCATTTGATTATTATGAGCAGGCGGCAAAATTGGGAAATCAAGGTGCGATGATGGCTTTGGGAATGATGACTTTGAATGAAGATGACAAACATTTTGACAGAGAAAAATCTCAAGAATTATTCCGAAAAGCTGTGGAAGATGATTTGGACAGAAAACCGAAATGCTATCCTGTAGGAAATGAAATTTTGGAATATTATCGTGGAGAACGGAGTTTTTAAACAAAACGCAAATTTTTCTGCGAAATTTCCAAATGTGGAGGTAATGTATTTTTAGGACTTTAAGAAAGGAATATCGGCTATGGCAACGACTCAGCAAGATGTTATAAAAAAATTTATGGCTGCATTGGACAAAACCGAATCAAAGGGTTCAGCCGCATTGAACGAAGCCATTAAGGCTTGTACCAATTCAAAATTTACCACGATTCAAGCAGTCATTGATAAAATGGTTTCGGATTGTCAAAAAACAAACAACGCAACAAACTTTTTAAAGAATTATTGCGGAATTGATTTGACGAACACAGACACTGGAGCAATTACAGGCTTGGACGCTGGAGGTTCTACAACTGCCAAAACTGCAGAAAATATCGTACCTGAAAGCGGAAGTTTGAGTAACTTTACAGGAAATTCTTTTACATCAAACGGCTTGACATTTCAACTCACCAGTCTTGGAAATTCAAGCAATTACAACAGTCACTACAGTAGTCTTAGTTATAGCAGTCTGACTAACAGTCAAAAATACATGTGGCAAGCGTTGTATACTTGGTGGGGAAAAAATTCGTTAGATTTGATTTCTCAATCTTACGGTTCAAATTTCGGCTTTGGTTCTGGTTCTTCCGCTACGACAAAAACAATTCATGTTGGTTTTGTAGATGCCGGAAGTGGTGTACTTGCTTCTGTCGGTTCATGGTCAAACGGAAAACAAACCGTAGACCTTGATCTCAGAATAAACAACTACTATTACGGAAACATTGATACAAGTGATAAAAATGGAAATTCATATTCTGCTCAAGGTGCTTATCTGGATCGAACTTTGGCACATGAATTTACCCATGCGGTTATGGCTGCCAATATAAAGTATTTTTCTAATTTACCACAGTTTATAAAGGAAGGAATGGCGGAACTTACACATGGCATTGATGACGAGAGAAAATACACCATTCAAAATTTAGCCGGAAGTTACTCCAAGTTGAACAGTGCTTTGAATGTAAATAACATCGGTACAGGTACGGAAGATGCTTACGCCGGCGGTTATATGTTTTTGCGTTATCTTGCCAAACAATTTGCAGATAGCGAAGAAGTTGTTTCAGGACCTTTTACCGAAGGTGCAGACAATTATACGAATTATACAGATAAAACTGCCAGTACTATTTTAAGTGCACTCGGCGGAAATGACACTATCAAAAATTATGCATACTATGTTACGATAAATGGTGGCACAGGTAATGATGAAATAATAAATTATTTGTTTTATGGAGATTACTCTTCAATAAACGGTGATGCAGGTAACGATTGGATCGAGAATTACGCGGATCGTGTCACAGTTAACGGCGGTGCAGGTAATGATACCATACAAAATTCCGACGGAGGTCTTGGATCTTCCGATAATACTGCAGGAGACTATTCCATTTTAAATGGTGATGCCGGAAACGATTACATTTACAGTAATTCGTATAAACTTACGATAAATGGCGGGGCGGACAATGATAAAATTTCTCTGGGTTCCTACGCTAGAAACAATTTGATTCAGTACGCAAACGGCGACGGAAACGATATTATCTACGGCTACAACAATTCTGACAGCATTTCAATTACGGGCGGCACCTACACACAGTCAACTGTCGGTAATAATGTATTGGTCAAAGTCGGAAATGGCACAATGACACTTGTCGGAGCAGCAGGAAAAACTATTAACATTTATCCAACAGTGAAATCAAGCATTTTCACAGAAAAAGCAGACTATTACAAAAACACAACTGCAAATACAGTTTTGAGTGCACTCGGCGGAAATGACACAGTAGATAATTATGCTGCCAATGTAAAAATTTATGGAAACAACGGCGATGATGATCTCTTCAATGCAGGTGGCAAGAGCAACGTCACATTAGACGGCGGAGCAGGTAGTGATTTGCTTTACAATAACGGTGATAATGTATTTTTAAATGCCGGCGACGGAAACGACGATATTCAAAATCCCGTAACTCTTGAAGATAACGGAATAAGATTGACAGAAAAAGTCACAATCAACGGCGGTGCAGGTAATGATTATATTTGGCATTGGGGAAATAAATCTTTCATAGACGGTGGAGAAGGAAATGATTCTATTCGTTCAGGCGGAGGATACAGTAAAGGTGGCGATAATCTTACAGTAAAAGGCGGAGCAGGTAACGACACAATAAGTGTTGATGATAAGTCTGCTTTCATTAGTGGCGGTACCGGAAATGATTTAGTTTCTCTTGTTTCTTCAGCCTCAAATACTTTTATTAGCTACGACGACGGCGATGGAAAAGATACTGTTGTTGGCTTTAAATCTGGTGACACTTTACAGGTTGCGTCGGGAAGTTACAGCACTGCCAAGAGCGGTTCAGATTTAATTGTCACTATTGGAAAAGGCAGTATCACTTTGAAAAATATCAGCAGTGCAAAAATTGTTAATGCTGAAGGCAAGGAAGAAAAAGAAACGGGAGCATGGAAAATCAGCGGAACAACTGCAACTTACAGCGTGTCAGGCAAAACTTTGGTGACTGTCAGCGGAATAAACAAAACTGCGACAGCAAAAGATTTTTCAATCGACGAAAAAATTGTTACAGTTTCGGCTAATGCACTTGGTACAAGCAAAGTCACAATTTCAAACGGCTATACATTGGCGTTAGATGATGACGTGAAAAAATCTGAAACCAAAGATGCCTCATGGTCAGTTTCAAAAGGTACTGCAACATATAAAGCAGGTACAACTGCAGGTTATGTTCTTGCGGACGATAAAAAATCCGTCAGCTACGTTGAAAAAGATTCTATGCAAACTTTAGCTGAAATTACAGGATTAAAAAATTCTGCTACTGCGAAAAATATTTCTCTCAAAGGTGATGTTATAACTTTATCAAAATCGGCACTCGGCACAGGCACTATAAAATTAACGGGAGATTATGAACTTGCTTTGGCAGACGGTGTTCCGACACCTGAAACAAAATCAGCGGGCTGGACTGTAAGCGGTACAACTGCTTCATATAAAACTTCCAGTAAGACTGCAGGTTATACTTTGTCCGATGATAAAAAATCTGTTTCCTATTCAAAAGCCGTCAAAGGAAAGACTGAAGTTACTTTGCAAGGGTTGAAGAGCGGTCTGAAAGTTTCAAGCGGAAAAATCAAAGGAATTACTTTGAACGATGATTCTGTAACTTTAGCATCAACTGTTCTCGGAAAAGAAACTGTTTCGGTCAAGGGTTCGGCAGGATATACTTTTGCTTTGAAGAGTAGCGGAAGTTTGCAAAATATCGGCTCTGCGGCAATTTTAAAAGGTTCTTCCAAAAAAGATACGTTAATCGGCGGAAGTGGCAAAGATACTCTGAACGGCGGAAAAGGAAATGACAGCTTAAACGGTGGAGCAGGAGTTGACACGCTGATTGGTGGAAAAGGCAACGACACTTTGACGGGTGGCAAGGGCAAAGATGTTTTTGTTTATTCAAACGGCGACGGAAAAGACGTTATCACCGATTACACAGCAGGACAGGACAAAATAAAAATTTCTTCTGGCTCAATCCGTAATACAGCTTACAGCGGTAATGATGTTGTTTTCATGATTGGAAAAGGTTCTATTACCGTTAAAAACGGAAAGGGCAAAAAAATTTCCGTAATTGATTCAAACGGAAAAACTACTACAAAGAATTATTCAAAAACTACAAGTCAAAATGTTTCCGAACTGTGGTTTGCAGAGGAAAATAATTTTGTGACTTCCGATAATCTTGCTGACATTACGAAAAATGATTTTACTCCGACCTCACTTGAAAAAATCTTTGCTACAAATTATGAAAATCTCACGCAGGAAAATAAATATAATATTACCTATTCGAAATAAAAATTGTAAAACTTAAAAATTTTGATTGTATACTATAAGAATGAATCAGAAAGAGTACGGGCGTTTGCTCGTGCTCTTTTAATTTGTCCGAAAGGAGGAGATTTTTTTATGATAAATTTGCTCGGCTACGTCGGCACGCTGGTTAAGGACGTTGTTTTGTCGGATAACAAGCGTGATGTTGACATTTGCCATGATAATAACACCACAAAAATTGAAATCGGCAAATTGGTTTTGAGTGGCGTAACTTTGTTGAGTACACTTGCTCTGCAGTTTTACAACAATCACAAAAACAATGCGGAAAATTGAAAGGAGAAATTTTCTATGAAACAGGGAAAAAATTTACAGGAACTTGGGCGTGAACTTCAACGTCAGCGTAACAATCGTCAGGATTTTTTAGTGGACACTCGCTCGCTCAAAATGAAGAGCGATCATCACGGTTCAAATTTAATCGTGTCGCTTGACAACAAAGTTCAAAAATTCGGAGTGAACGAAGTCGCACATCAGCAGATTGCAAGCCGACTTAACATTCCGTATCGCTATTATCAGAAAATGCAGAGTGACGCTCCCGACCTGCTTGACGAAAATGTAAATCGTTGGCTGAATCAAAATCCCGAACGTCGAATGATTCGCGTACTTGACGGAAATGTGCGTGCGTTTTTGTCAGATCGTTATCGCAGACTTGATAATTTGGAACTTTGTGCGGCGGTGTTGCCAGTAATTCAAGAAATGAAAGGGGCAAATATTGAAAGTTGCGAAGTCACGCCAACAAGAATGTACTTGAAAGTCGTCAACAAAAGATTGAAAGCAGAAGTCGCTGTCGGTGACGTTGTTCAAGCAGGTTTTGTAATTTCAAATTCTGAAGTCGGCTTGGGAAGTCTGCGTGTTGAGCCGTTAATTTTCAGATTGGTTTGCAAAAACGGTTTAATCTGCAAGGACTACTCGCAGAAAAAATATCACGTCGGAAAGCAGGTAAATCTTTCCGATGATTCCGCTTACGAACTCTACAGCGACGAAACTTTAGCACAAGACGACAAAGCATTTTTCATGAAAGTTCAGGACGTGGTGCGTTCTGCCGTTGACGAAAGCAAATTTTTGATGACGGTTAATAAACTTCGTGAATCTACTCAAATTCCACTCAATCAAAAACCGCTGAAAGCTGTAGAAGTTTTGGCAGAAAAATTTATTTTGTCGGAAAGCGAACGCAATGACATTTTCAGCTTGCTGGTTCGTTCAGATGACAATACACGCTACGGACTTTTAAATGCAGTTACTGCCGCAAGTAAACTTGCAAAAAATTATGACCGTGCTACCGAACTTGAAAGAATCGGCGGAGAAATTTTGACTTTGCCGACACCTCGCCACTTGTTGCCGCCGCCAAATGCTTTTGAAATTCCTGCGTTATTACTCCGACGATTAAAATTACCAAAAACTGTGAGAAATTTTTAGCAGACGTGAAATGCGAATAGAATCTCACGAAAAAAATTTAGTATTTATTGTCGTCGGAGTAATACCTGCAAGAAAATTAAAACAGATTGCTTGAAGGAGGTTTTGAAAATGTGTTCCTATTTTCATTGTGCGTTGTATTCGGACATTGATTCCAAAATCCGAATCGACAAAGACGCTGTTTACATCACGCTCGAAGATGAGAAAAACGACGTGGATTTACATATTACGTTGAATCCGTGCCAAATTCTCACTTTTGCAAAATATTT
>JAFZMV010000149.1 GCA_017553205.1 Selenomonadaceae bacterium | reverse complement strand
TTGTGGAACGTACTTTTGCGTGGTTGGAAAAGAATCGCCGTTTGTGGAAAAATTGTGAACGTAAACTTCACACTTCAATGCAGATGACTGTTCTGGCTTTACTTACCCTTATTCTCAAAAGATTTTAGACAGGTTCTAACACCTGGTTTAAATTGCCAGCCATTATTATTTTTTTCGTACTCGCCGACAAATAAATTTTCGCCGTTAAAATAATAAAAATTTCTTTTTTTATTTCCTGGACTATTGGTTAAATGGCTTACTAAATTTACGCTTTCTCCTGCATCCAAATTTTTTATTTCTGTAATTTCGCCGTTTTCAAAAGTGACATCAACTTCCGCAGAATTTTTGAAATGAAAATTTAAGACATCCATATTGAAAGTTTTGAAATTACTTTCAGCATAAGTATAACATGTCCTATTAGTTCCAGAAAATTTTAAAGTTCCGCTTTTCAGTCCAGTATGTTCAACAGCCGAACCTTGTTTGCAGAATAATTCCAGTGGAGTCGTTGCATAAAATAATAAATTATTTATGCTAAATTGTCCTGCAGTTTCTGTCTTTAATTTGGTGGATGTGTTTTCTTTTAATTTATACTTATTAATAATAATACGTTTATATTTTTCGCTTGTATCACTATATGTGTAATAATCAGGAAAATTTTCGCCGATTTCAAAAGTATATTCGCTCAAGTCAGGCGAATTAATCGGCGTGATTACATATCTATTGCTACTATCCATATCGCCTGTTGCCAACAAAGTAGTTCCGTTTTCGTCATAAAAGTCGGTTGTTTCGATTGAATTGACTGAAAAAATTTTATTTACGGCAGTGACTTTTCGGTTATCGAACCTCTGCAAATCAAAAATAAATTTGGTCATAACATTCCCTCCTCTGTAAAAATTTTTAAATTGTAACCGTGTATTATCATAAAATTTAAAAATCTTGTCAAGAATTTTTTTGGAAATTTTTTGAGGAAGAGCGGCGAAATAATTTTAGTCGTACAGAAATTATTTTACTTGAATTTTAGTCGTACAGAAATTATAATGGCAAAAAAATAAAAGATTTGCGAAAGGTGGCGTAAAATGTGGGTGCAGGACGACCGAAGAATGAAATACCGCGTTCAGAAAGGCTGGGATTGCGGCTGACGAAATTTGAGTTTGAAAAAATTTCGAGAGTTGCGGCGAAAAAAAAATTGTCGAAAACGGAAGCGATTTTAAAAGGAATAGATTTACTTGAACGCGATAAGCCGAAAAGATACAAAAGTTTTGCAAAAAATCCGGGACAAAATGAACCGGGCGTTATTTGCGGAAATTTTAATGACGATTAAAAAAATTTGAAGAATTTTATAAAAAGTTTTGAAAAGTTTTTGCCGAAAAAAATTTGTGGTGAAGGCTTTATTTTTTTGCGGAAAATTTGGCGAAAAAAAATCCGCGATGAGGCGGAAAAATTTTTTTTGTGCGATTAAATTTTATTTTTCAGAATAAGTTACAAAATTTTCTTGCGTGAGATTGTCATAATTTGTCGAAGAAATTTTTTCAAAAGTTGTCGGAGTCAAGTAAAAACTGCTATTAAGCACGAATTACAGGAAAAATTCCCAAATTTTTTAGCCAAATACTTTTTCGACTGACAGCTTCAACGGATTCAAAAAGAAATTTTTTATCCGAATCAACTTCCAAATCAAAAAAGAAAATATATTCGCCTAATTTTGTTCGTGCAGGACGTGATTCAATTCGCGTCATATTTACATTGCGTCGTGTAAATTCTCCCAAAACTTCATACAATGCACCGGGCTTTGATCCGTCTATTTGACAAATGATTAAATTTTTTTCGCCGTTCATTTTAAAAATATCAAAATTTTTTTGACGACAACGAACTTCCAAAAATCTTGTGCAGTTTGAGTTATTGTCTTGAATTTCTTTGGCTAAAGTTTTCAAATTATTTAAATTTCCTGCACGCTCACTGCAAATAGCCGCAAAGCCTTCCTCAATTTCAGATTTTGCAACAATTTCAGCCGCTCTTGCAGTACTTGATACAGAATTTATTTCTGCAGTCGGAAAATTTTTTTGCAAATAATTTCTGCATTGAGAAATAGGTTGAGAGTGCGAAAAAATTTTTTTTACGCTTAAAAAATTTATAAATTCTCGTGCCATCAAAAAATTATGTACAGGATAAACCAATTCCCGCGACACAATTAATGAATCACTGTGTGCCAAAGTGTCCAGCGTAATATTTATTGAACCTTCCAGCGAATTTTCTACAGGCACAAATGCCGCGTCAACTTTTTTTTCTTCGACAGCGTTAAGTGCTTCAAAAATTTCTTTGAATATAACAAGTTCAAATTTTTCATTTAGAATTTCGTTAAGTTTAACTGCCGCCGCCTCTGAATGTGTTCCACGCGGTCCTAATATTCCCATTTTTTCCATAACAAAATTTTTTCTCCATGCAATAAAGTATAATATCAAAACGCGGGCAAATTCTTTTTTTGTTAAAAAATTCCTGCAAAAAGATTCACTATGCGACGACACGGACATTTCATAAAATTTTTTTATAAAGCGTTTTTCATTTCTTTGACAAATTCGCCGACTTTTTCAGCAGAATTTTCGCCGTATTTTTCCAAAATTTTTATTATTGCCGAGCCTACTATAACTCCGTCCGCAAATTGCGACATTTTTTTTGCTTGTTCAGGCGTTGAAATGCCAAAACCTATCGCACAAGGAATTTTTGTATTTTGGCGAACAATTTTTATAATCGGCTCAAGGTCGGTTGTGATTTCGTTTCTTGTACCTGTAACTCCCAAACTTGAAACAATATATAAAAATCCTTCAGCCTCCGCAGAAATTTTTGCAATTCTGTTTTCTGAAGTCGGTGCAATCATCGAAATTAAACTTACTCCAAATTTTTTACAAATCGGCAAAAATTCATTTTTTTCTTCAAACGGAATGTCCGGCAAAATAAGTCCGTCAATTCCAATTTCCGCACATTTTGAAATAAATTTTTCTGCACCGTAACCAAAAACCACATTTGCATAAGTCATAAATACCAGCGGAATTTTGACATCTTGTCGCAAATTTTTTACAAACTCCAAAATTTTTTCCGTCGTCACTCCCGAATTTAATGCCCGCAAATTTGCAGCTTGAATTGTCGGTCCTTCGGCTGTCGGATCTGAAAAAGGTATTCCCAACTCAATTAAATCGGCTCCATTTTCAATCATAGAAAAAATACATTTTTTAGTTGTTTCCAAATTCGGATCGCCGCAAGTTATGAACGGTATAAAATTTTTTTTATTTTCAAATGCTTTTTCAATTTTATTCATCAATTTCACTCCAAATTATTTTCTTTCAAATAATTCACCAAAAAATTATAACGCTCCGCCAAAGCATACGCAATTTCTTCGTCTGTCATATCATAATCCAAGCCGTACAAATCCATAACCAATTTATCATTTTTTTTATGTGCGTCGCGTAAATCTTTCGGCATTGACAGCGGATCATATAAATCTGCCAAACTTGCGTCAGGATATTTTTTCCGCACTTGCAAAATTTCCCACGCACTCAGCCAAATATTTGCCATTTCATCAAAGTCGGGTTTCATCCACACAAAATTATTATAAATCAGCGTGTTTGAATATCTTAAAGTGCTGCCCAAACGTCCGCAAAATTTTTTCGTCCAAGCCGAATGAACTTTTGAAGTCAAAATTCCAAAATCATACACTTCACCGTCGGGAATCATAAAATTTGCATTTGAACAAATAATATTTTCATCAACCCAATCAATCGGAATATAATCTCTCAAATGTCCGCTGACACTCGGCACGATAATATAACTTTTATTAGGCTGTCGAATTTCAGCAAAAAGTGTCGGAGTATCTGCAAATTTTTGCGTAGAAATTTTTTTGCTTTTCAATCTGAACTCGCGAACTTTTTTTACACGCTCATAAACCGGCGGCATTTTTCTTAAATCATTCGGCGGACAATCGACAAGCCACAGGCAAAATCTTTTTTTGTTGTGAATAAATTCTTCAGCACCGACAAAAGATCGAATATATTTTTCAGCTTGCGGACATTTTTGCAAAAGTTCTTCGCGTTCAGTTTCGGACAAAATTAAATTTCCGCCGTCAGCAGGCTTATTTCCGTAAACCATTTGCGGAATATTGCAGTCATAAGAATTTATGTCGAAGATGTCGAGCTTTTTCATAAATCCAAATCAACGCCGCGATATTTTGCAACTGACGCACAATCTTTATCACCGCGTCCCGAAATTGTTATCACGACAATTTTATTTTTTTCTAAAGTCGGAGAAATTTTTTTTGCATAAGCAACCGCGTGAGCAGATTCAATCGCGGGAATTATCCCTTCAGTTTTTGAAAGATATTCAAACGCATCAACCGCCTCAGCGTCAGTTATCGGAAAATATTCTGCTCGTCCGATGTCATGCAAATATGCATGTTCAGGACCGATTCCGGGATAATCCAAACCTGCAGAAATTGAATAGACCGGTGCAATTCCTCCAAATTCATCTTGACAAAAATAACTTTTCATTCCATGAAAAATTCCTTGACGACCTGTTGAAATTGTTGCGGCAGTTTCAAAAGTTTCAATACCTCTTCCTGCCGCCTCACAGCCAATTAATTTTACTTCTTTGTCGTCAATAAAATTCCAAAAACTTCCAATCGCATTTGAACCGCCTCCAACGCAAGCAATTACATAATCAGGCAAACGTTTTTCAATTTCTAAAATTTGCGATTTAATTTCTTTTGAAATTACGGATTGAAAATCTCGTACAATCGTCGGAAAAGGATGAGGCCCCATTACCGAACCCAAACAATAATGAGTATCTGAAATTCTTCGCGTCCACTCTCTGAAAGTTTCGCTGACTGCGTCTTTTAAAGTTGCCGTTCCATTTTTTACGGGAATAACTTCCGCACCCAACAATTTCATTCTGTAAACATTCAACGCTTGACGTTTTGTATCTTCTTCGCCCATAAAAATTACGCAATCCATTTTTAAAAGTGCGGCGGCTGTCGCTGTTGCAACTCCATGCTGACCTGCTCCCGTTTCTGCAATTAAACGAGTTTTTCCCATTTTTTTTGCTAAAAGTGCTTGACCCAAAACATTATTTATTTTGTGCGAACCTGTATGATTTAAATCGTCGCGTTTCAAATAAATTTTTGCTCCGCCCAAATCTTCAGTCATTTTTTTCGCAAAATAAAGCCGTGAAGGTCTGCCAGCATATTCATTAAAAAGTTTTTCCAATTCCGAATTAAAATTTTCGTCGTTTTTAAATTTTTCGTAGGCTTGCTCAAGTTCAATAACCGCGTTCATTAAAGTTTCCGGAATATACTGTCCGCCGTAAATTCCGAATCTGCCTTTTTTCATTAAAATTTTCCACTCCTGACTTTTTTAACAAATTCACGCATTTTTTTTGCGTCTTTCAAATTATTTGTTTCAATTCCGCTACTGACATCAACTGCAAACGGTTTCAAAATTTTTATCGCGTCGCCAATATTATCACAATTTAATCCGCCTGCCAAAAAATATTTTCTTCTGAAATTTTTCAAAATCTGCCAATCAAAAATTTTTCCGTCACCTGCTCCGCCGTCAAGCAAAATATAATCTGCCAAACTTTTTTCTGCAATTCGCAAATCTTCGTCGGTTTTAATTTTGAACGCTTGAATAATTTTTTTGTCGGTTAAATTTTTCAGCGTAGAAATATATTTTTCATCTTCCGAGCCGTGCAACTGAATAAAATCAAGATTTTTTTCGATTTCCAAAATTTTTTCAAGTTTCTCATCGACAAAAACTCCGACTGCTGAAATTTTTTCTGACAAAATTTTTTTAAGCTCAAGAAATTTTTCAATTTCGATATACCGACGACTTTTTTTGTAAAAAATAAATCCTGCAAAGTCAGGCAAAATTTCATTTGCAACTTGAATATCTTCGACGCGATTTAATCCGCACAATTTTATTTTTGTCATATCGCTTTCAACTCCCCGAAAAATTCTATCACAAAAATTTTTCTCTGCAAATAAAATATCCCCACAACTTTTTCCGAAGGAAATTTTTGCAGGAAAATTTGTTGACGGTGAAAAATTTTTTTAAAAAGTTTGTCATAATTTTGTAACTCGTGAATATAATAAGGTGAAAATAAAAATTCAAAAAAATTTTAAGAAAAGTGGTCATTAAAATGACTGAAGAAAAATTTTTGAAAGATGAAATGTTGAGCAATGGAGAATTGGAGCAAATTGCAGGCGGCACAAAAGAGGAGTATCGTGATCTTGCAAATATTCTCCCCGGTGTTGTGATTAAACCCAAAATGAAGAACGGTGCAGTTTGGACAAAAATTATAGCCATGAGATATTACGAAGTTAAAGCGTGGCTGAAAGATAATTTGAATATCGACGCAGTAATTTCTGATCCTGAAGGAAGCAATAAAAATGTTGCAAATATTTATGTCAGAAATAGAAAATTTTTAAGTCATGCTGATGTTGTAAAAGAAGTTAAAAATTATCTTGACTTATAAAATTTTTTCTAAAAAAATTTTCCCTTCGACAAAAAAAGTCGTTGGGATTTTTTTGTTTACAAAAATTTGTCGTTAATTCTGGCAAGAAAAAATCTGACTTTATCTTGACGAAAAATTTTGATATAATTCCAAAAAATTTATCGAAGGTGATTTAAATGAAAATTGGAGTCATAAGTGATACTCACGGTTATGAAAAACGGTTTGTTCAGGCGTGCGAAAAATTTTTTGTCGGAGCAGATTTAATTCTTCATGCAGGTGATGTTTTGAATCATGGTCCGAATAATCCAAACTGCAAAGGCGACGACTACAATCCGAAAGCATTGGCGAACAGAATAAATAATTCTGAAATCCCGATAATTATTTGCAGAGGAAATTGCGATTCGGAAGTTGATCAGATGGTCATTGAAGTTCCTATTCAAGCTCCATATGCTTACGTTTTTGCAAACGGAAAAAGAATTGTCGTTACTCACGGTCATACAGTCATGACTGACGAAGAAAAAAATAATATGGCGGAACATCTCAAAGCAGATATTTTTATTACCGGACACATTCATAAAAATATTTTGGAAAAACGCGGCAATACAATTTTTCTCAATCCCGGGACAATTTCTCCTTATCTTACAAACCGCGAAGACAAAAAAACTTCCGTTGCCGTTATCGACGACGAAAAAATTGAAATTTTTGATCTTGACAGCGGAGAAATTTTAATGAGTTATAAATTTTAAAGCAGGTGAATAAATGAGCAGTCAAGTTCGTGTTGAAAAACTTCAAGAACTTATAAAGCAAGAAGTCGGAAAAATGTTTCTTAAAGAAATTAAAGATCCGCGAATCGGTTTTGTTACAGTAACCGAAGTTGAAATGTCAAGCGATCTTCATGAGGCAAAAATTTTTGTCAGCATTATGGGCGATGAAGAAAAAATCAAAGAAACTTTTAAAGGTTTGAAATCAGCATTAGGATTTATCCGCCGCGAAATCGGAAAAAGAATCCGCATGCGTTATATTCCGAAAATTTTTTTCGCACTTGATACTTCATTAAATTACAGCGAGCATATACAAAAAATTTTGCTTGAAATAAACGAGGGCGGGACAGATTAAATGGAAAAGAAATTTTTGTATTTTCAGCCGGAATATGTCAGCAAATTTAAATGTGACGGTCAATCTTGTTCGGCTCATTGTTGCAAACGCTGGATAATTGAAATTGACAAGAAAACTTTTAAAAAGTACTCGAATATAAAACCGAAATCTGCGGCTGAAGAAATTACCAAAAATATTTTCAAAAATGAAAGTAACAAATACGTCGTCAAGTTGGATAAACAGGCTCGTTGCCCGATGTTGACGGAAGATAACTGGTGCAGTATTCAAAGAAAATACGGTGAAGAATATTTGTCAAATGTTTGCGTAACTTATCCGCGTATGACTTATTCATTTGGAGATTTTTTTGAGCGTTCGTTGTCTTTGACTTGTCCTGTTGTTGCGACACAAGTTTTACTCCCAACAGAGCCGATGGCATTTGAACAAGTCGAAGTATCTGAAAAAATTCACAGCAATCTCGGAAGAATGGGAATAATTTTTGCACCTGTTCCAAAAAATTTATATTCGCATATTTTTTCAATTCAGTTTGCGACAATCTCAATTTTGCAGGAAAGATCTATTCCAATCGACGGGCGACTTATTATTCTCGGATTTTTCCTCGACAAACTCAGCGAAATTATTTCAGCCGATAAACTCAACGAAATTGAAAATTTGACAGCAATTTATTCTTCGGAAAATTTTTTGAAAAAAGATGCTCTCGACATCATAAAAAATATAAATTTTGACGTGAAAGAACACATGAGAATTATGTTCGGTACTTTCGAGGCGATTTACGGAGAAAATTCTGATTTTGCACACACAGATCAAAATTTAATTAACGCATTTGTCGATACATTTAATTTGACTGCAAATGAAAATAATCAAATTTCTTTAAATTTTCTTGTCGAAAAATATGAACAGCTCAACACGTTAAGAAAAACTGTTGAAAAAACTTTTTCTACAGTTTTTGAAAATTATTTTTTATACTAATTTTTCTTAAATCTTTATCCTTTCAAATTTAAGACTTCCATTATTCATAACTACGGAATTTTCGTGACGACTTATAAAATGCTGGAGTTGCTGTCAATTTCTGTGACATTATCGAATTTTAAAAGAAATCCCGAAAAAATTCCGCCGTTGAGTAAAATAGATTTGTCGGCGATAGTTATGACATTTGCGAACAATTTGGATCACAATAAAAACTATGTAAAAAAAATTTCTGAATATCTCAAAGATAAGGAAGATATTATTTTTCTCATGCAAAGTTTACTGCAAAATTAGTTTGTCGCAGAAAAATTTTGGACAGAGGAATTATCGGAAGATTTGGCGGAAATGAAATTGGTTCTGTTTATGCGATAAAAAATTTTAAAATCGGCGATTTAATTTTTAATAATTTTGAAGTTTTTGTGCCTGAAACTCCGCGATTGCAATTTCCATTTTTGTTGAGTTCGACTTTATTTTACGGAATAGATTATGAATTTGACACGATAAACGAAAAATTTGTTGTCAAAATTAAGGACGCTCAAAATTTGGAGAGAGAATTTAAAATTAGAGAGTTACGAGGACAACTTTATCCGCAAATTGACGAAATTTTGATTCAAGATGTAGATATTTTTTTGCATGATTGTTTTATTTTTTAAAATTTTTTATTGCAGGAAACTTATTTATCGAGTAGAAAAATAAAATGTAAAAAGTTCTTTGGAAAATATTTTGAAAATTTAATATTGTGGGGAGCTTGTGGACAGGCTGAGAGGAAATTTAGAATTTCGACCCGTGAACCTGATTCGGATAATGCCGACGTAGGAAAAAATTTTGTAAAAACAAAAGTAGAGTTTCTGCGTTGAAGCTCTACTTTTTATTTTGGGAGGAAAATTTATTATGGAAATTTTTTTGGAAAATTCGACAAGTTTAGTCGCACTAATCGGAGTTTTGATTTTAATTTTGTTTCTGCTCTATTCAAAAAAAATTAAAATCACGACAAAAATTTTAATAAATATTTCGCTGATGATTGCACTTGCGATAATTTTAAATTATTTGAGAATTTATCATTTTCCTCAGGGAGGAGCCGTCACACTCGGCGGAATGATTCCGTTAATTTTAATTTCTTTTCGATACGGATCTGGAGTCGGAATTTTGGCGGGATTTATTTTCGGCTTGATAACAATTTTGCAAGACCCGTTTATTTTGCACCCGGTGCAAGTTTTATTTGATTATCCGTTGCCATTTATGGCGATGGGATTGGCTGGAATTTTTCCGAAAAAAATATTTTTGTCTGTGTTTTTGGCTTTTGCGGGAAGATTTGCCTGTCATTTTATTTCCGGAGTGATATTTTTTTCGTCGTACGCACCTGAAGGAATGTCACCGATAATTTATTCAATCTTATCAAACGCAACTTATTTGATTCCGGAAATGATAATCTGTTGCATAATTTTAAAATTTTTACCGATAGAAAAATTTCTTATAGCTATGAAAGATTAGTAAATTTTAAAAATTTTCTTGTCGTTTTTTGTCGGAAATACTTTTTTCAATACAAAAAGTCCTTTGATAAAAAATCATATTTCGCGTAATTACGCCATTTTTTATTTTTCTCGGCTCTCAAATGTCTGATTCAGGATTTTGGGAGTTTTGAGAAAAATTTTTTTGCCCCAAATTTTTAAAAATTTTTTAAAATTCGTCTGTCGGGACACCAAAAATAAAATTTTCTGTGTTATTACTCCGTCGACAATAAATCCCACAGCAAAAAAATTAAGTTTCATCAATACAGGATTTCAAAAAAATTTTTGTTTATTTTTAATCGCCGGAGTAATATCAGTAATGATGTTGGAAGATTTGATAAAGCCTCCGACGCTGATAAATTTTTTGAAAAAGTTTTTTTGCAGGAAAATATTTTTGCTTGAAGAAAACTTTAAAAAATTTTGGAGGTGATTTTGTGGGAAAAATTTTTGAATCTACTCCTTCTTATCAAAAAGGTTTAATCGGTGAAGAAATTGTAAAAAAACTTTTAGAATCTCGCGGTATTTGTGTTCGTCGTCCTGCTGATACAGCAAAAAGCGGTGCAAGTGTATTGGATTTTTTTGTTGAAGATACTTTGGGAATAAGTTATTTTGTTGAAGTAAAAGTAAAATCTCCAAAAAATTATGCTTATGGAAGATTTCAAGTCTACACTTTTCCAAAAAGTCAAATTAAACTTTATAAAAATTACATAAAAGAAAAAAATTCTTGGGTTGATATTTATATCGTTGATGAAGAACGAGAAAAAATTTTTGTTGGAAATATTGAGTTTTTTGAGGACTTCAAT
The DNA here is from genome assembly GCA_017553205.1 of Selenomonadaceae bacterium. Classification (GTDB taxonomy): domain Bacteria; phylum Bacillota; class Negativicutes; order Selenomonadales; family Selenomonadaceae; genus Quinella. The sequence goes on along the minus strand of JAFZMV010000149.1, from coordinate 238 downwards.
GAGTTCAATGGTATTGAATATCCAATAAAATTTGAAGATAAAACTTTTCCGGTTGATATTGAACATTCAAATGGAATTTATCACTATTACAATATAAATCAATTTTATACAGTTGGAAGAATCACGGGCGTTTCATAAAAATTTCGGATAAAAATGATACACTCTGAAAAAAATAGGTAGTGACTGAAAATGCAAGAATATGTTTCCGAAATAGAAGATCCGCGTCATGCAGGTTATG